>NZ_JBIVDY010000005.1:0-475631 GCF_044747365.1 Kitasatospora sp. NPDC090091
CCCCATCGTCACCCTCGACGCCCGCCGACGGGACAGCGCCAAGAGCGCCCTCATCACCCTCGTCGAACACGCCCTCCTCGCCCGCCTGCGCTAGGTCCTGTCTTCAGACTCCGGCCGGACGACGGGAGTCTGAAGACAGGACCTGGGCGGCCGGGAGGCGCCGCGGGTCCCCGCGGAACCGATGCGGCCCACGGCCCCCGTCCGGGAGTCCGTGGGCCGCCGGGCGTTCAGCGCCCTACTCGGAGGGCTCCAGCCCGGCCCGCAGCAGGCCGTAGGTGTAGGCGTCCTCCAGGGCCAGCCAGGAGGCGGCGACCACGTTGTCGGCCACCCCGACGGTGGACCAGGCCGCGGTGCCGTCGGTGGACTCGATCAGCACCCGGGTCTTGGAGCCGGTGCCGTGCTGGCCCTCCAGGATGCGGACCTTGTAGTCCACCAGCTCCAGCTTGGCCAGCTGCGGGTAGATCCGGTCCAGCGCGGTGCGCAGCGCCTTGTCCAGCGCGTCGACCGGGCCGTTGCCCTCACCGGTGGCGATCCGCCGCTCGCCCTTGGCCCAGAGCTTGACGGTCGCCTCGTTGCCGGTGAAGCCCTGGGGGCCCTGCTCGCTGATGGTCCGCCAGGACTCCAGGGCGTAGAAGCGCTCGCGGCTGCCGCGCACCTCGTCGCGGAGCAGCAGCTCGAAGGAGGCGTCGGCAGACTCGTAGGTGTAGCCGAGGTTCTCCTGCTCCTTGACCTTGGCGACCACCCGGCCGGCGAGGTCGCGGTCGGTGGAGAGGTCGTAGCCGAGCTCCTTGCCCTTGAGCTCGACCGAGGCGCGGCCCGCCATGTCGGAGACCAGCATCCGCATGGTGTTGCCGACCGTCTCCGGGTCGATGTGCTGGTAGAGGTCCGGGTCGACCTTGATCGCGGAGGCGTGCAGGCCGGCCTTGTGCGCGAAGGCGGAGTGGCCGACGTACGGCTGGTGGGTGGAGGGGGTCAGGTTGACCAGCTCGGCGATGGCGTGCGAGATCCGGGTCATCTCGGCGAGGCTGCCGGCCGGCAGCACCCGGCGGTCGTACTTGATCTCCAGCGCGCCGACCACCGGGAAGAGGTTGGCGTTGCCGACCCGCTCGCCGTAGCCGTTGGCGGTGCACTGGACGTGCGTGGCGCCGGCGTCCACGGCGGCCAGGGTGTTGGCCACCGCGCAGCCGGTGTCGTCCTGGGCGTGGATGCCGAGCCGGGCGCCGGTCTCGGCCAGCACGTCGGCGACGATGTCGCGCACGCCTGCCGGCAGCATCCCGCCGTTGGTGTCGCAGAGCACGACGACGTCCGCGCCGGCCTCGTGCGCGGCGCGGACCACCGCGAGGGCGTAGCCGCGGTTGGCCTTGTAGCCGTCGAAGAAGTGCTCGCAGTCGATGAAGACCCGGCGGCCCCGGGAACGCAGGTACGCCACGCTGTCCCGGACCATCTCCAGGTTCTCGTCCAGGGTGGTGCGCAGCGCCAGCTCGACGTGCCGGTCGTGGGACTTGGCGACCAGGGTGACGACCGGTGCGCCCGAGTTGACCAGGGCGGCCAGCTGCGGGTCGTCGGCCGCCCGGCCGCCCGCCCGGCGGGTGGCGCCGAAGGCGACCAGCTGGGCGTGCCGGAGGTCCAGCTCGTCCGCGGCCCGGGCGAAGAACTCGGTGTCGCGGGGGTTGGCGCCGGGCCAGCCGCCCTCGATGAAGCCGACCCCGAACTCGTCCAGGTGCCGGGCGATGGCCAGCTTGTCGGCCACCGTCAGGTTGATGCCCTCCCGCTGCGCGCCGTCGCGCAGGGTGGTGTCGAACACGTGGAAGCCGTCGTCGGTACGGCTGACCTCGGTCATGGCCCTGGTTCTCCGTTCGGGGAGGTTGGGTACTGCTCTGCCGGATTGCGAGTCCCGGCTCCACTGTCCAGCATCCCGCGCGCGGCCCCGGTGTCCCTGGGCCCCTTGTGGGGGCTCCCGGCCGGTCCGGGGGAAACAAAAAGACCCCTCGCGGGTGCGAGAGGTCTGCGCGCGGGTCTGGACGCTGGTGGTCGCTCCGCATCGGGTACTGCGGAGCGGTCACTGCGGACCGGCGCGCCTGCTGCCAATAATCAGCGAAAGCGAGGACACGCTCGCAGTCTGGCACAGCGATCCGGAATCCGGCCCGGCCGTCTCGGTATCCGAAACGGCGCGGGCCGGAGGCGGTCCGGGATCAGACGATCTTGTGCAGCCAGCCGTGGGTGTCGGGGGCCTGGCCGCCCTGGATGGCGAGCAGCGCCTTCCGGAGCTCCATGGTGACCGGGCCGGGCTCACCGGCGCCGACGGTCCAGTCGCCGCCCTCGGACTTGACCGAGCCGACCGGGGTGATGACGGCGGCGGTGCCGCAGGCGAAGACCTCGGTGAGGGTGCCGTCCGCGTTGCCCTGCTTCCACTCCTCGGTGGAGATCTTCCGCTCCTCGACCGCGTAGCCGAGGTCGGTGGCGAGCTGCAGCAGCGAGGCGCGGGTGATGCCGGGGAGCAGCGCGCCGGAGAGCGCGGGGGTGACGATCTTCGCGTCCTTGCCCTCGCCGAAGACGAAGTAGAGGTTCATGCCGCCCATCTCCTCGACCCACCGGTGCTCGGCGGCGTCGAGCCAGACCACCTGGTCGCAGCCCTTGGCGGCGGCCTCGGCCTGGGCGACCAGCGAGGCGGCGTAGTTGCCGGCGCACTTGGCGGCGCCGGTGCCGCCGGGCGCGGCCCGGACGTAGTCCTCGGACAGCCAGACCGAGACCGGCTTGACGCCACCGGGGAAGTAGGCGCCGGCCGGCGAGGCGATCAGCATGAAGAGGTAGGAGTTGGACGGGCGGACACCCAGGCCGACCTCGGTCGCGAACATGAACGGGCGCAGGTAGAGGCTCTGCTCCGGCTCGTTCGGCACCCAGTTCTGCTCCTGCTGGACCAGCAGCTCGACTGCCTCGACGAAGGCCTCGACCGGCAGCTCCGGCATGGCCAGGCGGCGGGCGGAGGCCTGGAAGCGCTCGGCGTTGGCCTCCGGGCGGAAGGTCGCGATCGAGCCGTCGGTCTGACGGTAGGCCTTGAGGCCCTCGAAGATCGCCTGGCCGTAGTGGAGCGTCATGTTGGCCGGGTCGATCTCGATCGGCGCGTACGGCTGCAGCTGCGCGTCGTGCCAGCCCCGGCCCTCGGTCCAGCGGATGGTGACCATGTGGTCGGTGAAGATGCGTCCGAAGCCGGGGTTGACCAGCCGGGCCTCGCGCTCCGCGGCGGACAGCGGGTGGGCGGAGGGCTTGAGGTCGAACGTGATGGGCGCCTGGGTGGGCGTGCTCATGGCTGTGTGTCCTTCACCGTGGGGTTGGTCCGGGCCGCCTCCGCAGGTGAACGTTTCGGCACAACGGCCCCGAAACGGACGCACAACGGCACGGCCCACTGTCGATACTCGCATCCAGAGGGCCGTGCCGAACAGTTGCGAGCTCCTTGGGAAGCTGCAAGCTGCGGTTATGCGCGTGTGCGCTCCGGCCCTGTCAGCCGGAACACCGCTTGTCGGTTCCGGCTCGTGTCAGCCGGAACGGCACATGTCGGTTCCGGCCCGTCAGCCGGATACTCGGGCGGCGAGCGCGTCGCCGACCTGGGACGTGGTCCGGGTGCCCGAGCGCTCGGCGAGGTCCGCGGCGACCGCGGTCTCCACCGCGGCGGCCTCGGCGGCGAAGCCGAGGTGGTCCAGCAGCATGGCGACCGAGAGCACGGTGGCGGTCGGGTCGGCCTTGCCCTGGCCCGCGATGTCCGGGGCCGAGCCGTGCACGGGCTCGAACATCGACGGGAACTCCCCGCCGGGGTTGATGTTGCCGCTGGCGGCCAGGCCGATACCACCGGTGACGGCGGCGGCCAGGTCGGTCAGGATGTCGCCGAACAGGTTGTCGGTGACGATGACGTCGAACCGCTCGGGCTGGGTGACGAAGAAGATGGTCGCGGCGTCGACGTGCAGGTAGTCGGTGGTGACCTCGGGGAACTCCCGGCCGACCTGCTCGAAGATCCGCGTCCACAGGTGGCCGGCGTGGACCAGCACGTTGTTCTTGTGGACCAGGGTGAGCTTCTTGCGCGGCCGCGCCTGGGCCCGCCGGTAGGCGTCCCGGACGACCCGCTCGATGCCGTACGCGGTGTTGAGGCTGACCTCGGTGGCCACCTCGTGCTCGGTCCCGGTGCGCAGGGTGCCGCCGTTGCCGACGTACGGGCCCTCGGTGCCCTCGCGGACGACGACGAAGTCGATCTCCGGCTCGCCGGCCAGCGGGGACTTCACCCCGGGGAAGAGCCGGCCCGGGCGGAGGTTGATGTGGTGGTCGAAGGCGAACCGCAGCTTCAGCAGCAGCCCGCGCTCCAGCACGCCGGACGGCACGCTCGGGTCACCGATCGCACCGAGCAGGATGGCGTCGTGGGTCTTCAGCTCCGCCAGCACGCTGTCCGGCAGCGTCTCGCCGGTGCGGTGGTAGCGCCGGGCGCCGAGGTCGTACTCGGTGGTCTCCAGCTTGACGTCGGCGGGCAGTGCGGCTTCGAGGACCTTGAGGCCTTCGGCCACCACTTCCTGGCCGATGCCGTCACCGGGGACAACTGCGAGACGAATGGTGCGAGACATGCTCGGACCCTACTCCGCCGTCCCAGTCACTGACACCTGGTGTCCACTATCCGGACGAACGGTCAGGCGAGGTCGATGTCGACCGGGAACGGCCGTTCGAGCTTCAACTGCTTGTGATGGATCCCGGTGAGCCCGTACGACTGGGTGGCCGGGTCCAGCTCGTAGGTGTGGACGACCGGGCGTCCTTCCTCGTCGCCCTCGACCCGCCAGAAGTGCGGAATGCCGGCGGCGGCGTACTTGCGCGGCTTCACCTGGCGGTCGCGGTCCCGGGACTCCTCGGAGACGACCTCGATCACGAGCAGGACGTCCCCGGCGACCGAGAAGGTCTGCTGCGGGCCGGTGTCGCCCCGCTCGTCCACCACTGCGAGATCGGGTTCGGGCCGGTTTCGCCGGTCCAGCCTGACGGTCATCTCCCGGCAGACCTCCCATCCCTCCGGAGCGGCCGCCTCAAGCGCCCTCTCCAACCTGCGAAGGGTGCGCATGTGGAATCGCGTCTGCGGACTCACGAAGATCAGGCTCCCGTCGAGCAGCTCGGTGTGCGGCGGGAGATCGGGCAGCCGGTCGAGGTCCTCGGCGGTGTACCCCTCGGGCGGGGGACGGAGCCAGTCCGGGTACGGCTCGATGGTCATGATTCCTCCCATGCGGGCATCCTGACGGGCGTTCTCAGGCTACTCGGCGGCCTTCCCCCGCACGTCCCTCCCACGAGGGAGCGCGTGCGGCGGCGTCCGCGCCGGGGGCGCGCCTATGCTCGCGGGCATCCGGATCCGGCATTGCTCGCAGAACGGGGCAGAACACCATGGGTGCGCGGTGGCGGGAGGCACGGGTCTGCGGGGCGGCGGGCGGCGCGGCGACGGCGGGGTACGCGCTCGCGGCGGCGCTGCACGGGGCCTGGCCGCCGGGGGCGGCGGAGGTCGCGGTGCCCTTCCACGCCCAGCTCTGGGACCTCTCCCACGGGCGCGCCCCCGGCGATCTGCTGTTCACCTGGAACAGCGGCTACGGGGCACCCTTCCTGGCCGACTTCTTCGCCCACCTGATGAACCCGTTCTCCTGGCTCGCCGTCCTGCTGCCGCGCGGCCAGGGGCAGCTCGCGGTGTTCCTGACCGCAGCGCTCAGCATCGGGCTGGGCACCGCCCTGATGGCCCACGTGCTGGGCCGGCTGCACGCCGGGCCGCACCGGTTGCGGGCGGTGGCCGCGCTCGGCTACGGGCTCTGCGCCTGGGTGCCGACGGTCGGCGGGGCGGCGCCGATGTGGCTCTGGGGCCTGGTCTCGCTGCCGCTGCTGGTGCTGGCCGGGGACTGGTGCCTGCACGAGCGGCGCTGGGTGGCCGGCTCGCTCTGCGTCGCGCTGGCCTGGGCGGGCAACCTCTACACCGCCGCCATGGCCACCGTCACGGCCGGCCTGGTCCTGGCGGTGCGGCTGCTCGCGGTGCGGCGGCCGTTCAAGGCCTCGGTCCGGACCACAGGCCGGGCGGTCACCATGGCCGCCGCGGGGATCGCGCTCGCCGCGCCCGTGCTGTTCACCGCCGTCCGGGCCGCGCAGGAGGCGCAGCCGGAGTCCCCGGTGCAGCCGCTCGGTCCGTCCGGCCTCGGCGGGCACCTGGCGGAGCTGCTGCCGGGTGCGGGCGGCGGGCCGCCGGTGCCGGACGTCTCGGTCGGCCTGTTCGGCCTGCTGCTGGTGGCCGGGCTGCCCTTCAACCGGAGGGTCCGCCCCCGGGAGCGGACCGTCTGGTGCGGGCTGCTGGCGCTGGTGGTGCTGAGCTTCGTCTGGACGCCCACGGTGCTGGTCTGGCACGGGCTGGCCATCCCGGCCGGCGGCCCCTACCGGGTGGCCTTCGTGCTCAGCGGCCTGCTGGTGCTGGCCGGGTGGGTCTCGCTCGCACACCGGCCGGACCGGTGGACGCTGCTCGGCGGCGCCGCGGTCGTCCTGCTGGTGGCCGGGACCGCCGCCACCCGGCGCACGGTACCGGCCTCCACCTGGGTGCTGCTGACGGTCGGCGGCGCCGTCCTGCTCGGTGCCCTCGGGGCGCTGGAGCTGCGGCACACCGACCGGCGGGCGGGCGCGGCCGCCACCGCCGTCCTGGCCTGCGCGGTCCTCGGTGGCCTGGTCTGGTCCGCGTACACGGCGCTGGGTGGCCCGGCGGGGGCGAGCGCCACCGGGGCGTCCGTCCAGGCGGCGTACGCGGCGGTGCGGCAGTCCGCCGACTGGCCGCGCGCCCGGACCGATCCCGGGCCGCACGCCTTCACCCCGAACGACCCGCTGCTGCTGGACGGTCAGGGCGGCGGCTACGCCAGCGGCTACCTGCCCACCGCCACCGCCCTGCTGCTGCACGACCTCGGCGCGGGCTGGAGGGCCGGCGGGCGGCAGACCGCGAGCGTCACCGACCCGGTCGGGCGGGCGCTGTTCGCCGTCCGCACCCATCTGGCCGACGGGCCGCCGCCGGCCGGCTTCGCGGTGGTCCGGGCCGCGGCCGTGCCCCCGCCGGTCACCGTGCTGCCACCGGGCGGTGTGCGGGACACCTCCTCGGTCTGGTCCCGGCGGGAGTCGCTGCTCGGCTCCGCCGTGTACGACGTCCCCGCCCCGGTCCCGGACGGCGGCCCGGCCCCCACCGCGCACGGCACCAGCGGCTGGTCCGTCCCGGCGACCCCGGCCGGGGCGGACGGCACCGCGTTCGCGGCCGCCTGCACGCCGGGCGGGACGGCGTACTTCCACGGGGTCTGGTTCGCCGGCACGGTGAGCGGCCTCGGGACGGCCTACCGCAGCGACGGCGAACAGCCGACCACCGCCGTGCCGATCCACGAGCTCGGGCCGGTGCCCGCCGACGGCCGGGTCCGGGTGGTGCTGCACGCGGACACCGTCACGCAGGTCCCGGCCCGGCCGATCGGCTGTCTGCGGCCCGGCGCGCTGGAGGCGGCGGTCGCCCGGCTGACCCGGACCGGCGCGACCCGGGTGGCCGCCGGCGGCCACACCGTCACGGCCGCGCTGCCGCCGGGCAGCACCGGGACGGCCCTGCTCTCCGTCCCGGCCGCCACCGGGTGGACCTGTGCGGCGGGCGGCGGCGGCTACCGGGCGCCCGACTCCGTCCTCGGCATGGTCGGCGTGCCGCTCGGCGCCGGTGCGGACCGGATCGGCTGCTCGTTCCGGCCGCCCGGGCTGAACGAGGGACTGACCGTGGCCCTGGCCTCGGCCGCCGTCGTGACACTCACCGGCGTGTTCGGCCGTCTCCGCCACCGCCCGGCCCGCCCGCCACGGCGCCTGCGCCGCCGCGCGGCCGAGCGGGCCCGGCAGGACGGGGTGCCCGGCCTGCGGTCCGGCTGACTCCCGGAGAAACGCCCCGGAGCCCCCACCCGCAGGGCAGGGGCTCCGGTGGATCGCTCGGGCGCGGGTGCGTCAGGGCAGGGCGAGGATCTGGCCGCGCCGCCCGTCCCGGTTGAAGTGGTGGAACAGGAGGACGCGCGACGTGTCGCCGTCGGCGCGGTGGATGTCGAGGACGGTGCCCGGCGGCAGCGCGGCAGCCACCGCGGCGGGCCCGCCCGGTCCGGTCCGGACGTCGACCGCGGGGTGCAGCACGTCGATGGTGAGCGTCGGCCGGATGCCGCGCAGGCCGATCGCCGAGAAGGCCTCCGCCGGGTCCGGCTTGCCGGTCGTGGCGGCGCCCGTCCAGAGGCCGTAGCGGACGGTGCTGTGGCCGGGCTTCACGCCGGGGAGGGCGCTCAGCCGGACCGGGAGCACCAGCACGTCACTGTCCAGCAGCGCGGTGTCGGTGTCCCCCCAGCGGGCGTTCAGCGGCTGGACGTCCAACTCGGCGCCGGTGCGGGCGTCCAGGGTGCGCGCCACCAGGACGTCGCTGCCGCGCTGCCGGTCGGCCTTGACCACCGCGTCCGTGACGCCGTCGCCGTCGGTGTCCAGCGACGCCCGGACGGCGAACACCCCGACCGGCGTGGCGGCGGGCGCCCAGACCTGGGCGCCGAGGTAGAGCATCCCCTGGCCGTCCGGCACGGCCGGCGCGTCGGAGGCGGCGCCCACCGCGCGCAGGTTGGCCGCCCGGTCACCGGGGTGCTCGACGCAGACGGCGTCCGGGGCCTGTGCCTCGGTGCTGTCCTCCGGAACGATGCCCGCGCCCGGCCCCACGGCGGCGCCGCTGGCGGGCGGGCAGTCGGGCCAGCGGACGCCCTCGCCGCCGAGCGCGAACGCGCTGAGCAGTCCGGGCTGTTCGGCCGGGGCCGGGGTGCCGACGAGGGCGGCCAGCGCGCCGGAGCGGGTGAGCCGGGTGGGCGCCGCCGCGGTCAGGTCGGAGGCCGGCCGCGGGGCGGCGAAGACCGGCACCCGCAGCCCGGGCAGCGCCGGGTCGGACTCGGGGGTGAGCAGCAGCCGGCCGGAGAGCTCGCCCCGGTAGCTGCGGGCCTTGCCGCCTTGGTGGGTGACGATGGTGGGGTCGGGGGCCCGGCCGAGCCGGCCGGGGACGGTCAGCGCGACCCGGACCCGGGCGGTGCCGCCGGCCGGGACCTCGATCCGTTCGGGCGTCACCGCGAAGGCGGCGCCCGGCAGTTCGGTGGCGGCCGCGTAGCCGGTGCGGTAGACCGCGGCCGTGCCGGAGAGGTTGCGGACCTCCACCTCGCGCACGTCGCTGTACGCACCGCCGACCGGGACCGGGCCGAAGGAGACGCCGACGGCGCCCTCGACCGCGCCCTCGCCGGCCGCGTAGGCCACCGCGGGGGTTCGGACGGCTCCGTCCACCCGGGCCCGGCCGGCGCCGGTGCGCTCGGGGCCGTAGACCGGGCCGGTGCCGCCGTCGCCGAGCCAGGTGTCCCCGGCGGTGTTCATCAGCGCCGCCTTGACCTGCTCGACCGTCAGGCCGGGGTGGGCCGCGCGGACCAGCGCGGCAAGGCCGGCCACCAGCGGGGTGGCCATCGAGGTGCCGTCCTCACGCTGGCCCCCGGTGCCGCTGCCGGCCTTGGCGGACCAGATGGTCTCGCCGGGCGCCGCGAGATCGGGCTTGACCACGCCCGGCACGCCGATCCCGCGCGAGGTGAAGTCGGTGAGGGTGTCGGTGCGCTGCGGCTGGTCCTGGGGGACGATGCCGTGCAGCGCGTTGCCGGGGGCGGCGAGCCGGACCTGCACCGGGCCGTCGGCCGCGCCGGAGCGCAGCCTCGCGCCGTCGGCGTGGCCGAGCAGGGCGACCGGGATGCGGTCGTTGCCGGCGATCTCGGCGAGGTGGTCGTCGTCGGCGGCCAGCAGGGCGCCGATCGCGCCGGCGTCGGCCGCGTGGTCGGCCCGCGGTCCGGAGCCGCAGGCGCGCTCGGACTCGCGGGTGCTCCAGGCGAGCACGGCGATCTTCCCGGCGAGCCGCTGCCGGTCCGCCTCGGTGAAGGCCGCGCAGCCGTCGGACTGGTCGGCGGGCAGGGCGAGCAGGCCACTGACGTCGGCGGTGGCCCAGTCCTGGTAGCGGCCGCTCCAGTGGGACGGGACGACCGCGGCCAGCGGATCGGGGGCGAGCACGGTGATGCCGTCGGCGTCGCTGTGCGGGTCGACGGAGGCGGCGACGGCGATCGCCCGGGGTGCGGTGCCGGGGCTGCCGCCGATGCCGTAGACGTCGCCCTCGTTGCCGGCCGCGGCGACCACCACGGTGCCCAGCTCGGCGAGGTGGTCGACGGCGATCGCGTCGGCGTCGTCGGGCGAGCCGAAGCGGCTGCCGAGGGAGAGGTTGACGACGTCCAGCCGGTCGCCGAGGTCGCCGTCGCCGTTCGGGTCGGCGGCGACGTCGAGCGCCTGGGTGAGCTGGTCGGTGGCGCCGTCGCAGCCGAAGACCCGGATCGCGTAGAGCTGCGCGCCGGGGGCGGCGCCGGGGCCGACCCGGAAGCCGGCCGGGTCGAGCCCGGGCCGGTAGGGCCCTGCGTACGGCCTGCCGTCGGCGGTGACGCCGAGCCCGGCGGCGGTGCCGGCCACGTGGGTGCCGTGCCCGTTGAGCGCGCAGTCGATCGGATTGCCGTCGGGGTGCGGTACGGGCTGGTACGCCGGGGAGGACGGGTCCGGGTTGTAGTCGTCGCCGACCAGGTCGCGGCCGCCGGCCACCTTGGCGCTCGGGAAGAGGCCGGCCGGCGCCGGGCGGGCTCCGTCGACCGCCTTGAACGCCTCCTCGGTGCCGGGGCCGCCGAAGTCCGCGTGGGTGTAGTCGATGCCGCTGTCGACGATGCCGATCCGCACCCCCTGCCCGGTGTTCCCGCCGGCGCCGGCCTCGCCGGACGGCCCGGCCCAGACGCCGGGCGCACCGGTCAGCGGCACGGAGTGCGCGTTGTCCCGCTGCTTGCGGACGACCGGGTGGACTGCCTCGACCCCGGGCAGCGCCCGCAGGGCGGGCAGCCGGTCGGCCGGCACCGTGACGGCGAGGCCGGTGAGCAGGGTACGGGTGCGGTAGAGCTCACGGGCGGTGGGCGCCGCGCCGTGCACGGCCGCGGCCAGCCGGTCGAGCGCGTCCTGGGCGCGGGCCCGCTGCCCGGCCCCGGCCGCGGCGGCCTCGCGGCGCACGGCCTCCGGGGAGCGCTGGGCCCGCCGGGCCTCGGCCGCGGCCCGGCGCCAGGCGGGTCCTGCGGCCTCGGTTCCGAGCTCCAGCAGGACGGAGGCCTCCCGTTCGCCCGGCGGTGCGGCCGTCGGCGGGCTGCCGGCCGCCGGGGCGGCGCTGAACAGCGCCGGCCCTGACAGCAGGGCCAGGGTGAGGCCGATCCGGACGATCGGACGACGGACGGGTGGCTGACGCACTGGGCCCTCTCCCCCGGCAAGGGGGACTGATCCGCACGCCGTGTCGCTGACGCCCGCCCGCGCGGACGTCGATCACCCTTCCCGGGCCCCACATATAGGAGGCCCGCGCCGGGGAGTGCGAGCAACATCCCTCCAACGGGCGCCACTTGCACTCTCCCGGGTGACCCGGCGTCAGTCCGGACGGGCTAATGGGCGGATGAACGCCGCGGCACGGGCCCCCGGCCGCGAGGACCGCTCAGAGGTGCCCGGTGACGCCGCCGTTGTCGCGGCGGTCCAGCGCGCGCTGCAGCGCGGCGGCCGCGAACGGGGTCCGCTCGGCCGCACGGCGGCGGCGCGGGGTGCGGGCGGTGGCGGCGGCGGGGGCGGGAGTGGCGTGGCGGTCTGCGGTGGGGGGCATACCGGGCTCCTTGGCGAAGAGGGGCACGCAAGCGGCGCGCGAGGGGGAGGAGAGAGGTACGCGGAGCAGGGGTCGCCTGCCCTCAGGGCGCACGGGCGCACACGGGCCGCAGGCCCTGGCTACAGGGGCGGCACACCGTATGGCTCTTCCAAGGTACGGCCATGCCCCTGCCGTGTCTGCACGAATACTTGGATTTCCTACTATCTGAGACGGGTGCCACCCGGAGCGCCGGACACACCCTCGAACACGCCGCTCCCGAACGCCGCAGGGCCCGTACCGCCGGCGGCGGTACGGGCCCTGCATGGCTCCCGGGCAGGCCCGGGGCGGGCTCAGGCGCCCAGGTCGACGGAGCGGGCGAAGCGCGCGCCGATCTCGGCGGCGATGGCCGACAGGACCTCCTGCGGGATCTGGCTGTCCACGGTGATGGACGCCAGCGCGCCGCCGCCGTCGCGGGCCACCTGCATGCCGGCGATGTTGATGCCGGCGTCGCCGAGGTGGCGGCCGAGGACGCCGACCACGCCGGGGCGGTCCTCGTACTTGAAGAACGCCATGTGGTCGGTGAGCGCCACGTCCACGTCGAAGGCGTCCACGCCGACGATCTTCTGGGTCTGCTTCGGGCCGGCCAGCGTGCCGGAGATGGCGATCTCGCTGCCGTCGGCCAGGGTGCCGCGGACGGTGATCACGTTGCGGTGCTCGGGGCTCTCGCTGGAGGTGGTCAGGCGTACCTCGACACCGCGCTCCTGGGCGAACAGCGGGGCGTTGACGTAGGACACCGTCTCCGCCACGACGTCCTCGAACACGCCCTTGAGAGCGGAGAGTTCGAGAACCTTGACGTCGTGCTGGGTGATCTCGCCGCGGACCTCGACGTCGAGGCGGACGGCCACCTCGCCGGCCAGGGCGGTGAAGATCCGGCCGAGCTTCTCCGCCAGCGGCAGACCCGGGCGGACGTCCTCGGCGATCACGCCGCCCTGGACGTTGACCGCGTCCGGGACGAGCTCGCCGGCCAGCGCCAGGCGCACCGACCTGGCGACCGCGATGCCGGCCTTCTCCTGCGCCTCGTCGGTGGAGGCGCCGAGGTGCGGGGTGGCGACCACGTTGTCGAAGGCGAACAGCGGGGAGTCGGTGCACGGCTCCTTGGCGTAGACGTCCAGGCCGGCGCCGGCCACCCGGCCGTCGCGCAGGGCGCTGGCGAGCGCCTCCTCGTCCACGATGCCGCCGCGGGCGGCGTTGACGATGCGGACGGTCGGCTTGACCTTGTGCAGCGCCTCGTCGCCGATCAGGCCGATGGTCTCCGGGGTCTTCGGGAGGTGGACGGTGATGAAGTCCGAGACCTCCAGCAGCTCCTCCAGCGAGACCAGCTTGACGCCCATCTGCGCGGCGCGGGCGGCCTGGATGTAGGGGTCGTACGCGACGATCTTCATGCCGAACGCGGACATCCGCTGGGCGACCAGGACGCCGATCCGGCCGAGGCCGACGACGCCGAGGACCTTCTCGCTGAGCTCGACGCCGGTGTACTTGTTGCGCTTCCACTCGCCCTGCTTGAGCGCGGCGTTGGCCGGCGCGATGTTGCGGGCGACGGAGACCAGCAGGCCGCAGGCGAGCTCGGCGGCGGTGACGATGTTGGAGGTCGGCGCGTTGACGACCATCACGCCGGCCTTGGTGGCGGCCGAGACGTCCACGTTGTCCAGGCCGACACCGGCCCGGGCGACCACCTTGAGCTTGCGGGCGGCGGCCAGCGCCTCGGCGTCCACCTTGGTGGCGGAGCGGATCAGGATGGCGTCCACGTCGGCGATCGCGGTCAGCAGCTCGGTGCGGTCCGCACCGTTGCAGTGGCGGATCTCGAAGTCGGGGCCGAGGGCGTCGACGGTGGCGGGCGACAGCTCCTCGGCGATCAGCACAACGCCGGTTGTCACAGTGTTAGCAGTGCTCACGACAGTGTGTCCTTAACTGTCCGGTTCTCCCCGGGCACGTAGGTGGCGTGGAAGGCGGGGGGAAGGTGGCATGCCGCGTAGGTAGACGCACGACGCTGTGGGCCTGACGCGCACTCGGAAGTGTATCGACGGGCTGGGTGCCAGGCTGCTCCCGTCCGGCGAAATCACCCGGACGGGAGCAGCCTAGTTGTACAAGGTTCCTGCAGAACGCGGCAGGACCGTCGTCGGACCGGAGTCCGCGCAGGCTCAGGCCTTGTCGTTGACCCAGCTCATCAGCGAGCGGAGCTTCTTGCCGGTGGTCTCCAGCAGGTGGTCCTCGTCGGCCTTCTTGTACTCGTTGTACTTCGGCAGACCGGCCTTGTACTCGGCGATCCAGGTGTTGGCGAAGGTGCCGTCCTGGATCTCCTCCAGGACCTTCTTCATCTCGGCCTTGGTGGCGTCGGTGATGATGCGCGGACCGGTGACGTAGTCGCCCCACTCGGCGGTCTCGGAGACCGACCAGCGCATCTTCTCCAGGCCGCCCTCGTACATCAGGTCGACGATGAGCTTCAGCTCGTGCAGGCACTCGAAGTAGGCGATCTCCGGCTGGTAGCCGGCCTCGACCAGGGTCTCGAACCCGGCCTTCACCAGGGCGGCGGTGCCACCGCAGAGGACGGCCTGCTCACCGAACAGGTCGGTCTCGGTCTCCTCGGTGAAGGTGGTCTTGATGACGCCGGCCTTGGTGGCGCCCAGGCCCTTGGCGTAGGAGAGCGCCAGGGCGAAGGCGTTGCCGGTGGCGTCCTGCTCGACGGCGACGATCGCGGGGACGCCGCGGCCCTCCTCGTACTGGCGGCGGACCAGGTGGCCCGGGCCCTTCGGGGCGACCATGCAGACGTCGACGTCGGCCGGCGGCTTGATGAAGCCGTAGCGGATGTTCAGGCCGTGGCCGAAGAACAGGGCGTCGCCGGCCTTCAGGTGCGGCGCGATGTCCTGGGCGTAGACGTCGGCCTGGATCGGGTCCGGGACCAGGATCATGATGACGTCGGCCTCGGCCGCGGCCTCGGCGGGGGTGACCACGCGCAGGCCGGCCTCCTCGGCCTTCTCGCGGGACTTCGACTCCGGCTTCAGACCGACCCGGACGTCCGCACCGGAGTCGCGCAGGGACAGCGCGTGGGCGTGGCCCTGGCTGCCGTAGCCGATGACCGCGACCTTGCGGCCCTGGATGATGGACAGGTCGGCGTCGTCTTCGTAGAACAGCTCGGCCACGGGGGCACATCTCCTTGCGTGATGGTCTTGCCGGGTACTGCGTTTCCTACCGTACGTGGACCCGGCGGGGGTGTGGGGCAGTGCTTCAGGGGATGAGACGGCGCGCGTCGGCGGTGGTCACGCCGGTGGTGGGCGCGCCGTCCCCGGGGGTCACGCGCTGCGGTCGAGGGCGCGCAGCGAGCGGTCGGTGATCGACCGGGCGCCGCGCCCGATGGCGACCAGGCCGGACTGGACCAGCTCCTTGATGCCGTACGGCTCCAGCATCCGGAGCATCGCCTCCAGCTTGTCCGAGCTGCCGGTGGCCTCGATGGTCACCGCGTCCGGGGACACGTCGACCGTCTTGGCGCGGAACAGCTGGACGATCTCGACGATCTGCGACCGGGTCTCGTTGTCGGCGCGGACCTTCACCAGGACCAGTTCCCGCTGGATCGCAGCGGCCTGGTCGAGCTCGACGATCTTTATCACGTTGACGAGCTTGTTGAGCTGCTTCGTGACCTGTTCCAGCGGAAGGTCCTCGACGTTGACCACGATGGTCATCCGGGACACGTCCGGGTGCTCCGTCGGGCCGACGGCGAGGGAGTCGATGTTGAAACCCCGACGGGAGAACAGCGAGGCGATGCGGGCGAGCACGCCGGGCTTGTTCTCGACCAGGACGGAGAGGGTGTGCTTGGACATGTGTCTCTGTTTCCTCGGTCGCTAGGGGAGTCCGGCGAGCCGGTCGTTGGAAGGGTGGCGGCGGGCGGGAGGTCAGTCGGTGTCGTCGCCGAAGTCGGGCCGGACGCCCTTGGCGAACTGGATCTCGTCGTTGCTGGTGCCGGCCGCGACCATCGGCCAGACCATCGCGTCCTGGTGGACGATGAAGTCGATGACCACCGGGCGGTCCTCGATCTCCATCGCCTTCTTGATGACCGCGTCGAGGTCCTCGGGGCGCTCGCAGCGCAGGCCGACGCAGCCCATCGCCTCCGAGAGCATCACGAAGTCCGGGATCCTGGTGCCGCCCTGGACCGGCGGCTCGACACCGTCGTGGTCCGGGCCGGAGTGCAGCACCGTGTTGGAGTAGCGCTGGTTGTAGAAGAGGGTCTGCCACTGGCGGACCATGCCCAGCGAGCCGTTGTTGATGACCGCGACCTTGATCGGGAGGCCGTTCAGGGCGCAGGTGACCAGCTCCTGGTTGGTCATCTGGAAGCAGCCGTCGCCGTCGATCGCCCAGACCGCGGTGTCCGGCAGGCCCGCCTTGGCGCCCATCGCCGCCGGGACGGCGTAGCCCATGGTCCCCGCGCCGCCCGAGTTGAGCCAGGTGCCCGGCTTCTCGAACTGGATGAACTGCGAGCTCCACATCTGGTGCTGGCCGACGCCCGCGGCGTAGATCGCGTCCGGGCCGACCAGCTTGCCGATCCGCTCGATGACCTGCTGCGGGGAGAGCTGCCCGGACGGGGCCGGCTCGTAGCCCAGCGGGTAGGTGTTCTTCCACTCGTTGAGCTTGGTCCACCAGTCGGCGTAGTCGGCCTTGTGGCCGGCGTCGAACTCGGCCTGGACGGCGACGATCAGGTCGGCCAGGACCTCGCGGGCGTCGCCGACGATCGGCACGTCGGCCGGGCGGTTCTTGCCGATCTCGGCCGGGTCGATGTCCGCGTGGACGATCTTGGCGTACGGGGCGAAGCTGTCCAGCTTGCCGGTGACGCGGTCGTCGAAGCGGGCGCCCAGGGTGAACAGCAGGTCCGACTTCTGCAGCGCGGTGACCGCGGGGACGCTGCCGTGCATGCCGGGCATGCCCAGGTGCTGCGGGTGGCTGTCCGGGAAGGCGCCGAGCGCCATCAGGGTGGTGACCACCGGGGCACCGGTCAGCTCGGCGAGGATCCGCAGCTCGGCCGTGGCGTGCGCCTTGATCACGCCGCCGCCGACGTACAGCACCGGGCGCTTGGCGCTCACCAGCATCTTCGCGGCCTCGCGGATCTGCTTGGCGTGCGGCTTGGTGACCGGGCGGTAGCCGGGCAGCGAGGTCTCGGCCGGCCAGCGGAAGGTGGTGGTGGCCTGCAGGGCGTCCTTGGCGATGTCGACCAGGACCGGGCCGGGGCGGCCGGTGGCGGCGATGTGGAAGGCCTCGGTGATCACGCGCGGGATCTCGGCCGGGTCGGTGACCAGGAAGTTGTGCTTGGTGATCGGCATCGTGATGCCGCAGATGTCCGCCTCCTGGAAGGCGTCCGTGCCGATCGCCTTGGAGGCGACCTGGCCGGTGATGGCGACGACCGGCACCGAGTCCATGTAGGCGTCGGCGATCGGGGTCACCAGGTTGGTCGCGCCCGGGCCGGAGGTGGCCATGCAGACGCCGACCTTGCCGGTCGCCTGGGCGTATCCGGTGGCGGCGTGGCCGGCGCCCTGCTCGTGGCGGACCAGGATGTGGCGCACCTTGGACGAGTCCATCAGCGGGTCGTACGCGGGAAGGATGGCCCCGCCCGGGATGCCGAAGACGGTGTCCGCGCCCACGGCCTCGAGCGAGCGGATGAGCGACTGGGCGCCGGTCATGGTCTCGACGACGTGCTGGGGAGCGGGAGCGTGGGCGGCCGGGGTGTCCCCGCGGCGGGGGGATGCGGCGTGCTCAGTCATCTGCCTGTCTCTTCTCGGTTTCTGCCGGCCCTGGTGGCTGCGGTCCCCGGTTGTCGAGGGTGGGGTACCGCTGATCGGGCCGATCGCCGGCTCTGCCCCAATCGTCCCGCTTTTTCCTGGTAAATCGGAGCAGTTCGGGCGATCGGGGCCAGGAGGTCTTGCCTGGTGGAACAGCGTCAGTGCAACAAAAAACCCCTCGTGCCAAGGGCATGCGAGGGGTGGCGCGTCGGTCTCTCACGAGCAGGGCATGGCCCGCTCAGCCGACGCGCCCGCCAAGTACGAGAATTCGGGTGCGCATGGCAACGACCTTCCTCCCGTGCGGGGCCGACTGTCAAGCAGGTGGGACGACAGTCTCGCCATGCGGACCCCGCCCTGGACCCGCCACGGCACGGTGTTCGGGCAGGTCGGAGGCGCCGTGGTGATGTTCGACACGCCCTGCGCCGGGCTCCCCCCGGCCACCCGGACGGGTGTCGGCGGCCAGGAAGCCGCGGCGGGCCGTGAGCGGGCCGAGCGGTCTCGGCAGCGGGTACACCCGCCGGGCCAGCGCGCGGCGCAGTCTGGTCTCGTCCAGCGGCGGGGCGAAGGCCGAGCCCTGCCCCTGCCGGCAGCCGAGCTCCTGCAGCACGGCGACCTGGCGCGGCAGGTCCACCCCCTCGGCGGCGGTGCCCAGCCCGAGGTCCCGGCCGAGCCGCAGGGCGTGCCCGGCCAGCGTTCTGCCGAGCCCGGACTCGCCGAGGTCCTGGACCAGCGTGCGGTCCAGCTTGAGCGAGTCGAAGGGCAGCCGGGCCAGCGCGCCGAGCGAGCCGTTCCCGGCCCCGAGGCCGGCCAGCGCGGTGGAGACGCCCAGCCTGCGCAGCGCGGCCAGCCGTCTGCCGAGCTCGTCGGCGAGCCCGTCCGAGCCCATCCGGGCGACCTCGACGACCAGCTGGCCGGCCGGCAGCCCGCTGTCGCGCAGGGCCGCGACCACCGCCTCGTAGGTGCCGGGCGAGCAGAGCCGCTCGGCCGAGAGGCGCACCGAGACCGGGACCGGCGCCGGCCCCGAGCGGCCCCGGCCCGCCGGCCCGCGTCGCTGCGCGGCGGCGCCCACCGCCTCGTGGATCAGCCAGCGGGAGAACCGGGCGGCCGCGTCGCCGTGCTCGGCGGAGCGCAGGAACTCGGCGGGGGTGAGCAGCAGGCCCTGCGCCGAGCGCCAGCGGGCCTGCGCCTCGACGCCGGTGACGGTGCCGGTGGCGAGGTCGACCACGGGCTGGTGCAGCAGCGTGAAGCCGCCCTCGCGGACGGCGACCCGCAGCCGCTCGTCCAGCTCGGTGCGGCGCTCCAGGTCGGCCCGCATGGCCGGGGTGTAGAGCACCACCCGGCCCTTGCCCTCGGACTTGGCCCGGTACATCGCGAGGTCGGCGTTGCGCATCAGCTCGTCGGTGGCGGCTCTAGGGTCGGCGGCCGGGCCGCGCTCGGGCGTACCGAAGGCGATGCCGATGCTGGCCGCGACGCTCAGCTCGGCCCCGCCGATCCAGTACGGCTCGGAGAGCGCCACCCGCAGCCGCTCGGCGAGCTCCTGCACCTGGAGCCGGCCGAGCGGTCCGCAGACCAGCGCCGCGAACTCGTCGCCGCCGAACCGGGCGACGGTGTCCCCGCTGCGCACCGCGCCCTGCAGCCGGCGGGCGGCCTGCACCAGCAGCTCGTCGCCGACCTGGTGGCCGGCGCTGTCGTTGACCGCCTTGAAGCCGTCGAGGTCGAGGAAGAGCACCGCGATGCCCGCGCCCGCCCCCTCCTGCAGCCCGCGGGTGGCCAGGGCGGCTCGCAGCCGCTGGGCGAAGAGCGCCCGGTTGGGCAGGTCGGTGAGCGGGTCGTGGGAGGCGTTGTGCTGCAACTGGGCCTGCAGCATCACGCGTTCGGTGACGTCCCGGCTGTTGAGGATCAGGCCGTCGCGGTACCGGTCGACGGTCGACTCGACGTGCAGCCACTCGCCGGAGCCGGAGCTGATCCGGCACTCCACCCGGGCCGGGGAGGTCTCGCCGGCGGCGCCCGGCGACCGGTGGGCCAGCAGCCGGCCGCGGGCCAGGAAGCGGCGGACCTCCATCAGCACCCGGTCCACGTCCTCGGGGTGGACGAGGTCGAGCAGGTTGCCGCCGACCAGCTCCTCCGGGTCGCGGCCGTAGACGCCGAGCGCGGCCGGGGAGACGTAGGAGAGCACGCCGCTGGCGCCGGCGATCATGATGACGTCGCTGGAGCCCTGCACCAGGGAGCGGAAGTGCGCCTCCTTGTGGGCGAGTTCCTGGGCCAGCGAGAGGTTGTCCAGCAGCATCACGCCCTGGCGCAGGATCAGCGCCAGCCCGACCGTGCAGGCGGCCGCGGCCACCACCCGGTCCAGCGGACGCCCGCCGAGGGCGTTGTAGAGGATGCCGGCGGTGCAGACGGCGGCCGCCGCGTACGGGGTGAGGGCGCTGAAGGTGGTGGCCACCCGGCGGCGCGGCAGACCGCCGGCCGAGGGGTGCTCGCGCAGCGGCCGGCGCCAGCGCGGCGACCACGGCGCCCAGGCCAGCAGCAGGCTGCCGGCGAACCAGCCGGCATCCAGCAGTTCCCCCGAGTGGTAGCTGTTGCGCAGCTCGGGCGAGGTGAACAGGGCGTCGCAGAGCACCGTGACGGCCAGGCCGATCATGGCGGTGTGCACCGCGGCCCGGTTTCCGTCCCGGCCGCCGAAGCGCAGCCCGACCACCAGGCTGACCAGCAGGATGTCCAGCACCGGGTAGGCCAGGTTGAGCGCCAGCCGCAGCGGGGAGCCGTCCTCGCCGGCGGCGATCCGGCCCAGCGCCAGGCTCCAGCTGAGCGTGAACAGCGAGCCGGCCACCAGCCAGCCGTCCAGCATCAGGCAGAGCCAGCCGGCCGCGCTGCGCGGGCGCTGGGCGAGCACCAGCACGCCGGTGATGGCGAGCGGGGCGAAGAGCAGGAACGCGTACTCGGCCAGCGAGTCCTGCGGGAGCGGGGTGCGCTCGACCAGCTCGTACCAGCCCCAGGTGCCGTTCCCGAAGGCGACCATGAGCGAGGAGAGGCCGAACAGCAGCCAGGCCGGGCGGGCGTGGCCGCCGACCGTGCAGCCGTAGGCGAGGCAGGAGAGCGCCGCCGCGAGGGCCGCCGCCGCCAGTCCGAAGTCCCCCATGAAGACTGCGAGTTGGCGGGAGCCCCAGCCGAGGGCCGCGCCCAGCGCGTAGGCGAGGCAGAGCCCGCCGAGGACGGCGCCGGGCAGGCTGCGGCTGTCCAGCATTCGACGCACCGGGCCGCGCCGGTCCGCGGCCGGGCCCACGTCGGCGTCCGGCACCCCCGGCCGTCCGGTTCCGGGCAGCACCGCATCGGTGGAGCTCACTCGGCCTCTCCCCCTCCGGCGCGGGACCCGGCGCCCCGGCCACGGACCACCGGCCGCGCAGCTGGTGGCCGTACGCGGTGACCTGTCGCCCCGCCAGGGCAGCGGCCCAGGGGGTGGACGGCCTGCCGGCCGACACACCGCACCGATGTTCCCACTCCGGACCCTACACCACTTCGGTCACTCAATGACACGCACACTCCACTTAGAGTAATGGTGCCGGAGTGGGGAATTGCACCTGATTCCGCCGGAACGGGCCGGTTGGCGGGGGCGCGCACGAAGGGGCTCACGCAGCGCGCACAGGAGCACAGGTCAGCGCCCTCCGACCGCCGTACCGCCCGGGGCTCCTCCGGCCCCGGACCGCGGCACCGTCCGCGTCACCGCCCGGCCGGCACCAACTCCTCCGGGAACAGCCGCAACCGGTGGGCCAGCGCGGCGGCCTCGCCCCGGCCGGCCACCCCGAGCTTGCCGAGGATGTTGGAGACGTGCACGCTCGCCGTCTTCGGCGAGATGTACAGCTCCTCCGCGATCTGCCGGTTGGTCCGGCCCCGCGCGAGCAACCGGAGCACGTCCCGCTCACGGGGGGTGAGGCCGAAGGAGTCGCCGGCCGGCGCCGGCCGTGCAGGGGCGGCCGCCGGGCGCGCGGTGAGCGCCAGCCCGGCCCGCTCGGCGAGCGCGTCGATCTCCGCCAGCAGCCAGCTGTCGCCCCGCACACCGGCCAGCTCCCGCGCCTCGCGCAGCCGCTCCGCACCGGCCTCGCGCCGGCCGGCCAGCACCTCGGCCTCGCCCGCCCGCAGCAGCACCAGCGCCAGCGGGTACGGCAGCCCGGTCGGCCGCAGCACCGTGGCGGCGGCCTCCCAGTGCGCCGGGGTGTCCGCCCCCTCGGCGCGGGCCAGCTCGGCCTCCAGCAGCCGGGCCCAGCCCTCGTGCAGCGGCGCCTTCGGGATCAGCCCGGCCGCCGCCGCGGCGATCCGCGCGAGCACCGCGGCCCGGTCCCGGTCCAGCTCGGGCAGGCCGCGGTGGTCCGCCTCGACGCCCGCGCCGAGCGCCAGCAGCGGGTACAGCGAGGCCTCGTTCCCGGCCGGGAGGTGGCCCTCGGCGACGGCGAGCAGTTCGGCCCGGGCCTCCGCCGGCCGGCCGGCGCGGGCCGCGAGCACCATCGCCAGCCGGGAGATCGGGACGCTGTGCTGGAACTGGCAGTTGTGCTTGGACGCCCGGGCCTGGGCCAGCATGCCGGCCGCGGTGGCGAGGTCCCCGCGCCGCATGGCGAGGTCGCCGCGCAGCCGGTCCAGGAACTCGGCGTGGCTGCCCGGCGGGTCGACCCGCTCGGAGTCGGCCAGCAGCGCGGTCGCCTCGTCGACCCGGCCGAGGTCGAGCAGCGCCTCGGCGAGGTTGCCGGTCAGGATCGTGCCGACGTTGCGCAGCAGCCCGTTGCCGTCGGCCGCCTCCAGCCCCTCCCGGGCCAGCGCCACCGCCTCCTCGGCACGGCCGAGCGACTGCAGCATGCTGGCGAGGTTGTTGATGCCGCGCAGCAGCACGTCCGGGACGCCGAGACCGCGGGTGGCGGCGACCGCCTCGGACAGCTCGGCGATGCCCCGCTCCGGGTCGTGGTGCAGGTCGCTGCGGAGCGAGCCGAGCGTCATCCGGGCGTGCTGCTCGATCGCGTGCGCCCCGACCTGGCGGGCGATCTCCGCGGCCCGCTCGGCGAGCCGCACGTCCTCCTCGGTCGGATCGGTGAGCATCGCGACGCCGGCGCTCAGCGCCAGCACCTCGGCCTGCACCGCGGACGGCGGCAGGTTCTCCACCAGCCGCCGGGCGTGCGCCGCCTCGTCGTGGTTGCCGGCCCGGTTGAGATGGCCGAGCATCCGGGCCCGGTTCATCCGGAACCAGGCCGCGCGCACCGGGTGCTCGGTCTCGTCGACCAGCTTCAGCCCGCGCTTGGCCAGGCTCAGCCCGCGCTCCCGGTCGCCGCTGCGCCGGGCCGCGACCACCGCCTCGGCCAGCACGTCGATCAGCTGGATCCGGCCGCAGTCCTGGTCCCCGGCGCCGTGGTCGCAGGAGCCGGGCGGGTAGGTCTCGGCCCAGTCGTACGGGCGCAGGGTGTTCGCCAGGACGTCCTCGGAGACCTCGTCCCACAGCTCCAGGGCCCGCTCCAGCATCCGCAGCTGCTCGGCGAAGGCGTTGCGCCGGCGGGCGGCCCGGGCGGCGTCCAGCGCGGTCGGCAGGGCCCGGGCCGGATCGTGCGCGTGGTACCAGTAGTTGGCCAGCCGGGCCGGGCGGACGTCGGCGCCGACCAGGTGCGGCTGCTCCTCCAGGACGGTGGCGAAGCGGCGGTTGATCCGGTGCCGTTCCCCGGGCAGCAGGTCGTCCGAGACTGCCTCGCGGACCAGCGCGTGCCGGAAGCGGTAGCCGTCGCCGTCGGTGTCCGGGCGCAGGATGCTGGCGCCGACGGCCGTGCGCAGCGATTCGATCAGCGCCTCCTCGTCCTCCAGCACCGCGGCCAGCAGCGCGTGTTCGACGTAGGAGCCGCCCTCGGCGGCGATCCGCAGCACCCGCTGGGTCTCCTCGTCCAGCGCCTCGACCCGGACCAGCAGGATGTCCCGCAGCGAGTCGGTGAGCCCGGCGGAGCAGCCCTCCCGGTAGGAGGTGGCCAGCTCCTCGACGAAGAACGGGTTGCCCTCGGAGCGGCGGTGGATCCGGTCGACCAGCTGCCGGTCGGGGGCGGCGGTGCCGAGGATGCCGGCCAGCTGCGCGGCGACCTCGCCCGGGCCGAACCGCTCCAGCTCCAACCGCCGGACGGTGCGCAGCCGTTCCAGCTCGGCGAGGAAGGGCCGCAGGGGGTGGCGGCGGTGCAGGTCGTCGGTGCGGTAGGTGGCGACCAGCAGGACCCTGGCCCGGTGCAGGGTGCGGACCAGGTAGGCGAGCAGCTCCCGGGTGGAGCGGTCGGCCCAGTGCAGGTCCTCGACGGCGAGTACGAGGGTACGGTCCGCGCCGAGCCGTTCGAACAGCCTCGCGGTGTGCTCGAACAGCCGGGCCCGGCCGTACTCGTCGTTGGGTCCGCCGTCCTCCTCGCCGAAGTCGGGCAGCAGCCGGGCGAGATGGCCTTCCAGACCGGCGGCCGCGGCCTCCAGTTCGGCGCCCAGGCTCCGGTGCAGGCGGCGCAGCGCGGTGGCCAGCGGTGCGTACGGCAGCCCCTCCGCGCCGACCTCCGGACAGCCGCCGACGGTGGCCGCCACTCCCCCGCCGGTGGCGCGGGCCGCCCGGTCGAGGAACTCCTCCAGCAGCCTGGTCTTGCCGACCCCCGCCTCGCCGCCGATCAGGACGGTCTGCGGGCTCCCCGCCCCGGCCCGCCGCAGCGCGTCGGTCAGTTCGGTGATCTCGCTGCCGCGGCCGACGAAGACGGGACTCACCGATATCTGCTGCATGGAGGCGAGCATGCCATACGCCGATCCGCCCGGCCGAGCGGTTATCCCGGTCCCCGAACGCCCGGAAGGGGAGGCGCTCCCCTGCAGCGCCTCCCCTTCCGGAGTCCCTTCGGCACCCCGAGGGTGCCGGTCCGTCAGCATTCCTGCAGGCGCTGGGCGCGCCGCACGGCACGGGCGGCCGGCTGCCGCAGCCAACCGCGGCGGCCCCCCTTGGCCTCGCGGACCAGGCGCTGGTGCTCGGCGCGGGCGTGCAGCTCGCGTACCTGCTGCTGGATGAGCTCGTACTCGATCACTTCGGTTCCCCTTTTGGGTTTCACTGCGTTTCGCTGTCGAGTAAGAGCTTCCTCCCCCAGGTGGGGCCGCCACATCGGAAGCCTGACCGATCTTCCGGGCCCCGGACGCCTTAGACGGGGCATCGGAAAACGGCAAAGGCCCGGTCCCACTCCGATTCGGAGGTGGGACCGGGCCTTAGGTCCTACTTAGGAGGCCTTAGACACCTTAGGTGCCTTAGGAAGCTCAGGCTGAGACGCCCAGCTTCTGCAGGCTGCGCCTACTGTCCTGCCGCGCCGAGGCGCTCCAGGCTGCGCCTACTGACCTGCCGCGCCGAGGCGCTCCAGGCTGCGCCTACTGTCCTGCCGCGCCGAGGCGCTCCAGGATCAGGTCCTTCACGCGGGCCGCGTCGGCCTGGCCGCGGGTGGCCTTCATGACCGCGCCGACCAGCGCGCCCACCGCGGCGACCTTGCCGTCGCGGATCTTGGCGGCGATCGCCTCGTTCTCGGCGATGGCCTGGTCGACGGCGGCACCGAGCGCCGAGTCGTCCGAGACGACGGCCAGGCCGCGCTTCTCGACGACCTCGTCCGGCTCGCCCTCGCCGGCCAGCACGGCCTCGATGACCTGGCGGGCCAGCTTGTCGTTCAGCTTGCCCTCGGCGACCAGCGCGGTGACCCGGGCGACCTGCGCCGGGGTGATCGGCTGCTCGCTCAGCTCGGTGCCGGTCTCGTTGGCGCGGCGGGCCAGCTCGCCCATCCACCACTTGCGGGCCTGGTCGGCCGGGGCGCCGGCGGCGATGGTCTCCTGGATCGGCTCGACCGCACCGGCGTTCAGCACCGCCTGCATGTCCTTGTCGGACAGGCCCCACTCGGACTGCAGCCGGGCCCGGCGCACGCGCGGCAGCTCCGGCAGCCCGGCGCGCAGCTCCTCGACCCACTCGCGCGCGGGCGCGATCGGCACGAGGTCCGGCTCGGGGAAGTAGCGGTAGTCCTCGGCGTTGTCCTTGATCCGGCCGGAGGTGGTGCTGCCGTCCTCCTCGTGGAAGTGCCGGGTCTCCTGGATGATGGTGCCGCCGTCGACCAGCACGGTGGCGTGCCGCTGGATCTCGAACCGGGCCGCCCGCTCGACGCTGCGCAGCGAGTTGACGTTCTTGGTCTCGGAGCGGGTGCCGAAGGTCTCGGTGCCGTTCGGGCGCAGCGACAGGTTGACGTCGCAGCGCATCTGGCCCTTGTCCATCCGGGCCTCGGAGACGCCCAGCGCCTTGATCAGCTCACGCAGCTCGGCCACGTACGCGCGGGCCACCTCGGGGGCGCGCTCGCCGGCGCCGACGATCGGCTTGGTGACGATCTCGATCAGCGGGATGCCGGCCCGGTTGTAGTCCAGCAGCGAGTGGGTGGCGCCGTGGATGCGGCCGGTCGCGCCGCCGACGTGGCTGGACTTGCCGGTGTCCTCCTCCATGTGGGCGCGCTCGATCTCCACGCGGAAGGTCGAGCCGTCCTCCAGCTGCACGTCGAGGTAGCCGTTGAAGGCGATCGGCTCGTCGTACTGCGAGGTCTGGAAGTTCTTCGGCATGTCCGGATAGAAGTAGTTCTTCCGGGCGAACCGGCACCACTCGGCGATCTCGCAGTTCAGCGCCAGGCCGATCTTGACGGCAGACTCCACGCCGACCGCGTTGACCACGGGCAGCGAGCCGGGCAGGCCCAGGCAGGTCGGGCAGACCTGGCTGTTCGGCTCGGCACCCAGCTCGGTCGAGCAACCGCAGAACATCTTGGTCTTGGTGCCCAGCTCGACGTGGACCTCAAGGCCCATCACCGGGTCGTACGACGCGAGAGCGTCCTCGTAGGAGACCAGGTTCATGACGCTCACAGCGTCCCCTTCGCTAAAAGTCTGTGGAGGTACGGGCCCGGCCGCGCACGGTGGGTGCGGGCCGGGCCGAGGGCTTGCTCAGCCCAGCAGCACGTCGTCGTCGCCGAGGCGGCGCAGCTCGCGCACCAGCAGGGCGGTGCCGGTGAGCAGGGCCGCGGCGCCGACCAGGGCGTTGACCAGCTTGAGGGTGTCGCTCTCCTCGCGGGCCTTCCGGACGTCCTTGACCACCGAGATCGCACCGAATGCGCTGGTGCCGATGGACAGCCAGAGGCCGGGCTTGGAGTGCTTGAACCCCTTGGCCTTCTCGATCTTGCTCACAGTGCCGGTGCCTCCTCCAGCAGGGGGTGCCCCCACTTGTCGTTGAGTGCGGCCTCGACGGCGCCGCCCACGCGGTACAGGCGGTCGTCCGCCATCGCGGGTGCGATGATCTGCAGGCCGACCGGGAGATTGTCCTCCGGGGCCAGCCCGCAGGGCAGCGACATGGCCGCGTTGCCCGCGAGGTTCGACGGAATCGTGCAGAGGTCGGCCAGGTACATCGCCATCGGGTCGTCGGCGCGCTCGCCGATCGGGAAGGCGGTGGTCGGGGTGGTCGGGGAGACCAGCACGTCCACACCGGCGAAGGCGGCGTCGAAGTCGCGCGAGATGAGCGTGCGCACCTTCTGGGCCGAGCCGTAGTAGGCGTCGTAGTAGCCCGAGGAGAGGGCGTAGGTGCCGAGGATGATGCGGCGCTTCACCTCGGGGCCGAAGCCGGCCTCACGGGTCAGCGCGGTGACGTCCTCGGCCGAGCGGGTGCCGTCGTCGCCGACCCGCAGGCCGTAGCGCATCGCGTCGAAGCGGGCCAGGTTGGACGAGGCCTCGCTGGGCGCGATCAGGTAGTACGCGGGCAGCGCCAGGGTGAACGACGGGCAGGAGACCTCGACGACCTCGGCGCCCAGCTCGCGCAGCAGCTCCACGGACTCGTGGAACCGCTGCATCACGCCGGCCTGGTAGCCCTCGCCGGCGAACTCCTTGACGACACCGATCCGCATGCCGCGGATGTCGCGCATCTTCGCGGCCTCGACCACGGCCGGGACCGGCGCGTCGATCGAGGTGGAGTCCAGCGGGTCGTGGCCGGCGATGGCCTCGTGCAGCAGCGCCGCGTCCAGCACGGTCCGCGCACACGGGCCGCCCTGGTCCAGGCTGCTGGAGAAGGCGACCAGGCCGTAGCGGGAGACCGAACCGTAGGTCGGCTTCACGCCGACGGTGCCGGTGACGGCGCCGGGCTGGCGGATCGAGCCGCCGGTGTCGGTGCCGATCGCCAGCGGGGCCTCGAAGGCGGCCAGCGCGGCGGCCGAGCCACCGCCGGAGCCACCGGGGATGCGGGAGAGGTCCCACGGGTTGCCGGTGGTGCCGAAGGCGGAGTTCTCGGTGGAGGAGCCCATCGCGAACTCGTCCATGTTGGTCTTGCCGAGGATGACCACGCCGGCGTCCTTGAGACGCGAGGTCAGGGTGGCGTCGTACGGCGGGATCCAGCCTTCGAGGATCTTGGAGCCGCAGGTCGTCGGCACGTCCTTGGTGGTGAAGACGTCCTTGAGCGCGAGCGGGACGCCGGCCAGCGGGCCCAGCTCCTCGCCGCGGGCGCGCTTCTCGTCGACGGCCTTGGCCGCCTTCAGCGCACCCTCGGTGTCGACGTGCAGGAAGGCGTTGACCTTCTTGTCGACGGCCTCGATGCGGTCCAGGTGGGCCTGGGCGACCTCGACGGCGGAGACCTCGCCCTTGGCGATGGCACCCGCGGTCTCGGCGGCGGTGTAACGGATCAGCTCGGTCATCTCGGTCAGTCCTCCCCGAGGATCTGGGGAACGCGGAAACGCTGCTCCTCGGCGGCCGGGGCACCGGCCAGGGCCTGCTCCGGGGTGAGCGACGGCCGCACCTCGTCCGCGCGCATGACGTTGGTCAGCGGCAGCGGGTGGGAGGTCGGCGGGACGTCCTGTCCGGCGACCTCGGAAACGCGGGCGACCGCGCCGATGATCACGTCGAGCTGCTCGGCGAAGTGGTCCAGCTCTTCGGCCTGCAACTCAAGACGCGACAGCCGAGCGAGGTGGGCGACCTCCTCGCGCGTGATGCCAGGCATGCAGCGATCCTCAGGGTGAGTTCTGGTGAGGCCCGGCGGTGCCGTGAGGCGGCACCGGGCCCGGGCAGGAGCAGCCGGCTCGGCGCTCCCGTCCTCTTGGTCTGTGGCCCCCATCCTATGGGGCACGGCCCGGCCACCGGCCAACGAGTAACGGGCGGGTCCGGTCACCCCGGCCCCGGCGGGCGCTACTGCGGCCCGGTGGGAGCCCAGTTCGGGGTGGCCGGGGCCTGGATCTCCAGCTGCGCGGCCTGCACCGCCTGGACCACCGGCGGCAGCACCGACGGCAGCACCGGCGGTCGCGCCTGCGGGACGGACGGCGTGGCGGCCGCCGGTAAGGACGTCGGCACGGCCGCCGGGACGGACGCCTGGAACGGGGAGGAGTGGAGCGCGGAGGCCTGGGCGGCTGCGGGGACGGAGGCCGCCGCCACGGACGCCGCCGGAACGGGCGCCGCCGGTACCGGGGGCTTCGGGAACGAGGACGCCGGGAAGGAGGACGCGACCGGCTGGGCGGACGAGGCGACCGGCGCCGGGACGGGCTGCGGCAGCGGCGGCAACGGCTGCAGCGGCGGCAGCTGTGCCGGGAGCGGCGCCTGAAGGGACGGCGGGAGCACCGGCTGCGCGGCCGGCGGCAGCGTCGCCGCGGCCATCCGCTCCACCGGCGGGGCGCCGGTGCGGTGCACCCGCAGCCAGGCCGTGGCCTGCTCGGCCGGCAGCGCCGCCGACACCAGCCAGCCCTGGACGGCGTCCACCCCCAGCCCCTGCAACTGCTCCCAGGTCTCGTCGTCCTCGACGCCCTCGGCGACCACGGTCAGGCCCAGCGAGTGCGCCAGCTCCACCGAGCAGCGGACCACCGCCGCGTCGTGGTCGTCGGCGACCATCCGGGAGACGAAGGAGCGGTCGATCTTCAGCTCGCCGACCGGCAGGCTGCGCAGCCGCACCAGCGAGGAGTGCCCGGTGCCGAAGTCGTCCAGGGACATCCCGACGCCGTAGCCGCGCAGCTCGGCCAGGGTGTCGGCGGCCCGCCGGGAGTCGTCCAGCAGCAGCCGCTCGGTGATCTCCAGCTGCAGCGCGTGGGCCGGCACCTGGTGGCGGACGAGGTGGCCGGCGACCCGCTGGGCGAAGCCGGGGTTGAGCACGTCCCGCGGCGAGACGTTCACCGCGACCTGCACCTGGAGGCCCTGCTCCCGCCAGTGGGCGAGCTGGCCGACGGCCGCCTCCAGCACGTAGTCGGTCAGCCGGGGCATCAGCCCGCTGGACTCGGCCAGCCCGACGAACTCGTCGGGCGAGACCTTGCCCTGGCCGGGCCGCTCCCAGCGCAGCAGCGCCTCCAGCCCGACCACCCGGCCGTCGAAGGCCACCTTCGGCTGGTAGTGCAGTTGCACCTCGCCGGTCTCCAGCGCCCGCCGGAGGTCCCCGAGCAGCCCTATCCGGTACGGCGTGTCGGCGTCCTGGGCCTCGTCGTAGCACTCGACCGAGGTCCGGCCGCGCTGGGCGTGGCCCATCGCGACGTCGGCGCGGCGCAGCAGCGACTCGGCGTCCTGGGCGTGCTGCGGATAGATGCAGACCCCGGCGCTCGCCTCCAGGACGAGCAGCAGCCCGTCCAGCCGGATCGGTGCGGCCAGCTCGGCGATCAGCGCCTTGGCGACCCGCTCCAGGGTGCCCGGGCAGCCGACGCCGGGCAGCAGGACGGCGAACTCGTCGCCGCCCATCCGGGCCACCAGCGGCCGCCCGCCCCGGTAGTGCCGGGGCAGCCCGGCGAAGACGTCGTCGATCGACTCGCGGGTGGCGCTGCCGGCCGGGCCGCCCGAGCGCAGCGCCCGGTGCAGCCGGCGGGCGATGTGCACCAGCAGCCGGTCCCCGGCGGTGTGCCCGAGGGTGTCGTTGAGCGACCGGAACCGGTCCAGGTCGAGCAGGATCAGGCCCACGCTGTAGCCCTGCTCGTGCTCGGCGATCGCCTCCTGGGCGGCCAGCAGCAGCGCCTGGCGGTTGGGCAGGTCGGTCAGAGCGTCGGTGAGCTGGTCCCGGGCGCGGTCGCGGGCGATCCGCCAGGCGGCGACCAGCACCGCCAGCGGCACCGCGAACAGCGGAAGCAGCTCGGGCTCGTACCGGTACACCAGGACGGCCAGCGGGATGAGCGGTGCGGCGCCGGCCAGCAGTACGCCGAGCAGCAGGACCGCACCTGCCACCCCCTGCGGCGGGCGTGTGGGCGCGCCGCCGGTCGTACGATCCATAAGCCCTGTCCTCCGTCGGGCCCGCCCCGTCAGGCCGCCTTACGGTGAGGCACCGTGCCGGTGCCGGCAGCTGCCGGGCATGAGTGACCCCGCGGAGACCGGCTCAGCCGGTGCCCCCACCCCTGCTGACACTCTGTTGCGCTCCAGGGTATTCCGGGGTCCACCCGGCGGGCAGACTTTCGGACAACCGGAAACGCGCCACCGCGTCCGGGTGCCGCACAGTGACACCATGCCCGCTCCCACTGTGCGGCACCGGATGACGTTGCATCAGGACGATAACAAGACGGATTCGACGGCTCCGCGCGCGGGTCAGCCCTCCGCGGTGGCCTCGGCGGCGGTCTCCGCGGGGGCGTCGGCGGCGGCCTCCCCGGCCGCGTCCTCGACGGGCTGCTCGGAGGCCTTGCGGGCGGCCTTCTTCGCGGGCGCCTTCCTGGCCGGCGCTGCCTCCTCGGGCTCCGGCGGGAGGCCCAGGTGCACCCGGGCCGCCGCCGCACCCTGCTCCAGCAGCACGGCGAAGCCCGCGTCGTCCAGGACCGGCAGCCCGAGCTGGACGGCCTTGTCGTACTTGGAGCCGGGGTTGTCACCGGCCACCACGAAGTGGGTCTTCTTCGACACCGAGCCGGTGACCTTGGCCCCGCGCGAGGTCAGCGCCTCCTTGGCGCCGTCCCGGGTGTGCCCGGCGAGCGTCCCGGTGACCACCACGGTCAGCCCCTCCAGCGGGCGCTCGCCCTGCTCCTCGTCGCCCGCCTCCTCGGTGAAGCGGACGCCGGCGGCGCGCCACTTCTCCAGGATCTCGCGGTGCCAGTCCACCTGGTACCACTCGATGATCGAGCGCGCGGTACCCGGGCCGACGCCCTCGGTCGCGGCCAGTCGCTCCTCGGTGGCCGCGAAGATCGCGTCCAGGTCGCGGAACTCCCGGGCCAGGTCCTGGGCGGCGACCGGACCGACGTGGCGGATGGACAAGCCATTGAGGAAGCGCCAGAGCGGGCGTTCCTTGGCCTGTTCGATGTTGTCGAGCATCAGGCCGGTGTTCTTCTTCGGCGCACCCGCGGTGGTCGCGAAGAAGAACACCTCCTTCTCCTCGCCGGTCTCGTCGTCGAGCTTGGGCATGCCGGTCTTCGGGTCGCGCAGCAGCACCCTGATCGGCAACAACTGCTCCACGGTCAGTCCGAAGATGTCGCCCTCGTTCCGCACGGGCGCCTCGGCCGGCTCCAGCGGCTGGGTCAGCGCGGTGGCCGCGACGTAGCCGAGGCCCTCGATGTCCAGCGCCGAGCGGCCGCCCAGGAAGGCGATCCGCTCGCGGATCTGGGCCGGGCAGAACTGGGCGTTCGGGCACCGCAGGTCGATGTCGCCCTCGGCCATCGGGCGCAGCTCGGCCCCGCACTCGTGGCAGTGCGAGGGCATCACGAACTCCTGCTCGGTGCCGTCCCGCAGGTCGTAGACCGGGCCGAGGATCTCCGGGATGACGTCGCCGGCCTTGCGCAGCACCACGGTGTCACCGAGCAGCACGTCCTTGGCCTTGACGATCTGCTGGTTGTGCAGCGTCGCGTACTGGACCATCGAGCCGGCCACCTTCACCGGCTCGGCCAGCACCGCGTACGGGGTGGCCCGGCCGGTGCGGCCGATGCCGACCTTGATCGCGGCCAGCTTGCCGGTGACCTCCTCCGGCGGGTACTTCCAGGCGATCGCCCAGCGCGGGGACTTGGAGGTGGAGCCGAGCCGGCCCTGGAGGGCGATCTCGTCCACCTTGACCACGACGCCGTCGATCTCGTGCTCGACCGAGTGGCGCTGCTCGCCGAACTGCTTGATGAAGGCGCGGACCTCGTCGAGCGTGCCCACCACCTTGTTGTGCCGTGCGGTCGGCAGCCCCCACTCGTGCAGCAGCCGGTAGGCGTGCGACTGGTTGTCGATGTCGAAGCCGACCCGGGCGCCGATGCCGTGCACGACCATGTGCAGCGGACGGGACGCGGTGATGTGCGGGTCCTTCTGCCGCAGCGAGCCGGCGGCGGCGTTGCGCGGGTTCATGAACAGCCGGATCATCGCCCGGGGCCGCTTGCCCTCCTCGGCGCGCTCCTCGTTCTCCTGCCGGCGGCGCTCGTTCTCCTCCGAGAACGAGGCGTTGAGCGCCTCGAAGGCGTCGGTCGGGAAGTAGACCTCGCCGCGGATCTCGACCAGCTCGGGGATGTTCTCCCCCTTGAGCTGGTGCGGGATCTCCTTGATGGTGCGGACGTTGGCCGTGATGTCCTCGCCGACCCGGCCGTCGCCGCGGGTCGCGGCCTGCACCAACGTCCCGTTCTCGTAGGTGAGGTTGACGGCCAGGCCGTCCACCTTGAGCTCGCAGAGGTAGTGGTACTCGATGCCGGCCAGCTCGGTGGCGACCCGCTCGGCCCAGGCGGCGAGCTCGTCGTCGTCCATCGCGTTGTCCAGGCTGAGCAGCCGCTCGCGGTGCTCGACCGCGGCGAAGAGGTCGGTGACGACCGCGCCGCCGACCTTCCGGCTCGGCGAGTCCGGCGTGCGCAGCGCCGGGTGCTCGTCCTCCAGCCCCTCCAACTCGCGCATCAGCGCGTCGAACTCGGCGTCGCTGACGATCGGGGCGTCCTGCTCGTAGTAGCGGGCGCGGTGGTCCTCGATCTCGGCCGCCAGCTCGGCGTGCCGCCTGCGCACCTCCGCCGGGACGTCCTCCCAGCCCTCGACAGCCACCACCGCAAGCCCTCCGTTAACGTCTCATTCCGGGTTGTCCACCAGGCTCTGCGCCGCCCGCACGCTGAGTGACAGTGCCTGGCGCGCGTAGGACGGGGAGGCCCCGGCCAGCCCGCAGGCGGGCGTCACCAGCACGCGGCGGCCCAGCAGCTCCGGGGCGAACCCGAGCCTGCGCCACAACGTCCTGACACCCTGGACACTACCGGCAGGGTCCGACACCGCCTTTGATTGAGCGGCGGCCTGGTCGGTGGCCGGGACCACCCCGGCGAGGATCGCGGTGCCGCCCTCGACCGCCTCGCCGAGGTCGTCGTCCTCACGCTCCGTCAACAGCGAGAAGTCGAGCGAGATCGCGGCGACCCCGGCCCGGCGCAGCAGCGGGATCGGCACCTGCGGCGCGCAGCTGTGCACCACCACCGGTGCGTCGAGGCCGCGGATCAGTTCGCGCAGGTTCTCCTCGGCGATCTGCCGGTCGACCGCGCGCAGCCTCTGGAAGCCGCTGGCGGTCTTCACCGAGCCGGCCAGCACGGCGGGCAGCGAGGGCTCGTCGAGCTGGAGCACCACCTCGGCGCCGGGGATCCGCTTGCGGACGTCGGCGAGGTGGCGGCGCAGGCCCTCGGCGAGCGAGCCGGCGATGTCGCGGCAGGCGCCGGGGTCGGCGAGCGCCTTCTCGCCGTGCTTGAGCTCGATCGAGGCGGCCAGCGTCCACGGGCCGACGGCCTGGACCTTCAGCGCCCCCTGGTAGCCCTGGGTGAACTCCTCCAGCGCGTCGAGGTCCTCGCCGAGCCAGGAGTGGGCGCGCCGGGTGTCGCGGCCGGGGCGGTCGGTGAAGCGCCAGCCGCTGGGCTCGGTCTGCGCGAACAGCTCGACCAGCAGGCCGGCGCTGCGCCCGATCATGTCCGCCCCCGGCCCGCGGGCGGGCAGCTCGGGGAGGAACGGCAGGTGCTCCAGGGCTCCGGTGGAGGTCTTCGCGGCCTCCCGCGCGTCGGTGCCGGGCAGCGAGCCGACGCCGGTGGCGGCGCCGTGCAGATCGGGGAAGGGGTGTCCGTTGCTCACCCGTCCGAGCCTAGTGCGCGGGAGTGGGAAGTCGGACCGGCCGACCTCCCACTCCGGGCACCCCCGGCCGGGTTGCGCCGGGAGGGCCGGGTCAGTTCCCCGGGCGGACGGTGATCTCGGTGACGTGCGCGTCGCGGGAGGTCTCCAGCGCCGCGATCACGGCCCTGGCCACCGACTCGGGCGCGATCCAGCGCTCGGCGTCGTACTCCCTGCCCTCCTGCTGGTGCACCTTGACCTGCATCGGGGTGGCGGTGCGGCCCGGGTAGACGGAGGTGACCCGGATGCCGGCGGCGGACTCCTCCAGGCGCAGCGAGTCGGCGAGCGCCTTCAGCCCGTGCTTGCTGGCCGCGTACGCCGACCACTCGGCGTGGGCGTTGAGCCCGGCGCCGGAGTTGACGAAGACCACGTGGCCCCGGGCCAGCCGCAGCGAGGGCAGCATCAGCCGGGTCAGCTCCGCGGGGGCGACCAGGTTGACGTTCAGGGTCTGCTGCCAGGCCTTGACCGGCAGCTCGCCGACCTGGCCCAGCTCGACCACGCCGGCGACGTGCAGCAGCGAGTCCAGCTCGACGGGCAGCGTCTGGTGGCCGAAGGCCCAGGAGAGCTTGGCCGGGTCGGCGAGGTCGCCGACCAGGGTCTTCGCCCCGGGGAAGCGCTCGCGCAGTTCCGCGGCCCGGCGGGCGTCGCGGGCCAGCAGCCAGAGGTCGTCCCCGCGCTCGGCGAGGCGCTCGGCCAGGACGGCGCCGATGCCGGAGCCGGCGCCGGTGATCAGATGTGCAGCCATGCGTCGATCCTCTCAGGCCTTGAGCTGCTCGAAGACCTCGGCGGGGGTGTCGGCGAAGGTGATCAGCTCGCCGAGCGGGCGGGGCAGGAAGCCCTCGGTGTCCATCCGCTCCAGCTGGGTCCGCAGGCCGGCGTAGAAGCCCTCGGTGTCCAGGACGACCACCGGCTTCTCGTGCAGCGCGTGCTTCTTCAGCTCCAGCACCTCGGTGACCTCGTCGAGGGTGCCGAGGCCGCCGACCAGGACGACCACGGCGTCGGCGCGCATCAGCAGCTGCGCCTTCCGCTCGGCCAGGTCGCGGGTGACGACGAACTCGTCGGCGCCCTCGTAGCCCTTGTGCTTGAGCAGTTCGACCTGCACGCCGACCAGCCGGCCGCCGGCCGCCTTCACCCCGTCGGCGAGCAGGCCCATCAGTCCGGCGTTGGAGCCGCCCCACACCAGGGTGTGCCCGCCCTCGCCGAGGAGCCGGGCGAACTCGGCGGCGGGGGCGGTGTAGCGGTCGTCGAGGGAGTACGCGGAGCAGAAGACAGTGATGTTCATAGTGGTAGTCGGTCTATCACGTGTCCGGTTCCCGCTCACGGCCTTTTCCGCCCCAGCGGTGCACCCCCGCCCCAGGAGTGGTTCGCCCACTACCCGGTGGCGTCACAGGCGTGGTAGTTGTCATATCCACGCCATGCTATTCACGCCATCCACGTGGCTGGTGAACGACGGTTCGCCGCGCACGCACCCGCGAAGGGGACCCTGATGACCTTGCTGCCGGGGACCGACCGCGCCCACGCCGCCGACCTCTACGGCTGCCCGTCCGGCGCCGTCTGCATCTACGCCCGGGACCAGCCCGCCGGCAGCAGCACGCTGACCGACACCTACTGGTCGTCCGGCGCCCACAACCTGTCCGACCACTACGGCTGGCACTGGGTGGTCAACAACCGGCACGGCGGCGCCGGCGCGACGCTCTGCCACCGCTTCGACGGCGGCGACTGCACCGGCGCCACCGTCCCCGCCGGCAGCTGGGTCGCCGCCGACCTCGGCCCGGTCCACTCCATCCGCCTCGACCCGTAGCGGGTGCTCACTCGCAGTCCTTGTACGGGACGAGCTCCGACAGTCCCAACGTGAAGCCGAAAGGCTCCGGGATGCCGATCGCGTCGCCGAACTTCCGGTCGCTGCGGGTGTGGTACCGGTCGTGGTTCGGCTCGGAGAACAGCGTCACCGTCTGCTGGCGCGGGTCCACGATCAGGTACAGCGGGATGCGCATCACGGCGTAGTCGTGCAGCTTGTCCATCCAGTCGTTGCCCGGATTCGACGGCGAGACGATCTCCACGGCGATCAGGGCTTCCGCAGCAGGTGCCTTGTTGCCCGGCCGGGAGAGGACGTCCACGGGAAGGTAGGTCAGGTCCGGCTCGCGCCCCTTGGAGACATCCGGGCTGACGATCTCGCTCCGTTCGCTGGGGAGATAGCCGTCAGGAGCGTGCCGCTCGAACTGCCTGCGCACCTGCGCCACGTTGAGCTGATGGATGTTCGACGGCGACGCCTGCATGATCAGCGTGTCTCCGGACCACTCGATCCGGACGCCTTCCGGAGCGATCCGCTCCAGCTCCTCGACGAAGTCACGGTGTTGCTCGTAGAAGGTCATGCCGTCCTCTCCGGAGGGTGCCTCGGACATCGTCAACAGTTACTCATCCCGGCGGCTGCCGGCCAAGCACGTGGCGACCGTCGTGGGTGCGGATGCTCGGCGCGGTGTCGTCCTTCCGAAGGGCATCCAGCACCCGCACGGCGTAGACCTCGGCCATGCACTCCGACACCTCGGCCGGTGTGAGCCAGTCGACATCGATCGACTCGTCCGAGAGCTGTTCGACGCCTCCTTCGGGGCGACAGCGGAACACCAGCGCGACAATGCCTCGCGCCACGTTCTTGTAGACCCCGGTCAGCCGCTCCACACGAACCTTGATCCCGGTCTCCTCGAACACCTCACGCCGGACCCCGTCCTCCGGCGCCTCCGCGAGCTCCAGGACCCCACCCGGAGGCTCCCAGGTGCCGTCGTCCGTTCGCCGGATCGCCAGCACGCGCCCGTCCGCGCGTACCACCACACCCGCTACGGAGACCGAGTGGAGCGGCAACGAATTCGCGGCCTTGGCATCCATGAGGTCATGGTGCTCGGTCAAAGGTCGACCCCGGGGCGGAGCAGGTCGAGAACGCTCGTCCAGCTGTATTTGTCCCGGCCGCCACCGGACTTGGGCTTGTGAGGCACGTAGTCGCCGATCAGAACGCCCATCGATCGGAGGCGGCCCAGGCTCTCCGCGTAGGCCGGATGGGCGGCTTGCGCGGAATTGACGTACGGCTGGACGGCCACGGGGATGCCGAGTCCGTATGACTCGCAGAGGATGCCGAGCGCGAGTGTGTCGGAGATTCCTGCGGCCCACTTGTTGACACTGTTGAACGTGGCAGGGGCAACTGCGATGGCATCGGCAGGGGGCAGCGGCTGCGGGCTGCTCGGTGTGCGCCAGGCCGAGCGGATCGGGTAGCCGGTCTGGGCCTCGATGACTTCCTGATCTATGAAGTCCAGGGCGCTGGGAGTGGCGATCACACCGACCTTCCAGCCCTCGGCATGCGCGGCGGAGATCAACTCGCCCACACCGTCGGCGATGCCCGAGGCGCAGACGACGACGTAGAGGAACGGATCGCGGTGCTCGGTCAAACCTCGACTCCCAACTCCTGGCAGAAACTGCGTAGTTCCGGGACAGTACCGCGCCGGTCACGAACGGCCATGTCGCCGACCAGCTCCAGCACGCTCGGACGTCGGCGAATGTCCTCTGACGCGCAGCTCTCCGCGATCCTGAGCGCTCGGTACCCTTCGGCCAGCCTCCCTTGTTGGCTGTAGGCGCGCGCAGCGTCCACCCAGAGCGCGGCCCGACGTTCCGGGACGGGGATGCGGCGGCGCATCAGAGGCTGGGCTGCCTCCAACGCAACGCCTGCGTCGCCAAGAACCACGGAGGAGCTGACTGCGTGGAGCGCGACATTGGTCTGGCTGAAGTTCGCCCAGGAGTCCGGGCCTTCGAGGTCGACATAGCGCGCGACCTCCCGGGCTTCGGCGAGGAGTTCCGCAGCTGTCCCGCGGTCGCCGCCCGCACTCGCTGCCGTCACACCACGGAGCAGCAGAAGGCCGAACGCGGCAAGGTACTGGGGCGATCTCAGGTCATAGCCACCTGCGAGTTGGTCCGCCGTATGACGGATGAGACCGATGGCGGGCGCGGCGTGCCGATCGCGGGCGAGAACGTGCGCCTGGACACGGACGCTGGAGGCCATCACCACCGGATCACCGCTCCGCTCGGCCTCGGTCATTGCTCGACCGACCGCGAGCCAGGCGTTCCCCTGATCGCCAAGCTTGAGCAGCAGACTCACAGCGGTCTGGTAGGCAGTCGCAAGCATGCCCGACAGGGACTGGTCGTCGCCTCGCGCCGCATGTTGAGCTTGGCGAAGGTCGGCGATCAACCGCGGCAGAGTGGCTTCGAGTTCAGCGTACCGGCAGGAGTAGAAATGCTTACGGGCCTGGGCCAGCCGGACCGCAAGCGCAGCCGGTGACTGCGGTGAGTCATCGGAGCGTACCGGTCCGGGTAGCAGCTCCCTAACGAGCTCCATCCCCACTCGCGGATCGCCTGCCGGAGCCGCGAGCGCAACGACGCTCGCGGCCAGGAAGCTGCGACGGTGCATGTCGTCCGCCCTACTGTGCGTACTGATCGAGGCCGCGAGGCCAAGGTTCACCAGGGGAATGTCGAGCACGGCTGCGACAGCACGCAGGACACCCACATCATGCGTCCCTTTGCCACTCTCCAGACGGCTGATCTTCGACTGGTGGTAGCCCAGCTCGGAAGCCACATCGGCTTGAGATCGGCCACTGAGCACTCTCGCCCGGCGAATCACTTCGCCGGGCGAGAGTGATTCGGAATGTCCCTCGGCCGTCCCTGACATGGCTTCTCCTGCTAGCACCGATCACACCCGATATGCCGAGCGTAACGACACCAGGACAAGCTGTGATGCGTGATCTGCATGAATCATGCGCCTTGGGCCTGCAGCCCGGCGTCAGCGCATCGACATGCAGTTGTCTATTCGTCAGCAGGCGAACCCCGGTCGCTAAGGAGAAGCGCTGATGATCCTCCTGTCGGACATTGCGAGCCGCAGCGCCCCGCCCCAACGGAACCAGGACGTAGCAGTCCGCGCGGTCGCCGCACCGGCGACGATCTGCCTGCCGTACCGGCCCGAGTCCGTCGCTGCTGCGCGGCGCTTCGTCGGGGCGAAGCTGCGGGAGTGGGGGCTGGACGACCTGATGGACGACGCCTCGGTGATCGTCAGCGAGCTGGCCACCAACTCCGTCAGGACCGGCTGCCAGACCCGCATGCTCGTTGCCGTCCGGCGCCCGAGCGACCGGGTCATCCGCATCCTCGTCGGTGACGGCTCCCGTTCGATGCCCGTGATGGTAGAGACCGGCCCCGGCCACACCTCCGGCCGAGGCCTGGCGATGGTCCACAGGCTCACGCGCGGGCGATGGGGTGTCACTCCGCTGCCTCTCGGGAAGATCGTGCACGCCGACCTCACCGTCCCCGAGCCAACCTCCCGATGAACCCTCAGCCGCCGTACCGCAGGCCCGGTTCCGACGATTCGCCGGTCTCCGTCCGGGTCTGGGTGGCCTACGGGGTGTCCGCTGCGGCCGGACTGCACGTCGTCGTCGCGGCTCTGGTGCTGATCAACCGCGCCCGCTGAGCCCCCTCCGACCCGACAGGAGCACAGCCATGCCCAAATCCGAACCGAAGCCGGCCCGGCCCAAGCCGTCCAGCCCTCCCACGCCCCGGCCGCCGGACCGGTAGCCGCACACCACACCACCACCCGACAACCGACGACGAACCACCTGGAGGGCCCATGGCCTGGGGAACCGACAAGAACAGCGGCGGCAAGCACGGAGGCAAGAAGGACCCCGGCACGCACAAGCCGTCCCCCGACGGCGCGCGGCCGGCGCCCGAGCCCAAGCACAAGAAGGAAGACGGCAAGAAGTGACGAACCCCGCGCATCGACCGGAGCAGGCCGCCACCCGCGGCCTGCTCCGGGCCGTCGGCGAAGCGCTTGGCGGCCCGGTCCCCCGCGAGTGGAAGGAAGCGATCAAGGACGTCCCGCGCCACCGCTTCCTCCCCGAGCGGATCTGGCTGGAGGACGGCCACGGCGGCTACACGCCGTGCGACCTCCGAACCGATCACCAGCGGTGGTTCGACACGGCGTACTCGGACCTGCCGCTCGTCACGCAGGTCAACGATGGCCGGGAACCCGGCGAGACCGATGCCTGGCCGTCCTCCTCCGCCTCGGCTCCCTCGGTCGTCGTCCGGATGCTCCACGACCTCGACGTCCGGCCCGGGATGAACGTGCTGGAGATCGGCACCGGTACCGGCTGGAACGCGGCACTGCTGGCACACCGGCTCGGCGCCGGACAGGTCGCCTCGGTGGAGATCGATCCCGAGGTCGCCAGACAGGCCTGGGCCTCCCTGAACGCGGCAGGCCTGGACGTGGACGTGCTCTGCGGGGACGGCGCCCTGGGGTGGAGTCGCCGCCAACCGTACGACCGGATCATCTCCACGTGCGCGGTCCGGCGCGTGCCGTGGCCCTGGATCCACCAGACGCGGCCCGGGGGCGTGATCGTCACCCCCTGGGACAGCCCCATGATCTGCTGGGGGCTGCTGAAGCTCACCGTCGAGCGCGGTCGCTCCCAGGGCCGGTTCAGCCCGCACTCGGCGTTCATGCTCATGCGCAACCAGCGACAGGACCTGCGGATCTTCCGGGATGTCGTACGTGACGAACACCTCCCGGAAGAGTCCCGAACGGCACTGTCGCCGTGGAGGATCACGGGCGACGCGTGGGAGGCCCGCTTCGCCCTCGGGCTCCGACTGCCCGACGTGTGGACCGCCTGGGAGGACGACGAGGAACGGCTCTGGGTCGCGACGACGGACGCCCGCTCCTGGGCGGCCGTCGACCGCTCCGACGGGCAGTTCACCGCCTGGCAGTACGGCCCGCGCCGGCTCTGGGACGAGGTGGAGGCCTCCTACCGGTGGTGGGAGGAGCGCGGCAGGCCGGGCCCCGAGCGCTTCGGGCTGACGGTCACCGCGGAGGCCCAATCGGCCTGGCTGGACCACCCCCGCCAGACGTTCAGGCCTTGACGGCGGGCCGCTCCGTCGTCGCGATGGTGGCGGAGCCGACCACGCGGGTGCCGTCGTAGAGGACCACGGCCTGGCCGGCGGCGATGCCGCGGGCCGGGGTGTCCAGCCGGACGTGCAGCTCGCCGTCGACGACCGAGGCCTCCACCGGCACCTCGCCACCGTGGGCGCGCAGCTGCGCCGTGTAGCGGCCGTCGGCGAGCGGCTCGGTGCCGCACCAGCGGGGGCGGATCGCGGTCAGCGCGGTCACGTCCAGGCCCTCGACCGGCCCGACCGTGACGGTGTTGTTCACCGGCGAGATGTCGAGCACGTAGCGCGGCTTGCCGTCGGCCGCCGGGCGGCCGATCCGCAGGCCCTTGCGCTGGCCGATGGTGAAGCCGTACGCGCCGTCGTGCTCGCCGAGCTTGGTGCCGTCCACGTCGAGGATGTCCCCGGTCGCGGAGCCGAGGTGCTTGGCCAGGAAGCCCTGGGTGTCGCCGTCCGCGATGAAGCAGATGTCGTGGCTGTCCGGCTTCTTCGCGACCGCCAGGCCCCGGCGCTCGGCCTCCTCGCGGATGACGTCCTTGGTGGTGTCGCCGAGCGGGAAGAGCGAGTGGGCCAGCTGGTCGGCGTCGAGCACGCCGAGCACGTAGGACTGGTCCTTGGCGGCGTCCGCGGCGCGGTGCAGCTGCCGCTCCCCGGAGGGCAGGTCGACGATCCGGGCGTAGTGGCCGGTGCAGACGGCGTCGAAGCCGAGCGCGATCGCCTTGTCCAGCAGGGCGGCGAACTTGATCTTCTCGTTGCAGCGCAGGCACGGGTTGGGCGTGCGGCCGGCCGCGTACTCGGCGACGAAGTCGTCGATGACGTCCTCGCGGAACCGCTCGGCGAGGTCCCAGACGTAGAACGGGATGCCGATCACGTCGGCGGCCCGGCGGGCGTCGCGGGAGTCCTCGATGGTGCAGCAGCCGCGGGCGCCGGTGCGGAAGGACTGCGGGTTGGCCGACAGCGCCAAGTGCACGCCGGTGACCTCGTGCCCGGCTTCGACCGCGCGGGCGGCGGCGACGGCGGAGTCCACCCCGCCGGACATCGCGGCGAGCACACGCAGGCGGCCTGTGGACGGGGCGGTCGGGGCACCGGGGAAGTCAGTCATGATGCCTCCAAGAGTACGTGCTCGGCGCGGCCGCCCCGCCGGGATTACCGGGCGCGCGCGGCCGCCGCCAGACCGGCGTTGCGGGCCCGCTGGACGGCCGGGGCGATCGCCGCGGCCAGCGCCTCGACGTCGTCGCGGGTGGAGGTGTGGCCGAGCGAGAACCGCAGCGAGGCACGGGCCAGCACCGGATCGACGCCCATCGCCAGCAGGACGTGGCTGGGCTGCGGCACCCCGGCCGAGCAGGCCGAGCCGGTGGAGCACTCGATGCCCTGGGCGTCGAGCAGCATCAGCAGCGCGTCGCCCTCGCATCCGGGGAAGGAGAAGTGCGCGTTGGCGGGCAGCCGGCCCTCGGCCGCCGGGTCGCCGTTGAGCACCGCGTCCGGGACGGCGGCCAGCACCGCGGCCACCAGTTCGTCCCGCAGCCCGCCGAGCACCGCCGCGTGCTCCGCCCGCCGCTCGACGGCCAGCGCCGCCGCGGCCGCGAAGCCGGCGGACGCCGGGGCGTCCAGCGTGCCCGAGCGGACGTCGCGCTCCTGGCCGCCGCCGTGCAGCAGCGGAACGGGCGCGGCCCCGCGCGACAGCAGCAGCGCGCCGATGCCGAACGGGCCACCGATCTTGTGGCCGGTGACGGTCAGCGCGGTGAGCCCCGACTCGGCGAAGGAGACCGGCACCTGACCGAGCGCCTGGACCGCATCGGCGTGCATCGGGATGCCGAACTCGGCGGCGACGGCGGCCAGTTCGGTGACCGGCTGGACGGTGCCGACCTCGTTGTTGGCCCACATCACGGTGACCAGCGCGACCGACGCCGGGTCCCGCTCGATCGCCTCGCGCAGCGCCGCCGGGTGGACCCGGCCGAGGCCGTCGACCGGCAGGTACTCGACCGTGGCGCCCTCGTGCTCGGAGAGCCAGTGCACCGCGTCCAGCACCGCGTGGTGCTCGACCGGGCTGCTGAGAACCCTGGTCCGGGCCGGATCGGCAGCCCGCCGGGCCCAGTACAGGCCCTTCACGGCCAGGTTGTCCGACTCGGTGCCGCCACCGGTCAGGACGATCTCGCTCGGGCGGGCGCCCAGCGACTCGGCCAGCGACTCACGGGCCTCCTCGACCACGCGGCGGGCCCGCCGGCCGGCCGCGTGCAGGGAGGAGGCGTTGCCGACAACCCCCAGGTGCGCCGTCATCGCGGCGATCGCCTCGGGCAGCATCGGCGTGGTCGCCGCATGGTCCAGGTATGGCATAACCATCCGATTGTAGAGGGCCGCCGGACCACCCTCGGGCCGGCGCCGCATCCGGGGGCCGGGCGAACGAACCGGCCGTCACCGGCGCCACCCCGGCCCCACGCGCACCCCGCCGTCCTCCCCGACACCCCACCGGTGCAGCGCCGTTGGGCGGACGCCGGCGTCCGGGGGCGGTTTGCGCCGCCGCCGGGGCCGGCGGTTAGCCTGACGGCCGCTCGTGATCGGCCGGACGGGCGGGACGAGCCGAACTGGCCGGAGCTGCCGAACGCATCCGGCACCGGGCACCACCGGAGCCGCGTCACGCCGCACGGGCCGGAGCAGCCACGGCCGGGACAGGAGGAGGAGGGGAACGGAATGCCGCAGTCGGTCGACCGCGCCCTCACCCTGCTCGGCTCCCTCGGCGACGGCCCGGTGACCCTCGAACAGGCCGCCACCAGCATCGGCGTCCACAAGTCCACCGCCCTGCGCCTGCTCCGCACGCTGGAGGAGCACGGCTTCGTCCACCGCCAGTCCGACCGGCGTTACCGGCTCGGCGGCCGGCTCCTCTCGCTCGCGCACCGCGCGCTGGAGGAGACCGACATCCGGCAGATCGCCGCGCCCCACCTGTCCGCGCTGAACCGGCGCTCCGGCCTGACCGTCCAGCTGGCGGTGCTGCAGGACGGCGAGGTGCTCTACCTGGACGAGCTGGCCGGCCGCCGGTCCGGGCCCGGCACCGCCGCCCGGCCGTCCCGGATCGGGCGCCGGGCCCCGGCGTCCGGCACCGCGATCGGCCGGGTGCTGCTGGCCGGCCTGCCCGAGGACGGCACGCCCGAGGACGAGCTGCCCGCCGATCTGGCCAGGGTCCGCCGCCAGGGCTGGGCGGCGGAGTCGGCCGAGCACCGGGAGGCGGTGGCCTGCGTGGCCGCGCCGGTGGCCGGCAGTGCCGGACGGCCGATCGCCGCCTGCGCGGTGAGCGCCCCGACCGACCGGGTGGCGCCGGTCGAGCTGTTCCGGATGCTGCCCGAACTGCTCTGCACCGCCGAGGCGATCTCCCTCGCCTACGGCGGCTCGCCTACTCCTCGCTGGTGCGAGAACCGTTGCGGTGCCACGCCCGCGGAGCGCGCCAGCCGTACTTGAGGGCGAGCACCCGGAGCACGAACGCGGTCAGCGCGGCGGCCGTGCCGGTGAAGGCGGTCAGCCGGTCGAGGCCGATCAGCACCACCACCAGGGCCGAGCCGACCAGGGCGGGCACGGCGTAGATCTCCCGGTCCCAGCGGAGCAGCGAGGGGATCTCGCCGGCCAGCACGTCGCGCATCACGCCGCCGCCGGCCGCCGTCACCATGCCGAGCGCCATCGCCGCCACGGCGCCGAGGCCGTAGTCGTGCGCCTTGACCGTCCCGGTGACGCAGAACAGGCCGAGGCCGAGCGCGTCCAGGGTCTGCACGGCGCGGTTGATCCGCTCGACCTCGGGGTGCAGGAAGAAGACCACCAGGCCGGCCACCAGCGGGGTGAGGAAGTACCCGAGGTTGGTGAAGGCCGCCACCGGGGTGGCCCCGATCACGAGGTCGCGCATCACGCCACCGCCCAGCGCGGTGACCTCCGCGAGCACACAGATCCCGAAGATGTCCATGTTCTTGCGGACGGCGAGGAGGCCCCCGGAGAGGGCGAAGACGAAGATGCCGACCAGGTCGAGGGACTGCTGGACATCGGACGGGAAGATCTGCGAGCTCACCGCACAACTATGTACCGCTTGTCCGGCTTGTACTGCACCGGGCCCCGGGCCGCCGCAGGCCGGGCACCGGCGGGGAGCGGACCGGGCGTCGGCCGGGAGCAGACCGGCGGCCGACCGGCCACGGCCCGGGCGCCGCCACGGCCCGCCCCCACCACGCCACCAAGATCGCCAACCATCGCGCACCCGTGCGGACTTGAGCCCACGTCAGGCCGCCCTCGGGTATGATCCGGGCAGTCGGACACAGGCGTGGACGGGGGCCGCGAGTGGCAGGAGCAGCAGCGCACGAGCCGTGTGGCTGCGGCACCGCGCCGGCCGTTCCCGACCAGCTGGTCTGCCGGACGTGCCTCACCCCGCTCGCCCTCGGCCGGCCGCCGAGGACGCTCCTCGCCACCCGCCGGGCCCGGATCGCGCACCGCCTGGAGATCGTCTTCGACGCCGGCACCGTCGAGCTCGCCGCCGGCCAGGAGGTCGAGCTCGGCCGGGACCCGGCCACCTCCCCCTACGCCCACCTGCTGACCGACGGCACCGTCTCCCACCGCCACCTGCTGGTCGCGCTGCGCACCGACGGCAGCGCCTGGGTGACGGACCTCGGCTCCACCAACCACACCTACGTCAACGGGGTGCGGCTCTCTCCCCGGACGCCGTCCCCGGTCCGCTCCGGCGACCGGCTGCGCCTCGCCATGGCCATCCGCGCCGAGCTCCGCATCGTCGATCACGACGCGTCCGACTGAACCCCGGCCTGCCGGGCCGAAGGGGGGAACACCGATGCCGACCAGGGGCACCGAGCAGCACCGACCCGACGGGGTCCGGCTGCCCGCCGAACTCACCCACCGCCTCACCGCCGTCCACCGCCTCGACCGGGGCGGCGCCGAGGCGGAGCTCGTCCTGGCCCGGGAGGCCGGCGGCGAGCAGGTCGTGGTCAAGCACTACCTGCCCGGCAACTCCGCCGACCGGGCCGTCTGGCGCCGGCTCGACCACCTGCGGCACCCCGCGGTGATCCCGGTGCTCGACCGGGGCACCACCGCCGCCGGGCGCGACTTCGAGGTGTTCCCGTACTTCCCGCACGGCTCGCTGCAGCGGTTCTGGGACGGCTCGCCGCTGCGCACCGCCCTCCTGCGCACCTTCGTGAACCGGCTCACCGGCGGCATCAACTGCCTGCACGCCGCCCGCATCGTCCACCGCGACCTCAAGCCGGACAACCTGCTGGTCCGCACCGGCGTGCGGGACGTGGTCATCGCCGACTTCGGCATCAGCCGCGCCGCCGACGCCACGCGGGCCCGCGCGACCACCTCGATGACCCTCGCCTACGCCCCGCCGGAGGCACTGGACGGGCGGTACGGCGAGCCCTCCGACTGGTGGTCGCTCGGCATGATCGTCCGGCAGCTCGCCACCGGCGCCACCCCGTACGCCGGCCAGGACTCCGCCCAGGTCATCGCCGCGCTGCGCCACCGCGACCAGGACGTCTCACACGTCCCCGCCGAGCTGCGCGAGCTCTGCGCGGGCCTGCTCCAGCGGGATCCGGAGCGACGCTGGCGCGGCCCGGAGGTGCTGGCCTGGCTGAACGGCGAGCGGCCCGCGCCCCGGCCGGGGAGCCGGTCGGGCCTCGCCACGACCCGCGTGGTGGACGACGGGCCGACGCCCCCGCCGGCCCCGGCGCCGGCAGCCGCGCCCGAGGCCGTCCGGGGCGGCATCGCGGCCCACGTGGTCCGGGGCGGGCCGGCCGGCACCGCCGGCCCGCTGAGGGCGCTGCCCTTCGCCGGCCGGCGGCACACCGACCGGGCCGGTCTCGCGCGCGCCGTGCGCGAGCACCAGACGCAGGCCGGGCGGACCTTCTTCGCCCGGATGGGCACGCCCGAGTCCCCCGGCGAGGGCTGGTCCACGCTGCGGCAGTGGCTACGCCAGTTCGACGACCCGGACGTGGACGACGTCGAGGGCCGGATCCGGCTCATCGACCAGCAGCTGACCGTCGACCACACCCCCGACGTGAAGGTGATCTACCTGCTCCGCTGGCTCGACCCGACGACGCCGCCCGCCCTGCGCGGCCGCGCGGTCACCACCGAGGCACTGATCGGCGAGTGCCTGAGCGTCGTCAACGGCAGGAAGTGGGAGAGCTCCGAGCTCCTGGTCGATGTCTCCCGGCCCGGCGTCCTCGACGCGCTCGCCGAGTTCCCCGATCTGCGCGAGCTGCGCGGTGTCGCCCAGCGCCGACAGGTGCTCGCCCGGGCCTGGGAGACGGGCTTCGCGGGTGCGGCGAGCGGCTGGGAGGGCGCGGCCGGGAACGGCGGCCCCGACCCCGAGATCCGGCACCTGGTGCTGCTTGCGGCCCTCGGGCAGCCGGCGGAGCGGGCGCTGACCAGGCTCCGGCGCCGGGTCGTCCCGCCGGAGGCGGACCAGTACCCGCAGTACCGCGGCGTGCTGGCCGCCGCCCGCAAGGCGGCGCCGGGCATCTCCGAACTGGTCCAGCTGGTGCACGGCACGGCCGCTGCCGCTGCCGCCGGGGCGCGGGCGCGGACCACCGCCCAGAAGCAGGCGCAGGAGCAGGCCGCGGTGCGGGCGCGGGAGAAGGCGCAGGCCGAGAAGCAGGCGCAGGACGCCGCTCGGAAGGCCCGCAAGGCCCGGCGGTCGACGCTGGTCAAGGAGTGGCAGGCCGAGGAGGAGCAGCGGCTCTCGTTCCGCTCGCGGGCGGCCGCGCTGGCGCGGGCGGCCGGCTGGGTGGCGTGCTGGGCCGGGCCGGGCGTGCTGCTGGCACTGCTGGCTGTACCGCAGCTCTTCGACAACCCGAACCTCGGCTGGCACCTCGCGACCGGCATCGGCTGGGCGTCCGGCCTCTGCCTCCTCCTGCGCGCCGGCACGATCTGGAAGCTGGGCGGCGCGTACCGGCCCCCGTTCCTGTCGGCCGAGCGGTGGCGGGCCGAGGAGACCGGTGGCAACGGCTGGTCCTGGCTCTGGACGGTACCGGGTCTGGCGCTGGTGGCCGTCGGCTCCCTCGCCTACCGCGAGCCCGGGCCGCTCGACGACTTCTTCGCGGACTTCGGCTGGCGGATCCTGTGGCTGCTCGCCATGGCGGGGGCGCTCTTCTGCTTCGTCGCCGCGGCCTGGTCCACCCGGCTCTGGGACAGCGACCACCAGGCCCGGGCGGCCGCCCACAAGGCCGCATTGAACAAGCTCGCCGAGCCCGCGGCCACCCGCCGCTCGAACACCGGCCGCCGGGGGTAGGCCCCCGCGGCAGGGCGCGCCCCGCTCAGCCCGCGGGCGGCCGCGGCCCGTGCGCGAGCACGGCGCGGGTGAGCGGGTGGTCCCGGCCCAGGGTCGCGGCGATCCGGCCGCTGAGGCGGGCGAGGCGGGCTGCCGCGTCCTCGGCCCGGCCCAGCCCCTCCCGGGCCCGGACCCGGCCGAACGAGGCGGCCAGCATCGCCGGGTGGGTGTGCGCGCCCTGCTCGTAGCAGCGCGCGGCGACGGCCGCGAACCGGCGGTCGGCGAGCGCGAAGCGGCCCGCGAGCAGGTCCGCCTCGGCCTGCTCCAGCTCGCGCCAGTGCTCCGGGACGGTGTCCGCCTCGGCGCGTCGGCCCACCTCGGCCCGGGCGGGCGGGGGAGGCGGCGACGCCGGTCGGCGGTCCGGGTTCCGCGGGGCCCGGCCGTTGCTCCCCTGCGGAGCGGCGGGCTGCCCCGGTCCCGGGCCGGCACCGGCCACCGCGGGCCGGGCCGGCATCAGGTGGGCATCCTGCGCCACGTCCGCGCCCGCCACGGCCTCCGCCGCGGCCGGCCCCGCCCCGGCCCCGGCCGCGGCCCGCCCCCGCGCGCCGCCGCCGGTCGGCACGTCCCGTTGCGCGGCGACGAACCGCCCCACGTCACCCCCGCCACCGCCGGTCACCACCCCGCGCTGCTCCGCGACGAACCGCCCCACCGCGTCGTCCGCCCCGCCGGACCGCACCCGCCGCCGCGCGCCGTCGACCGTCGCCGTCCCCCGCTGCTCGGCGACGAACCGCTCGGCCGGGTCGCCCGCGGTCAGCCGCGCCATGGCCTCGGCGGCCGACGGCCGCTGCGCGGCGTCCTTGGCCAGCAGGGCGTGAACGAGGGCGGCCAGCCCGGCCGGCGTCTCCGGCCGGTAGTGGGTGACCGGCCGGGGCAGCTCGGAGAGCACCTGGTGTTCCAGCTCCACGTCCCCGTGCGTGGGCAGGAAGGGCGGCCGCCCGGCCAGCAGGTTGTAGAGCACGGCCCCGAAGGCGTACAGGTCGCAGCCGACCGCGGCCGGCTCACCGCGCAGTTGCTCGGGGGACATGAAGATCCGGGTGCCGAGCCGGGTGCCGATGCGGGTGTAGGCGGTGAGGTCGGAGGTGGGCGCGGCGGCGATGCCGAAGTCGAGGATCTTGACCTCGCCGCGCGCGTCGAGCATCAGGTTGGACGGCTTGAGGTCGCGGTGAACGACCGGGTCGGGCTGGGTGTGCGCGTAGTGCAGGGCGTCGGCGATCCGCGCCGCGTGCCGCAGGAGGTCGCCGATCGGCAGCGGGCCGTCGCCGAGTACGGCCGCCAGGTCGGGGCCGGCCAGGTGCTCCATGACGATGAACGGGGTGTCCTGGTGGCTGCCGCGGTCGAGCACGGAGACGATGCCGGGGTGCTGGAGTCCGGCCATCAGCCGGGCCTCGCGGTCGAACCGGCCGCGCAGCATGGGGAGTTCGGCCGGGTCGTGACGCGAGGAGTCGAGCAGCTTGACGGCCACCCAGCGCGGCAGGTTCTCGTCGGTGCCGAGGAAGACCGTGCCGAACCCGCCCCGGCCGAGCGGCCGGACGAGCCGGTAGCGGCCGCCCAGCAGGGCGCCGGCGGCGATCATCCGCCCGTCCGTTCCCGCCATCGTCGCCTCACTTCCGCCCGCCGCGCCGACGGCGCCCCGCCGGGCCGGAGGGGCGGGGCGGCCGCGGTGGCGGCACGATCCACGTCGCCCGGTACTCCTCGCCGGTCAGGGCCGCCCCCGCGCCGCCGGGCCCGTCCGCACCCTCCCCGGCTTCCTCCCCGAAGGCGAACTCCCGCCCGCTCGGCATCAGTTCGACCTCGTCGTGGAGCAGGACGACGTCGTCGCGGCGGAGCGTCCAGGACTGGCCGCGCAGCCGGACCGACTCGCCGCCGCGGCGCCGGATCACGGTGCCGTTGGCGCTGGTGTCCCGCACCACGAGCCCCCCGGAGCCGGTGTGACTGATGGTCACATGGCTGCGGCTGATCCAGTCCAGCGCCCGCGGCCCGAGCCAGGCGGCGAGCGCGAGGCCGCCCGGGCCCTCGGCCGGGGCCCGGCCGACCACCAGGTCGGCGCCCTCGGTGATCAGCCGCCGGGCCCGGACGGTGCCGTCGATGCGGACCTTGATCTGGCTGCGGTGCGGGGCCGGGCCGAGGTCGGTGAGCGGCTTCAGGTGGGTCGGGCAGGTGACGGTGCCGCTGCGGCGCAGCGGCAGCGGCCCGGTGGCCCGGGGGCGGGTGCCGAAGGCGGGGCAGTCGGGCTCGGGGCAGCCCCAGCGCCGGCCGAGCAGATCGCGGCGGGGCCCGCCGGACCCGCGCCGGTCGTAGAGCCCGGCGGCGAGCAGCAGACCCTCCTCCTCCTTCCGGGAGACCTGCCATTCGGCGGGGACGGGGACGACCCGGCGGCGCACAGCGATCCCGGGCGGCGCGTCGACGGCGACCGGACGCAGGAAGCGGTCGGCGCAGCCCGGGATCCACGGATAAGTGCGGTGGTACTCAGCGAAGTTGTCCTCGCTGACGACGGGTCGGCCGGTGCTGTCGGCGAGTTCGAGGACGCGGTCGTCGGCCTTCGGCAGGACCTCGATCCGGCCCTCGGCATGCCAGGCGCGCAGCTGGGCACGCTCGGCGGCGGTGTGCCGGCCGTCGACCAGGACGGCGTGGTCGCAGACCGCGTAGACCTGGACGGAGTCGTCCCGGGCGTGGTGGGCGAGGGCCTCCAGGAGTGCGGTGAAGCGGGCGAGGTCGGCCTCACGGGGGCCGAGCAGCCCGCGGTTGCGGATGACGTTGGCCATGTCGACGATGAAGTCCGCGGTCAGGGCGTCGACCGCGAGGCGCTTCTCCGGCTGCATGGTTCGGAAGCTAGCACCTGGGCGCGGCCCGGCGGGGCATGTTCGGTGATCTGCCGTCAACGGCGGGCCGCCGCGGGGTCCGTGTCGGTGCACGGTCCCCGCGGCGGCCGGTGGCGTCCTCGTCGGACGGGCCTCACTCCGAGGCGAGCGCCTTCTCCTCGCCGCCCTCGCCGAGCTCGGGGCTGCGCTTGTCGTTCCCCTCGCCGAGCTCGGGGCTGCGCCAGTCGTTCCCCTCGCCGAGCTCGGGGCTGCGCTAGTCGTTCCCCTCGCCGAGCTCGGGACTGCGCTAGTCGTTCCCCTCGCCGAGCTCGGGGAAGTGGCACGCCACCTGGTGCCCCGTCTTCCGCGCGGCCAGCGGCGGCTCCTGGGTGGCGCAGATCTCCTGCGCCTTCCAGCACCGCGTGCGGAACCGGCAGCCGGAGGGCGGGTTGATCGGCGAGGGCACGTCGCCCTTGAGCAGGATCCGCTCGCGCCCGCCGCTGTGCCGGCGGCGCGGGTCGGGCACCGGCACCGCGGACATCAGCGCGTTGGTGTAGGGGTGCATCGGGCTCGCGTAGAGCGAGTCCCGGTCGGCGATCTCGACGACCTTGCCGAGGTACATCACCGCCACCCGGTCCGAGACGTGCCGGACCACCGAGAGGTCGTGCGCGATGATCAGGTAGGTCAGGCCGAGCTCCTTCTGGAGGTCGTCCAGCAGGTTGACGACCTGCGCCTGGATGGAGACGTCGAGCGCCGAGACCGGCTCGTCCGCGACGATCATCTTCGGCCGCAGGGCGAGCGCCCGGGCGATGCCGATGCGCTGGCGCTGGCCGCCGGAGAACTCGTGCGGGTAGCGGTTGTAGTGCTCGGGGCTGAGGCCGCAGAGCTCCAGCAGCTCCTGGACGGCTTTCTTGACGCCGCCGGCCGGCGCCGCCTTCTGCAGCTTGAACGGCGCGCCGACGATGGTGCCGACGGTGTGCCGGGGGTTCAGCGAGGAGTACGGGTCCTGGAAGATCATCTGGAGGTCGCGGCGCAGCGGCCGCATCGCGCCGACGCCCAGGTGGCTGATGTCGTGGCCGTCGAACTCGATCTTCCCGCCGGTCGGCTCGTCGAGGCGGGTGACCAGCCGGCCCATGGTCGACTTGCCGCAGCCGGACTCGCCGACGACGCCCAGGGTCTCGCCCGCGTTGACCGTGAAGTCGATGCCGTCGACGGCCCGCACCGCGCCGGTCTGGCGCCGCAGCAGCCCGCCGCGGATCGGGAAGTGCCGCGTCAGGCCGCTGACCCGGAGCAGGGGCTCGCGGTCGGAGGCGGGCGCGGGCGTGGGGATCACGGCCGCCTGGGTGTCCGTCATCGGTTCTCTCCAGAATGGTGGTACGAATCCGGGGTCACAGCCGGGTTCACAGCCGGGGCGCGATCTCTTCGGTGAAGATGCGGTGCCGGTCGGCGGCCTTGATGTGGCAGGCCGCGTGGTGCCCGGGGGCGGCCTCGGCCAGGACCGGGACCTCGGTGGTCGAGCGCCCGCCGGTCAGCTCCGCGTACGGGCAGCGCGGGTGGAACGCGCAGCCGGACGGCACGTTGATCAGGCTGGGAGGGGTGCCCTTGACCGGGACGAGCCGGTCCTGGAGCTCGCGGTCGAGCCGCGGCATCGAGCCCAGCAGGCCCCAGGTGTAGGGGTGCTCGGGCGCATCGAACAGGGTGTCGGCGGGGCCGCGCTCGACGCACTTGCCGCCGTACATGACCAGGATGTCGTCGGCGAGTTCGGCGACCACCCCGAGGTCGTGGGTGATGATGATGACGGCCGAGCCGAACTCCTCCTGGAGGTCGCGGATGAGGTCCAGGATCTGTGCCTGGACGGTGACGTCCAGGGCCGTGGTGGGCTCGTCGGCGATCAGCAGCGAGGGGTCGTTGACCAGGGCCATGGCGATCATGGCGCGCTGGCGCATGCCGCCGGAGAACTGGTGCGGGTAGTCGTCCACCCGGCGGTCGGGCTGCGGGATGCCGACCCGGTCGAGCATCTCGACCGCGCGGGCCCGGGCCTGCTTCTTGCTCGCCTGAGGGTGGTGCACCCGGTAGGCCTCGACGATCTGCGCCCCGACCGTGTAGTAGGGGTGCATCGCGGTCAGCGGGTCCTGGAAGATCATCGCCATCGAGCGGCCGCGCAGCTGGCGGACCCGGTCGGGTCCGGCCGCGATCAGCTCCTCGCCGTCGAGGTGGATCTCGCCGCTGATCCGGGCCCGCTTGGAGCGGTGCAGGCCCATGATGCCGAGCGAGGTCACGGACTTGCCCGAGCCGGACTCGCCGACGATGCCGAGGGTCCGGCCCTTGTGCAGGTCGAAGCTGACCCCGTCGACCGAGCGGACCAGGCCGTCGTCGGTGTCGAAGTGGATCCGCAGGTCCCGGACGGAGAGGAACGGCGTCCCGGTCGGGGCCTTCGCCGCGCCGGCCGGAGCCTGCGCGGCGTCCGCCGGGGTCTTCTGGAGCTCGGTCACGACAGCCTCACCCGGGGGTCGACAGCGGCGTACAGGAGGTCAACCACGAGGTTGCAGAGGACGATGAAGAAGGCGGCGAGCAGCGTGACGCCGAGGATCTTCGGCAGGTCGTTGTCGGTGATCGCGGAGACCGCGAAGAAGCCGACGCCCTGGAGCGAGAAGACCTGCTCGGTGATCATCGCCCCACCGAGCAGCAGGCCGAGGTCCATGCCGAAGATGGTGACGATCGGGGTGAGCGCGGAGCGCAGCCCGTGCTTGACGACGACCTTGCGCTCGATCAGGCCCTTGGCCCGGGCGGTGCGGATGTAGTCCTCGCTCATCGTCTCCAGCATTCCGGCCCGGGTGAGCCGGGCGTAGAGCGCGGAGTACAGGAAGGCCAGCGAGATCCACGGGAGGATCAGGTTGCGGGCCCACATCAGCGGGTCGTCGGTGAAGTTGACGTACTGCAGGTTGTCCAGGATCGGCCACTCGTAGCTGAAGATCGTGAGCAGCAGCGCGCCGGTGAAGAAGACCGGCAGCGAGACACCGGCCAGCGCGACGCCCATGGAGAGCCGGTCGAAGATCGACTTCGGCTTGAGCGCCGAGATGACACCGGTGGTGACACCCGAGAGCAGCCAGAGCACCGCCGCGCCGATGGCGAGCGAGATGGTGACCGGGACGCGCTTGGTCAGCTCCGGCCACACCTCCAGGTGGTTCTTGAACGAGTAGCCGAAGCACGGCACGTGGCAGGTGGCCGGTTCCGGGCCGAACTTGTACTCGGCGCCGCTGACCAGGGACTTCAGGAAGTGCCAGTACTGGGCGTACAGCGGCTGGTCGAACCCGAGGTTCTTCTTGACCGCCGCGATCGCGTCGGGCGAGGGGTTCTTCCCGATGTACTGCGCGGCCAGCTGGTCGGTCGTCTCACCGGCCAGGCGCGGGAGCAGGAAGAAGATCGCGAAGGTGACCGCGCTGACCACCAGCAGCAGCACCGCGGCCGCGAGGATCCTGCGGATGATGTAGGCAAACACAGTTGGGCGGCTCCGGCGGCCCGCCGCCGTCCGGGATCCTCCGGACGGCGGCGGGCGCCGCTGCCTTCACCTGCCTTCAGGGATTGCGGAGCCAGGCTCTTACTTGGTGGTGCCGATGTTCAGGTAGTCGTACTCACCGGAGAAGGCCGGCGTCGAAGCGAGGTTGGTGGCGCTGTCCGGGCGGTACAGGAAGACCTTGAAGTCGGTCAGCGGGACGTAGACGGCCTGCTCCATGACCTTCTTGTCGATCTGGGCGTAGATCTTCTCGCGGGCCGCGCGGTCCGGGTTGACCGCGGCCTCGTCGAGCAGCTTGTTGACCTCGGGGTCGTTCAGCTGGGCCAGGTTGCTGTTGCCGGAGGCCTTGATCGCGCGGCCGTCGACGATCTGCTGCAGGAAGCCGTAGCCGGTCGGCCAGTCGGCACCCCACTGCATCATCATCAGACCGATGTTGTGGTCCTGGGTGAACTGCGGGGCACCGGCGCTGTCGGTGAGGTACTTGCCCTGCGGGAACTGCTGGATCTCGGCGTTGATGCCGACCTTCTTCAGCGCGGCCTGGATGGAGGTCGCGGCGGCGACCTCGGTGGCGCGCTCGGTGCGGGCGGTCAGGACGGTGTTGAAGCCGTCGGGCTTGCCACAGGCCTTGAGGGCCTCCTTGGCCTTGGCCTCGTCGCCCTTGTTGTCCTTGGTCTCGTAGAGGTTGAAGTCCTGGTGGCCCGGGATGTCCGGCGGGAGCACCGTGGTGGCGACCGAGCCGCGGATCGGGCCGCCGAGCGCGGTCTGCACCGACACCTTGTCGATCGCGAACTGGACGGCCTTGCGGCAGTCGAGGTTGTCGAACGGCGCGACCTTGGTGTTGATCGCGGTGTAGACCAGGCGGCCGCCGTAGGCGTTGTCGGTCTTGGCCTTGAGCTTCGGGTCGCGCAGGATCTGCGCCTGGGTCTGCGGGTCGACACCGGCACCGACGAGGTCGACCTGGGCGTTGCCCGCCAGCAGGTCCTTGTCGACGGTGGCCTGGTCGATGTTCATCTTGAGCACGAGCTTGTCCGCGAGCTGCTTGCGGATCGGGTCGGTGCTCTTGTCCCAGTTGGTGTTCGGCACCAGGACGGCCTGCTTGCCGTCCTCGTAGCTCTCGAACTTGTAGGTGCCCGAGGAGACCACGTGCTTGACGTAGTCGGCGCCGGTGTCCTTGGCCTGCGGGACCGGAGCGGTCTGCGGGGCGCTCACCAGGTAGTCGAAGTCCGCGAACGCGTGCTTCAGGTGGAAGACGATGGTCTGGTCGTCCGGCGTCTCGATCGACTTCAGGTCGCCGGTCTTGTCCTTGTACGGACCCTCGTACGGGGTCTCGTTGTCGACCAGCAGCTCCTTGAAGTACGTCGGGCCGTTGGAGTTCACGTCCGGCGCGAAGTTGGAGCGCTCCACGGCGTACTTGACGTCCTTGGAGGTGATCGGCGTGCCGTCGTCGTACTTCAGGCCCGCGCGCAGCTTGTACGTCCAGGACAGGCCGTCCGCGCTGGGCTTGCCCAGGGACTCGGCGAGGTCCGGGACCAGCTTGTTGCCCTCCTCGCCGGCGGCCGGCTGGAAGGTGGTCAGCGGACGGGCGTACAGGCGGGAGAAGTTGTAGATGTACGCGTAGTACGTGTTGCCGGGGTCGAGGGAGTCCGGCGTACCGCGCATCTCGAAGGTGACGGTGCCGCCCTTCTTGTCGGAGGCGTTGACGATGCCCTTGGTGGCCGCATCGGCACCGGCGCCGGCGCTGCTGCCGGACGCGGAGGAGGAGCTGTCGCCGCTCTTCGAGCTGGAGGAGCAGCCGGTGACGACCAGGACCGCAGCAGCGGCCGCGGCGGTCAGCGCGACGGTACGGGACCTACGCATGGGTGAGATCAACCCCTTGAGGAAGTGGAGGCGAAACGAAGGGTCCTGACGTTGAGTCAGTTGCTCTTGGGATCGAGGGCGTCACGCAGCCCGTCGCCGAGCAGGTTGAAGGCGAGCACGGTGAGGAAGATCGCCAGACCGGGGACCACCATGTACTGGGGGTCCACCTGGTAGTACTTGATCGCGTCGTTGAGCATCCCGCCCCAGGAGGCCTGCGGGGCCTGGATGCCGACGCCGAGGAAGCTGAGCCCCGCCTCGAAGAGGATGTTGGTCGGGATCAGCAGGGTCGAGTAGACCAGGATCGGACCGACCAGGTTCGGCAGCAGCTCCTTGAACAGGATGAACGGCCCGCGGGCGCCCAGGCTGCGGGCGGCATAGACGAACTCGCGCTCGCGCAGCGAGAGGGTCTGGCCGCGCACGATCCGGCCCATGTAGGGCCAGTTGAAGAAGCCGATCACGAAGATCAGCACCATGATGTGCAGCGGGAGGCCGTGCAGGCCGAACGCGCCGCCCTGGAGCGAGGCGGAGATCGCGATGGCGAAGAGCAGCAGCGGGAAGGCGAGGAACACGTCCATCACCCGGCTGATCAGGGTGTCCACCCAGCCGCCGTAGTAGCCGGCCATCACGCCGAGCACGGTGCCGATGGTGTTGGAGAGCAGGGTCGCGCCGAAGGCGACCAGCAGGGAGACCCAGGAGCCCTCGATGATGCGGGAGAGCAGGTCACGGCCCTGCAGCGGGTCGACGCCCAGCGGGTGGTCGGCGCTCATGCCGCCCCAGTCGCCCATCGGCAGGCCGCCGAGGTTGGCGTCCAGCAGGTCCTGGTTGAGCGCGTCGGGGTCCAGGCCGAAGACCGACTCGATCGGCTTGGCCAGCACGGCGAGCAGGATCAGCAGGATCACCACGACGCCGCCGGCGACGGCGGCCTTGTCCCGCTTGAAGCGGGTCCAGGCGATCTGGCCGAGCGAGCGGCCCTCGATCTTCTTGGCCGGGCTGGCGGCGGCGTCTGCCTCCGGCTCGTTCCCGGCGGTCTTGGTGAGTGCGGTCATGGTCAGTTCGGTCCCCTCGCCGACGGTGGCCGGCCCACGGGTGCCGGTCGCCGGATCGGCGGTACGGCTGGTGCGGACGTGCGGAGGTACGGACATGCGGAGGTACGGGTGCGGTGGATCCCGGCGGTACGTCGTGCGGTGCTGCGTGCGCGGGTACTGCCGCCACGCGGGATGGGCATCGCGTGGATCAAGCTGTCCGCCTGCGCGTTCGCCTTTGTGAGGCGCCAACCACGCGCGGTGCGTTGTTGCAGAACTCTCTGCCATCCGAACTGGCTTGCGCCAGCCCTGCCAACCGACAGATGCCCAACTGTGATCTGTCGACATGCACCTCCCGAATCACCGGCATATCCCTCTTCACACAGCTGTACCAGGCATGTCAATATGCCTGCCAGGACTTTCCCGGAAATCGTCCGGATATGCGCGAGGGCCGGTCCGACATCACGTCAGACCGGCCCTGGTCGGCGGTTCTTGCGGATCAGCGCCCGGGATAGCCGGGCCACGGCTGCTGCGGCGGCGGCTGCCCCTGCCAGCCCTGCGCCGGCGGCTGCGTCCCGTAGGCGTAGCCCGGCCCCGCCTGCGACGGGTACGGCGGCGGGGGCACCGGCGGGTACGGCCCGGTCGCCGGCCGGCCCTGGCCGCCCGCCTCGCGGTCGTAGAACGGCCGCGCGTTGGCGCGCATCCAGAGCGCCACCGGGTCGTACTCGTCCCCCATCGCCACCGTGGAGACGGCCAGCCCCTCCGGCGCGACCGCGATCGCCCGCTGCATCAGCGCCCGGACGGCTTCCACGGTCGGCGGCGAACTCTCGTACAGGTCCAGACCGATGGCCAGGTACGGCTCCCCCACCGAGGGCTGCACCCAGGCGCGGCGGAGCGAGCGGACCGCCCGCACCTCGACCGCCTGGCGCTCCAGCAGCGCGAAGAACTGCTGCGCCGGCACCTGCGGCTCACTCAGCTTCAGCGGCCCGGCCGGCAGCCGGTCCAGTCCGGCCGCGATCCGCCGCAGGTCCGCCCAGGGCACCCCGACGCCGCCGCCGGGGGCGTGCGGATTCAGCCAGAGGCCCCAGCGGGTCCGGTAGAGCGAGGCGGCGATCTCGCGCCCGGAGATCACCTCGTGCGCCCGCGTCCAGCCGGAGGCCGCGAGCTGCTCGGGCGAGGTGACCGCCGGCGCGTAGCCGTGGCCGCTGATCTCCATGTTCCCGTACTGGGCGTCCGGGCTCCCCGGCGTCCCGTGCCAGAGCAGCATCCAGACCTGGCCGTCGGCCAGCGCCTGCAGCAGCGCCTCGTACGCCTCCCAGCGTTCCGGCGCGACCTCGCGCAGGGCGTGCTCCAGGGCCCTCGGATCCGCGCCGGGGCGCCCGGCGGGTGCCTGGCCCCAGGGCCCCGGTGCACCGCCCGCTACCGCTCCCGCACTCATGCGCCCACCTCGCTGCGCCTCTTCTTCCCTCGCCTGGCCGCCGGCCCCGGCGGAGTGTCTGCACGCACCCTATGGGGCGCCACCCACCACCGCCATGCCGACGTGCCTGCCTGACCCCTCCGACCCTTGCGCGGGCCGCCCGACCGCGGGCGGGGAGGGGTGCGTCACATCCGTGTGTAGAACGGCTGGACCCGGTTGAGCAACCACTCGACCACGGGGTCCTCCGCAAGGTCGAGCAGCACGAGGTGGACGCCACCGGGCAGCGGCGCGGTTCCCAGCGCCCGGCCCAGCGCGCCGTTCACCACGGCCGGGTCGGCCGGGGCCACCGGGTCCAGCTGGACGCCGACGAACATCACGGTCGGCTCGCCCTCGACACTGGCCAGCGCCCGCCGGGCGGTCAGCACGCCCGGCAGCGCCGAGAGCTCGGCGCGGCAGGCGGCCAGGAAGGCCTCCGGGTCCTCGCCGGGCACCGGCTCGCGCAGCGCCACCCGCCCGCCGGTCGGCGCGGCAGGGTCGTCCCACCGGTCCTCACGCGGCCCGCGCCGCAGCTCGGCCACGCCCTCCGGCGGCACCGGGATGCCGACCGCCGCCTCCGGGTTCACCGCGATGCCCACGCCCAGCGGCAGTCCGCGGGCGAACTCCCAGACCGGCGCGATCGCGAAGGCCATCCCCGGGGCCTGCTGCAGGAACACCTCCTGCGAGGAGAAGACCGGTACGTACGGGTCGCCGGCCAGCTCGATGGTCGGCAGGTCCAGCGCCTGGCCCTGCGGGTCGGCCCCGGCCGGCAGCGGGACCCACACCTGGCTGCGGGCCAGCACCTCGATCACCCGCGGGGTCGCGCCCGGATCGCCGAGCGCGGCGGTGAGCACCTGCTCCAGCTCGTTGGCGGGCCATCCCCCGCCCGGCGGCGCCGAATCCGGGCCGCCCCACCCCTGCTGCTGCTCCACCGGGTACCCCATGTGCCCCTAGTACCGCCTCACTGGCTCGTCGACGCGTGCAGCCTAGCGGGCCGACCGGGGCCCCTCTCCCGCCCGGGCGCCGGACGTGCCATGATGTGCGCGGCCACGCGTTCCCGCGGCGGCCGATCCCAAACTCCATACCGGCCGCTCGAACCCGCGCGGGAGAGTCCGGAGTGCCGCCCCGAGGGGCGGCACAGCCGGCGCCGAAGGAGCAAGTCCTCCCCGGAATCTCTCAGGCCCCCCTACCGCACGGGTTAGGCAGATCTGGAAAGCGGCGCACGGCCATGTCGCGCGCCCACCCACGGTGCAAGCCGCCATGCTGTCCTGTTAGCTGGAAACAGCTGCGGGCCCGTGTTGCGGTGAAGCTCTCAGGTTCGACGACAGATGGGGAGACCCAGCCGCCGCATGCCCGCGCGCAGGTCAGGTCCCTCCCCGAGCGGGTCCGGTCCGGCGTGCGCACCCCTGAGTGCCCAGACCGAGGAGTTCCAGGCCATGTCGTCCCTCCGCCTCACCGCGCTCGACGCGCTGCACCGCCGTCTCGGCGCCACCATGACCGACTTCGCCGGCTGGGACATGCCGCTGCGCTACGGCAGCGAGCGCGAGGAGCACCTCGCCGTCCGCACCAAGGCCGGTCTGTTCGACCTCTCCCACATGGGCGAGATCACCGTCACCGGCCCGCAGGCCGGCGAGATGCTGGACCACGCGCTGGTCGGCTTCGTCTCCGCGCTCGGCGTGCTCCGCGCCCGCTACACCATGATCTGCGCCGAGGACGGCGGCATCCTGGACGACCTGATCGTCTACCGCCTGCGCGAGGACGCCTTCCTGGTCGTCGCCAACGCCTCCAACGCCCAGCTGGTGCTGGACGAGCTGATCGCCCGCGCCAAGGGCTACGACGCCGTCGTCACCGACGACCGCGACACCTACGCGCTGATCGCCGTCCAGGGCCCGGAGGCCACCGGCATCCTGGCCGCCACCACCGAGGCCGACCTGCCCGGCCTCAAGTACTACGCCATCCTCCCGGCCCAGGTGGCCGGCCGCGACGTGCTGCTCGCCCGCACCGGATACACCGGCGAGGACGGCTTCGAGATCTTCTGCAACCCGGGCGACGCCGAGCAGATCTGGAACGCCCTGACCGAGGCCGGCGCCGACCGCGGCCTCGTCCCCTGCGGCCTGTCCTGCCGCGACACGCTGCGCCTGGAGGCCGGCATGCCGCTGTACGGGCACGAGCTCTCCACCGAGCTGACCCCGTTCGACGCCGGCCTCGGCCGGGTGGTCCGCTTCGACAAGACCACCAACGAGGGCGCGTTCGTCGGCCGGAAGGCGCTGGAGAAGGCCGCCGCCGAGGCCGAGGCCAACCCGCCGCGGGTCCTGGTCGGCCTGGTCTCCGAGGGCAAGCGGGTCCCGCGCGCCGAGTACACCGTGGTCTCCACCGAGGGCGAGCCGATCGGCCGGATCACCTCCGGCGCCCCCTCCCCCACGCTGGGCAAGCCGATCGCGATCGCGTACGTGGACGCGGCGCACGCCGCCCCCGGCTCCACCGTCGCGGTGGACGTGCGCGGCAAGCACGAGCCGGTCCAGGTCGTGGCGCTGCCCTTCTACAAGCGCGCTCGCTGACCCCTTCCCCCTTCCCGAGGCGTGTCCGCCCGACGGGCCGCTTCGTCGTACCCGCTTCCCATCCTGGAGAATGACGCCATGAGCAACCCCCAGCACCTGCAGTACACCAAGGAGCACGAGTGGCTGACCGCCGCCGAGGACGGTGTCTCCACGGTCGGCATCACCAAGCACGCGGCCGACGCGCTCGGTGACATCGTCTACGTGCAGCTGCCCGAGGTCGGCGAGACCGTGACCGCCGGTGAGACCTGTGGCGAGTTGGAGTCGACCAAGTCGGTCAGCGACCTGTACTCCCCGGTCACCGGTGAGGTCACCGAGGTCAACCAGGACGTCCTGGACGACAACTCGCTGGTCAACAGCGCCCCGTTCGAGGGCGGCTGGCTGTTCAAGGTCCGCGTCGAGGCCACCGACGAGCTGCTGAGCGCCGCCGAGTACGACGCGCTGACCAACCCGCAGGCCTGAGCCCCCGCCGGGGCGGCCGCCGCACCGCGGCCGCCCCGGCGCCGGACCCGCCCTCCCGTACTCCCTCCTCCCGGGAAGACCACACCATGACGGTTCTCAACCAGTCCCTGCACGCTCTCGACCCGGAGATCGCCGCCGCGGTCGACGCCGAGCTGCACCGCCAGCAGACCACCCTGGAAATGATCGCCTCCGAGAACTTCGCCCCGGTGGCGGTCATGGAGGCCCAGGGCTCGGTGCTGACCAACAAGTACGCCGAGGGCTACCCCGGCCGCCGCTACTACGGCGGCTGCGAGCACGTCGACGTCGTCGAGCAGATCGCGATCGACCGGATCAAGGCCCTGTTCGGCGCCGAGCACGCCAACGTCCAGCCGCACTCCGGCGCGCAGGCCAACGCCGCCGCCATGTTCGCGCTGATCCAGCCGGGCGACACCATCCTGGGCCTGAGCCTGGCCCACGGCGGCCACCTGACCCACGGCATGAAGATCAACTTCTCCGGCAAGCTCTACAACGTGGCCGCGTACCACGTGGACGAGAAGTCCGGCCAGGTCGACATGGCCGAGGTCGAGCGCCTCGCCAAGGAGCACCAGCCGAAGCTGATCATCGCCGGCTGGTCCGCCTACCCGCGCCAGCTGGACTTCGCCGAGTTCCGCCGCATCGCGGACGAGGTCGGCGCCCTGCTGATGGTCGACATGGCGCACTTCGCCGGCCTGGTCGCCGCGGGCCTGCACCCCAACCCGGTGCCGTTCGCGGACGTGGTCACCACGACCACCCACAAGACCCTGGGCGGCCCGCGCGGCGGCGTCATCCTCTCCAAGGCCGAGTGGGCCAAGAAGATCAACTCCGCGGTCTTCCCCGGCCAGCAGGGCGGTCCGCTGGAGCACGTGATCGCCGGCAAGGCGGTCGCCTTCAAGGTCGCCGCCTCGGAGGAGTTCAAGGAGCGCCAGCAGCGCACCCTGGACGGCGCCCGCATCCTCGCCGAGCGCCTGCTCCGGGCGGACGTCGCCGAGGCCGGCGCCTCCGTGCTCTCCGGCGGCACCGACGTGCACCTGGTCCTGGTCGACCTGCGCAACAGCCAGCTCGACGGCCAGCAGGCCGAGGACCGCCTGCACGAGGTCGGCATCACGGTCAACCGCAACGCCATCCCGAACGACCCGCGCCCGCCGATGGTCACCTCCGGCCTGCGGATCGGCACCCCGGCGCTGGCCACCCGCGGCTTCCAGGCCGAGGACTTCCGCGAGGTCGCCGACATCATCGCCGAGGCCCTGAAGCCGGCCTTCGACGAGACCGTCGCCGCCGCGCTGAAGGCCCGGGTCACCGCCCTCGCCGACAAGTACCCGCTGTACCCGAACCTCTGACCCGACCGTTCGGGCCCAGGTGACCGGCCTCACCCCGCCGCGCCACCCGTAGTTTCCGGGGCACCGCGCACACTGGACAGTGCGCGCGGTGCCCCGTCCCGTGCCGGCCCCTGCCCGCCAGCCCCCCGCCTGCCTGTCCTTCCACGAGACCAGACAAGGACGTCCTCCGTGGCCATCAGCGTCTTCGACCTCTTCTCCATCGGCATCGGCCCGTCGAGCTCCCACACCGTCGGCCCGATGCGCGCCGCCCGGATGTTCGCCCGCCGCCTGAAGTCGGAGGGCCTGCTGACGGACGTGGCGGGCGTGCGTGCCGAGCTGTTCGGCTCGCTCGGCGCCACCGGGCACGGCCACGGCACCCCCAAGGCGGTGCTGCTGGGCCTGGAGAACAACTCCCCGCGCACCGTCGACGTCGACCAGGCCGACCGGGACGTCGAGCGGATCACCGCCGAGAAGCGGATCCACCTGCTCGGCAGCCACGCCGTCGACTTCGACCCGGACACCCAGCTGGTCCTGCACCGGCGCCGCTCGCTCCCGTACCACGCCAACGGCATGACCCTGTGGGCCTTCGCTGCCGACGGCTCCACCCTGCTGGAGAAGACCTACTACTCGGTCGGCGGCGGCTTCGTGGTCGACGAGGACGCCATCGGCGCGGAGCGGGTCAAGCCCGACGACACCGCGCTCCGCTACCCCTTCCGCACCGGCGAGGAGCTGCTGCGCCTCACCCGGGAGACCGGCCTGTCCATCTCCGGCCTGATGCTGGAGAACGAGAAGGCCTGGCGCACCGAGGAGGAGATCCGGGCCGGCCTGCTGGAGATCTGGCGCGTGATGCAGGAGTGCGTCCGGGCCGGCATGTCCCGCGAGGGCATCCTGCCCGGCGGCCTCAAGGTCCGCCGCCGCGCCGCCACGGCCGCCCGCGCGCTGCGCGCCGAGGGCATCGGCCCGGCCAACGCGATGGAGTGGGTGACCCTCTACGCGATGGCGGTCAACGAGGAGAACGCCTCCGGCCGCCGGGTGGTCACCGCGCCCACCAACGGCGCGGCCGGGATCATCCCCGCCGTTCTGCACTACTACCTGAACTTCATCCCGGGCGCCGACGAGGACGGCATCGTCCGCTTCCTCCTCTCGGCCGGTGCGATCGGCATGCTCTTCAAGGAGAACGCCTCCATCTCCGGCGCCGAGGTCGGCTGCCAGGGCGAGGTGGGCTCCGCCTGCTCGATGGCGGCCGGCGGCCTCGCCGAGGTCCTCGGCGGCAGCCCCGAGCAGGTCGAGAACGCCGCCGAGATCGGCATCGAGCACAACCTCGGCCTCACCTGCGACCCGGTCGGCGGCCTGGTCCAGATCCCGTGCATCGAGCGCAACGGCATGGCGTCCGTGAAGGCCGTCACCGCGGCCCGGATGGCGCTGCGCGGCGACGGCCGGCACCACGTCTCCCTCGACAAGGCGATCAAGACCATGAAGGAGACCGGCGCGGACATGAAGATCAAGTACAAGGAGACCTCGCGCGGCGGCCTCGCCGTGAACGTCATCGAGTGCTGACGCCTGCGGCCTTACCCGGCCGTTCCCGCGTCCGCACTCCCCGGCCCGAGCCCCCGGAGCGCCCGTGCGCCCGGGGGCTTTGGCGTGCGGTCGGCCCCTCCCGCCGGGTGCCGGCCTACGCCCCGGCTCCGGCCCCGGTGCCGGTGCCGGCCGCGGCTCCGGCTGCGGCTGCGGCTGCGGCGATCAGCTCGGCCACGTCCGCGAACAGGCGGTCGCCCAGGGCGGCGGCCGCCGGGGAGAGGGTGTCCATGGTGAGGAAGCCGTGCACCACGCCCGGCTCCCGGCGGTGCCGGACCGGCACGCCCGCGGCCGCCAGCACCGCGGCGTAGGCGTCGCCCTCGTCGCGCAGCGGGTCGTGCTCGGCGGTGACCACGACCGCGGGCGGCAGCCCCGCGTGGTCGGCGGCGTACAGCGGGCTGACCGACGGGTCGGCGCGCAGCGCCGGGTCCGGCACCCACCCCTCGACGCCCCAGGCCAGGTCGTCGGCGGAGAGCCCCCAGCCGGTGCCCTTCTCCCGCACGCTGGGGTGGGAGAGGGTCAGGTCGGTGTTGGGGTACGCGAGCACCTGGCCCTGCGGGAGCGGGCCGCCCTCGTCCCGCAGGCGCAGGCAGGCCAGCGCGGCGAGATGCCCGCCAGCGCTGTCGCCCATGACGATCAGCGGCTCACCGCCCCGGACCTGCTCGGCGGCGGCCCACCGGACGGCCTCGACCGCGTCGTCCACCGCGGCCGGCGCGGGGTGCTCCGGCGCGCGGCGGTAGTCGACCGCCGCCACCGCCGCACCGGTGGCCAGGGCCAGCCGGCGGCAGAGCCGGTCGTGCGAGTCCAGGTCCCCGATGGTCCACATGCCCCCGTGCAGGAACACCACCACCCCGTGCGGGACGGGCGCGGACCGGTAGAGGCGGACGGGCAGCCCGCGCCGGCCCACCGCCATCTCCCGGACCTCCGCGACCTCGGGCCCCACCGGGCGGCTCCGCACCCGGAGCCGCTGGGCCGCGCGCACCGCCTCGGCGCCCGACTCCCGCGCCGTCGGCCCGGCATCACGGCGGACGGCCTCGACGAAGGCGGTCAGTTCAGCGTCGGCGAGCCCCTCGGGCGGCAGCTGCTGCTCAGTGATCCCCACGGCCGCATGCTAGCCCGCCACCACCACCGGAGTGGCACGCACGTCTCATACGTTTGTCTTGCACAAGTGTCCAACTCCGGGCTATGGTTCTACTCGTCAACCACACGAGGGGGAACCACCATGAACGCCACCACCGAGCCGACCACCGCGACCGCCGTCCGCTCCGAGCTGCTGATCGACGGCCGCCGGCTCTCCTACCTGGACTTCGGGGGCACCGGCCGTCCGCTGGTCGCGCTGCACGGCCACCTCTCCGAGGGCGCCACCTTCGCCGACCTCGCCCGGGCCCTCGGCCCCGAGTGGCGGGTCATCGCCCCGGACCAGCGCGGCCAGGGCGAGTCCGACCGCACCGCCGACTACTCCCGCGAGGGGTACCTCGCCGACGTCGCGGCCCTCCTGGACCACCTGGGCCTGGACCGGACCGTCCTGCTCGGGCACTCGCTCGGCGCCGTCAACGCCTACCAGTTCGCCGCCCGCCACCCCGAGCGGGTCAGCGCCCTCGTCAACGCCGAGGGCCCTGCCGCGCTCGGCCTGGACGGCGCGAACCCCTTCGGCTTCCTGCTGAACCTCCCGTACGACGCCCCCACCCGCGAGGCGCTCGTCACCGGCCTCGGCCCGGCCGCGCCCTTCTTCGCCGACCGCCTGCGGCAGAACGCCGACGGCAGCTGGCGCCTGCCCTTCCACCCCCAGGAGATGTACCGGTCCGAGGACGCGGTGCACGGGGACCACTGGGCCGACTGGACCGCCACCGACTGCCCCGCCCTGCTGATCCACGGGACCAGGGGCGTGATCCCGGCCGAGCAGGTCCGCGCCATGGTCGAACGCCGCCCGGGCACCACGGCCGCCGAGCTGGACGCCGACCACCTCGTCTACACCACGGCCCCCGAGGCCTTCGCCGAGGCCGTCCGCGCCTTCCTCGCCACCCTCTGAAGGCGCCACCCACCCGGGCCCGGCCGCCCCGGGCCGGCCGCGCCCGGGGCGGCCGGCCCCACCTCGGTCGCCCGAGCTCACCCGAAAGGGCGGCGGGCGCCGTACCCGCCTCGTGACCGTCCGTAAAGTCCTTGACTCCGAGTGAGCTTCTGGTCTTACCGTGCCATGCAGCAAGCGATCATCCAGGGGGAACAGATGACGAACCAGCAGCTCTCCGATCCCGAGCCGGCCACGCAGTCCGCCGCGTACTGGACCGGAGCGGCCCATGCGGCACTCATGGCGTTCATCCGGGCCCGGCGGGCCGACCTCGGCTTCACCGAGGCGCAGCACTGGCTGCTGCGCCTCCTGTCGGCACAGGACCTCTCGCCCGACGGGCGCGGCCTGACCGTCCCCGAGCTCCGGCAGGCCCTGCGCGCCCACCTCGGCCCCGGGGCCGATCCGGGCGAGGAGGCGGCGACCCTGGTGGAACTCGGCTGGCTCAGGGGTGACGACGCGGGACGACTGTGGATCACCGAGGCGGGCGAGGCCGCCCGCGCCGATCTCGCGGAGCACGCCCCGGCCGTTCGCGAGCGGATCCTCCGGGGCATCGACGACGCCGACTGGGCCACCACCGTGAGAGTGCTGCACCAGCTGATCCGGAACGTCGGCGGCCGCCTCGCCTAGGGCCCGCCCGGTGGATCAGCCCGGGCCTCAGCCCGGCCCAGTTTGCATCGATCATGAATAATCTCAGGCGCGGGCGTTAACCTATGCAAAATCCAAAGGTGAACCAGGTTACAAGCCTTGCAATCCAAGATTCCCGGTTTGCCCACATGCTGAGATCCATGCGATAGTCGAAGCAGCCCGACGGCGGGCGCCCGCGAGACGTCCTCGCGCCCCGCCACAGGCTCACCGAACTACGGCCGGCCCGACCTGGCACGGCCGTCGCCCATCGCGCGGGCACGCACCCCCTTGGCCGGCGCGATGACTTGCAGGGGCCCCCAGCCGCCGGACCACGGCGCATCGGGGGCCCTGCGCGTTTCCGGGCCCGGCGCTCCTCCCGGCGGCCCTGCGCTCCCGCCACCCGCGCCACTCAGGCGCGCTCGCGCACCTTCAGCTCGAACCAGACGCCCTTGCCGCGCGGCAGCAGGTCCGCGCCCCAGCGGTCCGCGAGGTCGTCGACGATCCTGAGCCCCCGCCCGCCGTCGGTCGGCGGCAGCGGCTCGGCCAGGATCAGACAGGGCAGCGCCCGTGAGGAGTCCCGCACCTCCACCCGGAGCCAGCCCGGCTTCCGGGTCACCTGGAGGCCGATGGTCCGCCCGGCGGCGTGCCGCACCGCGTTGGCGACCAGCTCCCCGGTGAGGAGCTCGCCGACCTCCAACTGCTGGTGCAGGTCCCAGGACTCCAGCACCGAGAGCACCAGCCGGCGGGCCACCGGACCGGACTCCGGCCGCGACGGCAACCGGACCTCGCCCGCCTCGGACTGGTCGGACAGCCTGCCGGAATACATCTGCTCCAGCTCCTCCGAGCTGAGTCGCTCCAGGGCCTCCAGCGCGTCCTGGAAGCACGCCGGCGACGCGTCGGCGACCAGGCTCGCCCCGGGTAGTGATGACTGATCTGTTTCGCCCCAACCCGCCATGCGACCCATCATTGCGGAACGCAAGCAGCCGCGTACGGACAATGAGCAAACGATCACCGTTCGATCGGCATATGCCGCGTGCAACCCGGACCCGGGGGCCGTCAAGCCCGGGTTGCCGCGAAGGGCGTCCTACCAGGCACTCCAGCCCAGGTTCCAACCGCTCAGACCGTTGTCCGGGTCGACCTGGCCGCGCGTGGAATTCTGCACCTTGACCACGTCCCCGACGATCGAGCCGTCGTAGAACTTGCCCATCGACGTCGAGTCGCCGCCGCCCTTGACGTCCTTCAGGCCGACGCAGCCGTGGCTGACGTTGTCCTCGCCGAACGCGTCGCTCCAGTAGTTGCCGTGGATGTACGTGCCGGAGGTGGTCAGCCGCATCGAGTGCGGCACCATCAGGTCGTACGGGGCGCCGGTCATGCCGGGCAGGGTGCTGGACTGCATGCGCACCACGCCCTCCTTCGACATGATCACCATGGTGCCGTTCCAGGTCGGGTGGTCCGGCGCACCGGAGGTGATGTCGATGACGGAGGGCTGCCCGTCGCGCACCACCGTCATCTGGTGGGTCTTGGCGTCAACCGTCGAGACCTGCGATCGCCCGATCGTGAAGGGCTCGTCCCGGTCCACGCCCCCGTAGACCCCCGGCGCGATCTCCACGTTCTTCAGCCGGTAGTGCACGGTCACCTTGGTGCCCGACTTCCAGTATTCCTCGGGGCGGAAGTCCAGCCGGCGGTTGCCGAACCAGTGGCCCTTCACCACGGTGCCGTTGTCGGTCTCGAAGGTGATGCCCTTGGCGACGGCGTCCTTGTTCTTGACGTCCCGGTCGAAGTCCACCGAGACGATCATGCCGACGCCGTAGGTGGCGTTGTCCTCGACGTTGTCGCTGGCCTTCGCCTCCCGCTCCGGCGTGAGCGTGGTGAAGCTGCTGTCCGCCGTGGCGACCACGCCGTTGGCGTCCGCCGCCATCGCGCTCACCTGGTAGGCGGTGCCGACCGCGAGGCCGGCGGACGGGGTCCAGCTGCCCCCGTCGGCGGCGATGGTGCCGGCGACCTCCTTGCCGGCCTTGTCGCTCACCTTGACGGTGGTGAGCTTGCCGCCCGCGACGGCGACCTTCAGCGCGCCGTTCGGGGCGACGTCCACCGAACCGGTCTTCGGCTGGATGTCCACCACCGCGGCCGACACCTTCGGCGTGGCGGCGGACGGTGCGGCCGACCCTCCCGCGGCGGACGCCGACGCGGTCGACGCGGCCCCCGCGGCCGCGCCACCCCCCAGTTCGGCCTTGGCCGCGCTCCCGCTGCCGCCGCCGCTGCAGGCACTGGTCAGCACCAGCGCGCCGCCCAGAAAGCCGGCGGCCATGACCTTGCGTATCGACCTCACGTCGACTCCCCTCCCTCGATCCCGCCCGTGGTCCCGGCGGGGTCCGACAGATACACGCCGCGGCCAACGGAAAGGTTGCGCCATTCGAGCGGTAATTACCCCATGAATGACGACCGGCCCGACCCCAACGAGTGAGGATCGGGCCGGTTGTTATCGAACCGGGACTGGCCGGGGCCGGGCCGGGTAGGCCTACCAGTTGGCCGAGGTGATGTTCCAGCCGCTCAGACCGTTGTCCGGGGAGACCGTCTTCTCCTTCGAGTTCACGACCTTGACCACGTCGCCGATCATCGAGTCGTTGAAGAACTTGCCCGCCACCGAGGCGTCGCTGCCTTCCTTGGTGTCCTGCATGGAGATGCAGCCGTGGCTGGCGTTGGTCTTGCCGAACGGGTTCGCCCAGTAGTTGCCGTGTACGAACGTGCCCGAGGTGGTCAGGCGCATCGCGTGCGGAACGTCCGGGATGTCGTACTCGCCGCCGAGGCCGACGGTCTGCGAGTTCATCCGGGTGACCTTCTCCTTGCTGGAGATCACCATCACGCCGTTCCAGGACGGGTTCTTCTCGTCGCCGAGGGTCACCGGCACGGTGTGGCTCTGGCCGTCCCGGACCACCGTCATCTGGTGGCTGGCCGAGTCGGCGGTGGAGACCTGCGAGCGGCCGATGGTGAACGGCTCGTCCTTGTCCACGTCGCCGTAGATGCCCGGGGCGACCTCGACGTTCTTCAGGCGGTACTTGATGGTGACCTTGGTGCCCGGCTTCCAGTACTCGGACGGACGGAAGTCCAGCCGGCGGGTGCCGAACCAGTGGCCCTTCACCTCGGTGCCGTTGCTGGTCTCGAAGGAGATCCCCTTGACCACGGCGTCCTTGTTCTTGATGTCCTTGTTGAAGACCACCGAGACGATCATGCCGACGCCGTAGGTGGCGTTGTCGGTGATGTTGTCGTTGGTGGAGACCTTCTTCTCGGGCGTCAGCGTGGTGAACGAGGTCGTGGACGCGGCCACCAGGCCCTCGGCGTCCTTGGCCTGCGCGTTCACCTTGTAGGCCATGCCGACGGTGAGCGGGGCGCTGGGCTTCCAGCCGGTGCCGTCCGCGGAGATCGCCCCGGCGACCGGCTTGCCCTCCTTGTCGGTCACCTCGACCGTGGTGAGCGTGCCGCCCGCCACCGACACGTTCAGCGCGTTGGTCGGCGCGACGTCCTGCGCGCCGTCCTTCGGCTCGACGGTCAGCACGGCGGCCGAGGTCTTCGGCGCGGCCGAGCTCTGACCGGGCGCCGGGGCGTCGGTGCCGCCCGCCCCCGCGGTCGCGGCGGCGTCGCCACCGCCCTTGTTGCCGTCCCCGCCGTCGTTGCAGGCCGCTGTGAGCAGCAGCACGCCGCCCATCGCCAGTGCCACCGCTCCGCGGCGCATCCGGCCGCTGCGGCGGTTGGTGGTGGTGCGTATCGCGGCGTCGGCCGCCCTAACCGGCTTCACGGTCTCTCCCCTCCCGGTGTCCATCCTGATGGACGCGCGTGTGCCCGGACGGGTTGCACCGAACCGGCGATCTACCTGCGCCGGGCTTCGGCGCGAAATGCAGGATAACTAAGCCGAATGAGTGAAACCCGGGGGGAGGTAGGTGAACCCGGCATGGACCCGGCGTGAAGGCGGGTGCGTTCAGCACGGTGCGCTACGGCGGGTGGCGCGGCCGCTACGGCTTGTCGAGCGTGCTGCCCGCCACCCACTGCTCCCAGGGCAGGTTCCAGCCGTTGAGCCCGTTCTGCGGCGGGACGACGTCCCCCGTGGAGGCCGTCACCTCCAGCACGTCCCCCGCGATGGTGTGCTCGAACAGCCAGCCCGCCGGGGTGTCCTGGCCCGTCCCGCCCTTGGTGTCGGCCAGGCCGATGCAGCCGTGGCTGGTGTTGGCGGTGCCGAACACCTCCGGGTCGGCCCAGTAGTTGCCGTGGATGAACGTGCCCGAGGCGGTCAGCCGCATCGCGTGCGGGACGTCCTTGATGTCGTACTCGTCACCCAGGCCGACGGTCTGCGAGTTCATCCTGGTCACCCGGTGCTTCTCGGAGACCACCAGGACGCCCCGGTAGGTGGTGTGGTTCGGGTCTCCCCCGGAGACCTTGAGCGTGCGCAGCACCTTGCCGCCCCGGCCGGCCCGGACGGTCAGGGTGTGGGCGTCCAGGTCCACCGTGGAGACCTGGGCCCGGCCGATGGTGAAGCGGACCTCCTTGGCCTGGGTTCCGAACTCGCCCGGCGCGCCCTGCACGCCCTTCAGCCGCAGCGCGACCGCGACCCTGGTGCCGGGCGCCCAGTACTTCTGCGGGCGGAAGTCCAGCCGGTCGTTGCCGAACCAGTGCCCGGCCACCTCCACCGGCGGGTCGGTGGTCACCGCGATCGCCCTCTCGACCGCCGCGCGGTTGGCGATCGGGCGGCTGAAGCGCAGCGAGACGGGCATGCCGACGCCCACCGTGGAGCCGTCGTCCGGGGTGAAGAAGGCGACGAAGGTGCGGGCGCGGGCGACCGTCGAGAAGGCGGTGTGCTGCACCGCCCTGCGGCCCCGGTCGTCCTCGGCCTGCGCGTCCAGGGTGAGGGCGGCTCCGAGCGGGAGCAGGCCGTCCGGCGTCCAGGTCGAGCCGTCCTCGGAGATCGTCCCGGCCACCTCGGCGCCCTTGGCGTCCGCCAGCCGGACCGAGACCAGCCGGCCCCCGGCGGCGGTGACCCGGACCGGCCCCTCGGGCGGGACTTCCCGGGCGCCGTCGGCAGGCAGCGCGGTGACGGCCGCCAGGGAGGCCGGCGGCGGCTCCGTGCGGCTCGGAGCGGGTGTGCCCCCGGCCCGGGGTCCGCCGCCCCCGGCGGTGCAGCCGGTCAGCACCGCCAGGCACCAGGCCAGCGCCCCCGCGCGCCGTGCCCAAACCCGTCCTCGGGGCCGCATTCCGGGGCCTCCCGCCGTTTCCGTCCGATTACCCGGACAACGAGGACGATCCCGGCAGGACACGCGGCGGGCCCGGCCCCGCGGCCCCCGGTGGTACGGCACGCCCCGCGCCCGCGCCGCCCGCGCCCTCCGGGTCACTCCTCCTCGGGGCCATCCGCCGGTAAGCCTCCGTTCAGCGGGCTTCCGGTCAGCGGGATCAGGGAAAGAGAGGGTGAACGGGGTCCGGGACACCCCGATGCAGGGAGGGCACGGCCATGGCGTCAGGGCAGGAGCTGGAAGCCGGGGTGCGGTCGCACGGCGGGCCCACCGCCGAGCCGCCGTGGCCCGGCAGCTGGCAACCGCTCGGCGCCCGGTTCAGGACCGACGCCCGGGGGCGGCAGGGCACCAACTTCGCGCTCTGGGCGGCCGGCGCCGAGGCCGTCGACCTCTGTCTGTTCGACGAGGACGGCCGGGAGACCAGGCACCGGCTCACCGAGCAGGACTTCCAGGTCTGGCACGGCTTCCTGCCCGGCGTGCTGCCCGGCACCCGGTACGGCTTCCGCGTCCACGGCCGCTGGGACCCGTGGACCGGCGCCCGCTGGAACCCGGCCAAACTGCTGCTCGACCCCTACGCCCGCGCCGTCGACGGCTGCTACACCGCGCACGACGCGGTCTGCGCCGCCGTCCGCAACTGGCCCGAGGCCGACGTCGCCGACACCGTCCGGGACAACCGGGACTCGGCCCGGTACGTGCCCAGATCCGTGGTGGTCCACGACGACGACGACTGGTACGACGACCAGCGCCCCAAGACCCCGTGGGCCGAGACCGTCCTGTACGAGCTGCACGTGCGCGGATTCACCATGCGCCACCCCGGCGTCCCGCCCGAGCTGCGCGGCACCTACGCGGGCCTCGCCCACCCGGCCGCCGTCGAGCACCTGACCGGCCTCGGCGTCACCGCCGTCGAGCTGCTGCCGGTCCACCAGTACGCCAGCGAGGACCACCTGCAGTCCCGCGGGCTGGCCAACTACTGGGGCTACAACACCGTCGGCTACTTCGCCCCGCACGCCGGCTACTCGGCCTCGGGCGGCCGCGGCGGCCAGGTCGGCGAGTTCAAGCGGATGGTCCGCGCGCTGCACGCCGCCGGCATCGAGGTGATCCTCGACGTGGTCTACAACCACACCGCCGAGGCCGGCGAACTCGGCCCCAGCCTCTCGCTGCGCGGCATCGACAACGCCGGCTACTACCGGCTGCCGCTCAACCGCCCGCGCGGCTACGCCGACTACACCGGCTGCGGCAACACCCTGGACACCCGCCGCCCGCAGGTCGTCCGGCTGATCACCGACTCGCTGCGGTACTGGGTCACCGAGATGGGCGTGGACGGGTTCCGCTTCGACCTCGCGGCCGCGCTCGCCCGCGGCAGCGACGGCGTCGAGATGGACCACCCGTTCCTCGCCGCCGTCTCGCAGGACCCGGTGCTCAGCCGCGTCAAGCTGATCGCCGAGCCGTGGGACGTCGGCGCGGGCGGCTACCGGGTGGGCGGCTTCCCGCCGCTGTGGGCCGAGTGGAACGACAAGTACCGCGACACCGTCCGGGACTTCTGGCGCGGCGCCCGCCCGGACGTGCGCGAGCTCGGCTACCGGCTCTCCGGCTCCTCCGACCTCTACCAGCGCGGCGGCCGCCGCCCGTACGCCTCGGTCAACTTCGTCACCGCGCACGACGGCTTCACCCTGCGCGACCTGGTCTCCTACGACCGCAAGCACAACGAGGCCAACGGCGAGGCCAACCGGGACGGCACCGACGACAACCGCTCCTGGAACCACGGCGCCGAGGGCGAGACGGCCGACCCGGCCGTCAACGCCCTGCGGCTGCGCCAGCTGCGCAACCTGATGGCCACCCTGCTGCTCTCCACCGGCGTCCCGATGATCACCGCCGGGGACGAGTTCGGCCGCACCCAGGGCGGCAACAACAACGCCTACTGCCAGGACAACGAGGTCAGCTGGCTGGACTGGTCGCTGCTGGCGGACCGCCGCTGGGCCGGGCTGCGCGACCTCACCGCGCTGCTGGTCCGGCTCCGCCGCACCCACCCGGTGCTGCGGCAGCGGGCCTTCTTCTCCGGCCGGGCCACCACCCCCGGCGGCCAGCCCGACCTGGCCTGGTTCACCCCGCGCGGCAAGGAGATGACGGAGGCCGACTGGTTCGCCCCGACCGCCTGCCTGGGCATGCTGCTCTCCGGCGCCGCGATGTCGGAGCGTGACCAGTTCGGCCGCCCGCTGCGCGACGACAGCTTCCTGCTGCTGCTGAACGCCGGCCCCGACCCGGTCGCCTTCACCCTCCCGGGGGAACCCTGGGCCGCTCCGGACCCCGGGTACCGAACGGTTCTGGACACCGCGGCCGAGGAGACCGGCAACGGCAGCCACGCGCACCGGCCGCAGGACGCCGTGACGCTGCTCGGCCGTTCCCTGCGACTGCTGCGCACACCCGCGCCGGAATGAGCCGTCCGGCCACCTGCGCGAAGGTGGCCGGTTCTCGTCGACAGGTCCGAAAAACCGGATGAGAAATGACGCGGTCACGACCTACCCTCGCGGCGATGCCCGAGAACCGAACCCCCACACCCGCGCCCGTCCGCCGGTCGACGGTCCGCTCGCTGCTCCGGCTGTGGCCCTACGCCCGGCCGATCCGTCTGCGGCTGGCCGTCTCGGTCGGCGCCGCCCTGCTCGCGTCGTTCGCCCTGCTGCTCGTCCCGATGGTGCTCGGCCGGATCGTCGACGGGCCGATCGCCGACCACGACCTCGGCGCGCTGACCCCGCTGATCGCCCTGCTGCTGGCACTCGGTCTGCTGGAGGCGGGCCTCTTCTACACCCGGCGGGTCGTCCTGGCCCGGCCCCTGGCCGGGGTGGAGACGGCGATGCGCGGAGACCTCTTCGCCCGGCTCCAGCGCCTGCCGATCGCCTTCCACGACCGCTGGGGCTCCGGCCAGCTGCTCTCCCGGGCGACCTCCGACATGTACACCATGCGGCTCTTCCTGACCTTCCCGCTGGTCTTCCTGATCGTGAACTCGCTGACCTTCCTGGCCGGCACCGCGCTGATGTTCACCCAGGACTGGCGGCTCGCGCTGATCGCCCTGCTGCCCGCCGCCCCGCTGATGCTGCTGACCCGGCGGTTCGAGGTCGGCTACTCCGGCGCCGCCCGCCGCGCCCAGGACCAGAACGGCGACCTCGCCACCGTGATCGAGGAGTCCGTCCTCGGCATCCGCATCCTCAAGGCCTTCGGCCGCCACCGGGCGATGGCCGAACGCTTCCGCGGGCAGGCCCACGCGCTGCGCCGCACCGAACTGCGCAAGGCCGGCCTGCTCGCCAACCTCTGGGCGGTCATCGTCGGCCTGCCCGAGCTGGCGCTCGGCTGTGCGCTGGCGGCCGGCTGCTACCTGGTCGCGCACGACGAGCTGAGCACCGGCACGCTGGTCGCCTTCCTCTCCACCGCGCTGGCGCTGCGCTGGCCGGTCGAGTCGCTGGGCTGGCTGCTCGCCTACGCCAACGAAGCGGCCACCGCGACCGACCGGTTCTTCGAGATCCTGGACGAGCCGCTGCCCGGGGAGACCACCGTGGCCCCGGCGGCCCCTGCTGCCGCCACCTCCCCCGGACGGGACGCCGGGGTGCGCGACGGCATCCGCCTCACCGGCGTCCGCTTCCGCTACCCGGACGCCCCGCCGGACGGGCCCGACCTGCTCCACGGCATCGACCTGCACATCCGCAGCGGCGAGACGATGGCCCTGGTCGGCGCCACCGGCAGCGGCAAGACCACGCTCACCGCCCTGCTCCCCCGCCTCTACGAGGCCACCGCCGGCACCATCACCCTGGACGGCCGGGACGTCCGCGAGCTGCCCCGGGAGCGGCTGCGCGAGCTGGTCTCGGTGGCCTTCGAGGAGCCCACCCTGTTCTCGGCCACGGTCCGGGAGAACGTGCTGATGGGCGCGCCCGGCGCCGGCCCCGAGCGGCTGGCCGCCGCACTCGCCACCGCCCAGGCCGGCTTCGTCGAGAAGCTGCCCGAGGGCGTCGGGACCGAGGTCGGCGAGCAGGGGCTCAGCCTCTCCGGCGGCCAGCGCCAGCGGCTCGCGCTGGCCCGCGCGGTGGTCGGCGACCCGGAGTTCCTCGTCCTGGACGACCCGCTCTCGGCGCTGGACGTGCACACCGAGGCGCTGGTCGAACAGGCGCTGCGGCAGGTCCTCGGCTCCACCACCGCGCTGGTGGTGGCCCACCGGCCGAGCACCGTGCTGCTCGCCGACCGGGTCGCGGTGCTCGCGGACGGCCGGATCGAGGCCGTCGGCACCCACCAGGAGCTGCTGCGCAGCTCGGCGCGCTACCGCGAACTGATGTCGGGCGAGGCCGCCCTCGCACCGGAGGCCCTCGCACCGAAGGCCCTCGTCCAGGAGGCCCTCGTCCAGGAGGGGAGTCCCACCCGATGACCACCACCGTCGAACCCGACCGGAGGACCGCGAGGGACGCGCGGGAAGGCGCGGGCGCCGCGGCCGCACCGGAGGAGGAGCTCCCGTCGCCGCCCGCCGACGAGGAGGACATCCCCGTCCCACCGGGCGCGCCCCGGGCGCTGCTGCGCGCACTGCTCGGCCCGCACCGGGCCCGGATCGCCGTCGCGATGGCGGTGATCCTGCTCCAGCAGGCCGCGCTGCAGTCCGGCCCGCTGCTGGTGGCGATCGCGATGGACCGCGGCATCCCGGCGCTGCGCGAGCACGACGCCGGCCCGCTGATCGCGGTGATCTCCGCCTACCTCTGCTTCGCCCTGCTGAGCACCGTCCTGCAGTGGGCGTTCATCAGGATCAGCGCCCGGATCAACCAGGACATCCTGCTGGAGCTGCGCGGCCGGATCTTCCGGCACGCCCAGCGGCTCAGCCTGGACTTCCACGAGCGGTACACCTCCGGGCGGATCATCTCCCGCGCCACCAGTGACGTGGACGCGCTGCGCGAGCTGCTCTCCGAGGGGCTCCAGGAGCTGCTGACCGTCTTCCTCTCGGTCTGTTACATCTCGGTGCTGCTGCTGGTGATGGACTGGCGGCTCGGACTGGTCTCGCTGGCCTCCTTCGTGCCGCTGTTCCTGATCGCCCGTTCGTTCCGGAGCCGCTCGCGCCGGGTCTACCGCCGCTCGCGCACCTCGGCCGCCTCGCTGATCGTCCGGTTCACCGAGACCATGAACGGCATCCGCCCGGTGCAGGCGTTCCGCCGCGAGCAGGCCAACGACGCCGCGTTCGGCGTGGTCAACCGGCAGTCGGCCACCGCCACCGCGGACGGCCTGCTGGAGATCGCCCGGTACGTCGGCCTCTCCCGCACCACCGCCAACGTCTGGATCACCGGGGTGGTGCTGCTCGGCGCCTTCCTGGTCACCGACGGCGCCGTGGAACTGGGCGTGCTCACCGGCTTCGTCCTCTACCTGCGCCGGCTGTTCGACCCGATCGACCATCTGGCGATGTTCCTGAACAGCTACCAGTCGGCCGCCGCCGCCCTGGAGAAGATCGCCGGTCTGCTCGCCCACGAGCCGACCGTGGTCGAGCCGGCCGAGCCCGCGAAGCTGCCGGAGCCGCGCGGCGCGGCGGGCGAGCGGGTGGTGGGCCGGGAGGTGCGCTTCGAGAAGACCCACTTCGCCTACCGCACCGGCAAGGAGGTGCTGCCCGCCTTCGACCTGGTGCTGCCGGCCGGCCGGACGGTGGCCGTGGTCGGCGCCACCGGCGCGGGCAAGTCGACCGTCGCCAAGCTGCTGGCCCGTTTCTACGACCCGACCGGCGGCCGGATCACCCTGGACGGGGTGGACCTGCGCGACCTCGCCACCGCGGAGCTGCGGCGCGGGGTGGTGATGGTGACCCAGGAGTCCTTCCTGTTCTCCGGCACCGTCGCCGAGAACATCGCGATCGGCCGCCCCGGCGCCACCCGCGAGGAGGTCGAGCAGGCCGCCCGGGACATCGGCGCGTACGAGTTCATCGCCGCGCTGCCGGACGGCTTCGACACCGACGTGCGCAAGCGCGGCGGGCGGATCTCGGCCGGCCAGCGCCAGCTGGTCGCCTTCGCCCGCGCGCTGCTGGCCGACCCGGCGGTGCTGATCCTGGACGAGGCGACCAGCTCCCTCGACGTGCCGGGCGAGCAGGCCGTCCAGCGGGCGATGCGCACCGTGCTGGCCGGGCGGACGGCGGTGATCATCGCCCACCGGCTCTCCACGGTCGAGATCGCCGACCGCGTCCTGGTGATGGACCAGGGCCGCATCGTCGAGGACGGCACCCCGGAGGAGCTGATCGGCGGCGCCGGCCGGTTCGCCGAGCTGCACCAGGCCTGGCGGGACAGCCTGGTCTGAGCCGCGCCCCCGCGTAGGGCCGGACAGGGCCCGCGGGGGCCCGCGACGGGGCGGGGGCCGCGGATCACCGCGGCCCCCGCCCCGTTCTCAGCGCAGCAGCCCCGCGTCCATCCCGGTCGACTCGGCGGGCAGCGCGACCAGGCCCAGCTCGGCCGGCGAGGCCAGCCGCGGGTGCGCGGGCAGCACCCGGACGGTGTACCCGAACGGGCCGGTCCGGGAGAGCTCCAGCGAGCCCTCGTAGCGGGTGCGGCCGTCGAGGTCCGGCCCGCCGACCGGCTTGAGCGCGAGCACCCGGGCGTCCGAGATGCCGTCCGACTCGTCGACCCGCCCGGAGACCGCCTGTACCTCGACGTCCCCGGGCTCCAGGGTGCCGAGCGCGACCTGCACCCGCAGCGCCAGCGAGCTGCCCAGCTCCTGCGCCTCGTCGGGGCACTCCGCCTCGACGTGCTCGACCCGGACGGCCGGCCAGGACTCCCGGACCCGCGCCTTCCAGCCGGCCAGCTCCCGCGCGCCGGCGTGGTCGGCGGCGGCCAGCTCCCGCTGGGCGAGGGCGGCCGGGGTGTACAGCCGGTCGACGTACTCGCGGACCATCCGCCCGGCCAGCACCTTGGGCCCGAGGGTGACCAGGGTGTGCCGGACCATCGCGATCCAGCGGTGCGGCAGTCCGTCCGCGCCGCGGTCGTAGAAGCGGGCGGCCACCTGGTGCTCGATCAGGTCGTACAGCGCGGCGGCCTCGATGTCGTCCCGCCGCTCGGCCTCGCCGCTGTCCGGATCGAGGACGCCGCCGGCCTCGTCGGCGGTGGGGATCGCCCAGCCGTTCTGGCCGTCGTACCACTCGTCCCACCAGCCGTCCAGGACGGACAGGTTGAGGCAGCCGTTCAGCGCGGCCTTCATCCCCGAGGTGCCGCAGGCCTCCAGCGGGCGCAGCGGGTTGTTCAGCCAGACGTCGCAGCCGGGGTAGAGGTGCCGGGCCATCGCCATGTCGTAGTCCGGCAGGAAGACGATCCGGTGGCGGACCGCCGGGTCGTCGGCGAAGGCCACCATCTGCTGGATCAGCCGCTTGCCGCCGTCGTCGGCCGGGTGGGCCTTGCCGGCGACCACGATCTGCACCGGCCGGGTGGGGTGCAGCAGCAGCGCCCGCAGCCGGTCCTGGTCGCGCAGCATCAGCGTGAGCCGCTTGTAGGAGGGCACCCGGCGGGCGAAGCCGATGGTCAGCACGTCGGGGTCGAGCGCGGAGGCGACCCAGCCGAGCTCGGCCTCGCCGGCGCCGCGCTGGCGCCAGGAGGCGCGCAGCCGGCTGCGGGCCTCGTCGACCAGCTGGGACCGCAGGGTGCGGCGCAGCTCCCAGACGTCGGTGTTGGCGATCTTCTCCAGCCCGGTCCAGCGCTGGGCGTCGCCGGTGGTCATCGCGGACTCGGCACGCTCGGCACCGATCTCGGCGGCGCCGAGCCGGACCACCGCCGGGTCGATCCAGGTGGCGGCGTGCACGCCGTTGGTGACCGAGGTGATCGGCACCTCGGCGGGGTCGAAGCCCGGCCAGAGGCCGTTGAACATCGACCGGCTGACCTCGCCGTGCAGGGTCGAGACGCCGTTGGCGCGCTGGGCGAGCCGCAGACCCATGGCGGCCATGTTGAACAGCTTCGGGTCCCCGCCGCGCCAGGACTCGGCGCCGAGCGCGAGCACCTGGTCGACCGGCACGCCGGGCAGCGCGGCGTCGCCGCCGAAGTGGCGGGCGACCAGGTCGCGGTCGAACCGGTCGATGCCGGCCGGTACGGGGGTGTGGGTGGTGAACAGGGTGCCGGCCCGGACGGCCTCCAGGGCGGCGGCGAAGTCGAGGCCGGGCCCGGCCGCGCCGTCGGCGATCAGCTCGCGGATCCGCTCGACGCCGAGGAAGCCGGCGTGGCCCTCGTTGGTGTGGAAGACCTCGGGGGCGGGGTGGCCGGTGAGCCGGCAGTAGGAGCGGACCGCGCGGACGCCGCCGATGCCGAGCAGCATCTCCTGGAGCAGCCGGTGCTCGCTGCCGCCGCCGTAGAGGCGGTCGGTGACGTCGCGCTCGGCGGGCGAGTTGGCCTCGATGTCGGAGTCGAGCAGCAGCAGCGGGACGCGGCCGACCTGGGCCTTCCAGACGTGCGCCGCGAGGGTCCGGCCGCCGGGCAGGGCGAGGTCGACCCGGCAGGGGGTGCCGTCGGTCTCCCGGAGCAGGGTGACGGCCAGTTCGTCCGGATCCAGCAGGGGGTAGCGCTCCTGCTGCCAGCCGTCCCGGTCGAGGGACTGGCGGAAGTAGCCGTGCCGGTAGAAGAGCCCCACGCCGATGATCGGGACGCCGAGGTCGCTGGCGGCCTTGAGGTGGTCTCCGGCCAGGATGCCGAGGCCGCCGGAGTACTGGGGCAGGGCGGCGGCGATGCCGTACTCGGGCGAGAAGTAGGCGACGCCGGCGGGCTGTGCGGCGCCGGCCGCCTGCTCGGCGGCCTGGTACCAGCGCGGGCCGGCCAGGTACTCCCGCAGGTCGTCGGCGAGGTCGCCGAGTCTGCGCAGGAACCGCCGGTCGGCGGCGAGCGCGGCGAGCCGGGCGGCCGGGACCTCCCCGAGCAGGCGCACCGGGTCCTCACCCGTCGCGGCCCAGACCTCCGGGTCCACGGACCGGAAGAGGTCCCTGGTCTCGGGGTGCCACGACCAGCGCAGATTGAGGGCCAGCTCGTGCAACGGCTGGAGTTGTTCGGGCAGGACGGTGCGGACGGTGAATCTGCGGATTGCCTTCACGGCGTGAAGCGTAGCCGTGGCCGCCGCCGTGATGGTGCGTCAAGTGGGCTATTGCGCCTCCGTTCGGCCTATTGATGAGATCGCATTCGGCGCATTGGACTGCACGGGGGGCGCGCGAGGCGCACTTTCCGGCGGTTCGCGCTACCAATGCATGAACACTGCGGAACAGATCCATTTCCGCCGGGCCCATCTGCCCCGAGAAGGCCCGAAACTACTGTCGTACCGCTGCGAAAGTCTTGTCCCCGATGCGACTATGAACCAAGGTCGTTGATGCTGTGGGGAGTGCGGCGACGGGTGGCGCCCCCCTTGAAGCAGCACGTCCGAATCCTTTTCGCGTTGATCGTTCCTCATCCTCCTTAGCCCATTCGGCGCTCACCGCGCACCGGTGCGTGTCCTCGTCCTCGGCCTGCTCGTTCACGGGTGGGTTGGGTCGCCCAGGGGCGTGCCCCGAGAGGCGTGCGCCGGGACGCGCGCGGGCTCTCGGGCTCCCCGTCACGGGCTTGGCGGGAGCGGGGCAGGTTGCCGGGGACGGCGGCGCGGGCAGGCTTCCGGTCGCACGGCCTCCCCCACCCAGCAGTCCTCCCGGTACTCCCCCCGGCCCGTGCGGCCCGCGGGAGCTGCCGCCGATCTCGGGCAGGAGTTTGGCATGCACGGCGACACGCGGGACCAGTCCACACCGGTGGCCGACACCCTCGACACAGCGGTCGCGGAATCCGCCGGACGGATGGATTCTGACACTCGGACAGACGCGCCGATGCCGGGACCCCGGGGTGCCGGGGCTATCCGTACGGAGCAGCAGGCAGAGCCGGCCCGACAACCCGGGGCCGAGGAGAGCCGACCCGCGGCACCGCGCAAGCGCACCACCACCCGGCGCAGCGCCACCGCCGCCACGTCCACCGCCGAGACCACCGCCGGAGCCGGCACCGCCACCGCGAAGGCCGCCACCGCGAAGGCCGGCGCAGCGCCCCGAAAGGCCCCCGCCCGGGCCGCGGCCGGTCGGACCTCCCCCGCCCGCAAGACCGCCGCCCGCAAGACGACAGAGAGCGACACCGTGATCGGCCGCATCCCCGTCCTGGACGTCAACCCCCTGGTGGACGCCGGCCGCCGCCCGGCCAAGGCCGTGGTCGGCGAGACCTTCCTGGTCACCGCCACCGTGTTCCGCGAGGGCCACGACGCGGTGAACGCCAACGTCGTCCTGCGTGACCCGCGCGGCCGCAGCGGCCCCTGGACGCCGATGCGCGAGCTCGCCGAGGGCACCGACCGCTGGGGGGCGTACGTCACGCCGACCACGCCCGGCCGCTGGTCCTACCTGGTGGAGGCGTGGAGCGACCCGGTCGCCACCTGGCGCCGGACCGCCGCCGTGAAGCTGCCGGCCGGGATCGACACCGCGCTGGTGCTGGAGGAGGGCGCGCTGCTGCTGGAGCGGGCCGCGGGCGGGGTGCCGAAGAAGGAGGGCCGGGCCCACGTGCTGGCCGCGGTGGACGCCCTGCGCGACGCCGGCATGCCGCCGCTCTCCCGGCTGGCCGCCGCGCTCGCCCCCGAGGTGCTGGACCTGCTGGCCCGCTACCCGCTGCGCGAACTGGTGAGCGCCTCCCGCCCGCTGCCGCTGCAGGTGGACCGCGAGCGGGCGCTGTTCGGCTCCTGGTACGAGTTCTTCCCGCGTTCGGAGGGCGCGGTGGTGGACCCGGCGGGCGTCGAGCCGCCTCGCTCGGGCACCCTGCGCAGCGCCGCCGAGCGGCTGCCGGCGGTCGCCGCGATGGGCTTCGACGTGGTGTACCTGCCGCCGGTCCACCCGATCGGCCGGGCCTTCCGCAAGGGCCCGGACAACACCCTGACGGCCGGTCCGCACGACGTCGGCTCCCCGTGGGCGATCGGCTCGCCGGAGGGCGGGCACGACGCCGTCCACCCGGACCTCGGCACCCTCGGGGACTTCGACCACTTCGTCGCCGAGGCCACCGCGCTGCACCTGGAGGTGGCGCTGGACTTCGCACTGCAGTGCTCACCGGACCACCCGTGGGTGAACAAGCACCCGGAATGGTTCACCCACCGCGCCGACGGCACCATCGCCTACGCGGAGAACCCGCCCAAGAAGTACCAGGACATCTATCCGATCAACTTCGACCAGGACATGGACGGAATCGTCAAGGAGACGATTCGGATCCTCCGGTTCTGGATGTCCCACGGAGTGCGGATCTTCCGGGTCGACAACCCGCACACCAAGCCCGTGGTGTTCTGGGAACGCGTGCTCGGTGACATCGCCCGCACCGACCCGGATGTCGTGTTCCTGGCGGAGGCGTTCACCCGGCCCGCAATGATGCACGCCCTCGGGAAGATCGGTTTCCACCAGTCGTACACGTACTTCACCTGGCGCAACACCAAGCAGGAACTCACCGACTACCTCACCGAGCTCTCCGGTGACGCAGCCGCCTACATGCGGCCCAACTTCTTCGCCAATACCCCGGACATCCTGCACGCGTACCTCCAGACCGGCGGCCGGGCGGCGTTCGCGATCCGCGCCGTCCTGGCCGCCACCCTCGCCCCCAGCTACGGCGTCTACGCCGGCTACGAGCTGTACGAGAACGAGCCGGCCCACCCGGGCTCCGAGGAGTACCTGCACTCGGAGAAGTACGAGCTCCGCCCGCGGGACTGGAACCGCACCGACACCCTGGCCCCGCTGCTCACCGTGCTGAACCGGCTGCGCCGCCGCCACCCCGCCCTCCAGCAACTGCGCAGCCTGCGCTTCCACCCGACCGACAACGACCAGGTGCTCGCCTACTCCAAGACCGCGACCACCCCGGACGGCCTCACCGACCACGTCATCACGGTGGTCAACCTGGACCCGCACCACGCCCAGGAGGCCACCGTCACCCTCGACGGGGACGGGCCCTTCGTGGTGCACGACGAGCTCACCGGCGCCGCCTACACCTGGGGCCGGCACAACTACGTCCGGCTCGATCCCTCAGCCGAGCCGGCTCACCTCCTCACGGTTCGGAGGAACCCAGCGTGACAGTGAACGAGCCCGTCCCCGACACCTTCCCCGAGACCTCGAAGAAGAACCTGGACCCGGAGTGGTTCAAGCGTGCGGTCTTCTACGAGGTGCTGGTGCGGTCCTTCCAGGACAGCAACGGCGACGGGGTCGGGGACCTCAAGGGGCTCACGTCCAAGCTCGACTACCTGCAGTGGCTCGGGGTCGACTGCCTCTGGCTGCCGCCGTTCTTCGCCTCGCCGCTGCGCGACGGCGGGTACGACGTCGCCGACTACAAGTCGGTCCTGCCGGAGTTCGGCGACCTCGCCGACTTCATGGAGTTCGTGGACGCCGCGCACGCCCGCGGCATGCGCGTGGTCATCGACTTCGTCATGAACCACACCAGCGACCAGCACCCCTGGTTCCAGGCCTCCCGGGAGGACCCGGACGGCCCGTACGGCGATTTCTACATGTGGGCCGACGACGACAAGCAGTACCCGGACGCCCGGATCATCTTCGTCGACACCGAGACCTCCAACTGGACCTACGACCCGGTGCGCAAGCAGTACTTCTGGCACCGCTTCTTCTCCCACCAGCCGGACCTCAACTACGACAACCCCCGGGTCCAGGACGAGATGATCGCCGCGCTCCGGTTCTGGCTCGACCTGGGCATCGACGGCTTCCGGCTGGACGCCGTGCCGTACCTGTTCGCCCGCGAGGGCACCAACTGCGAGAACCTGCCGGAGACGCACGAGTTCCTCCAGCGGGTCCGCAAGGAGATCGACGCCGACTACCCGGACACCGTGCTGCTGGCGGAGGCCAACCAGTGGCCGGAGGACGTCGTCGACTACTTCGGCGACTTCGCCTCCGGCGGCGACGAGTGCCACATGGCGTTCCACTTCCCGGTGATGCCGCGCATCTTCATGGCGGTCCGCCGGGAGTCCCGCTACCCCGTTTCGGAGATCCTGTCCAAGACCCCGCGCATCCCGCACGGCTGCCAGTGGGGCATCTTCCTGCGCAACCACGACGAGCTGACCCTGGAGATGGTCACCGACGAGGAGCGCGACTACATGTACGCGGAGTACGCCAAGGACCCGCGGATGCGCGCCAACGTGGGCATCCGCCGGCGGCTCGCCCCGCTGCTGGAGAACGACCGCAACCAGATCGAGCTGTTCACCGCCCTGCTGCTCTCCCTGCCCGGATCGCCGGTGCTGTACTACGGGGACGAGATCGGCATGGGCGACAACATCTGGCTGGGCGACCGGGACGGCGTGCGCACGCCGATGCAGTGGACCCCGGACCGCAACGCGGGTTTCTCCTCCGCCGACCCGGGCAGGCTCAGTCTGCCGCCCATCATGGATCCGGTGTACGGCTACCAGGTGACCAACGTCGAAGCGCAGCAAAGCAGTTCGAGTTCACTGCTGCACTGGACGCGTCGCATGATCGAGATCCGCAAGCTCAATCCGGCGTTCGGTCTCGGGACGTACACCGAGCTGCCCTCCAGCAACCCCGCGGTGCTGGCCTTCGTGCGTGAGCACGAGGGGGACCTGGTCATGTGCGTGAACAACTTCTCGCGGTTCGCGCAGCCGACCGAACTGGACCTGCGGCAGTACGGCGGGCGGTACCCGGTGGAGCTGATCGGCGGGGTGCGCTTCCCCTCGATCGGCGAGTGGCCGTACCTGCTCACCCTCGCCGGCCACGGCTTCTACTGGTTCCAGCTCCGCCGGCCCCCGCGGCTGAGCGGGACCAGGCGATCGAAGTAACGATCCGCCGGAGGGCGCACCACCGCACCACCGCGGGCAGCCCCGCGGGCACCACCTGACCCTCCGGGGGCGCGAGTTGAAACCCCCGCGCCCCCGGAGTTCTCTGCACCACCGCGTACGGAGAACAGCCCAACGGCCACCCACACGAAGGCGTGACACCCGAGCCCCCCGCTCGCGTGCCGCAGCCGCCGCGCCGCCGAAATCCGGAAGACTGACGGACCCGGCCAGACCCGTCGGGCAGTCCGCCCGCTTCCGGGGAAAGGGAGTCATGTCCGAAACCTCCCGTTCTCAGGCCCACCTGCACCGCGACACCCCCGCCGGCACCGCCGCGCCGGCGGGCCCGCGGGGCGTCGGGGCCCGGAGAACCGCACTGGGGGTCAGCGAACTCGTCCAGGCGGCGCTGCCGCTGATCGCCGAGTGGCTCCCCACCCAGCGCTGGTACGCCGGCAAGGGACGGCCCATCACCGGCCTGACCCCGGTGGTCGGCACCCCGCTCCAGGTCGGCGACCCCGCCCTGCTGCACCTGCTGCTGCGGGTCGAGCACGCCGCCACCGCCGGCGCCCCGCACGGGGACCTCTACCAGCTGCTGCTCGGCATCCGCTCGCAGGGCCCGGCGGACATCGAGCCGACCGCGGTGCTCGGCCGGCTCAGCCAGGGCCCGTACGACGGCGCCGCGCTCTACGACGCGGTGCACGACCCGGAGCTGACCGGGCGGCTGCTGGAACACCTGGCCACCGGCGACCGGTTCGGCTCGCTGTCGTTCCGCCGCACCCCCGGCTCCGGCCTGCCCGCCAACCTCCCCGGGCGCGCCTCCACCGCCGAGCAGTCCAACAGCTCGGTCATCTACGGCACCTCGTACATCCTCAAGCTGTTCCGGCGCATCCACCCCGGCACCAACCCGGACCTGGAGCTCTCACTGGCGCTCTCGCGGGCCGGCTCCACCCGGATCCCCCGGGTCGCCGCCTGGTTCGAGAGCCGCCTGGAGCGGGCCGAACCGGCCACCCTCGGCCTGCTCCAGCGCTACCTGCCGGAGGCCGAGGACGGCTGGGAGCTGGCGCTGGACCAGGTCGGCCGGCTCAAGGGGGACCCGTCACCCGGCAACTTCGCGATCGAGGCGCACCGGCTCGGCCGGGCCACCGCGGAGGTGCACCGGGTGCTGGCCCGCTCGATGCCGGTGGCCCGGCTGGACCGGGCCCAGACCCGGCAGCTGGCCACCGCGATGGCCGACCGCCTGGACAGCGCGGTGGCCGCCGTCCCCGGACTGATGCGCTACCGGGCCGCGCTGCGCAGCGCCTTCCAGCAGCTGGCCGACGCCCACCCGGACGGGATGCCGGTCCAGCGGATCCACGGCGACCTGCACCTCGGCCAGGCCATGCGGACCCCGCACGGCTGGGTGCTGCTGGACTTCGAGGGCGAGCCGGCCAAGTCGGTGGCCGAGCGGCGCGAGCCGCAGACCGCACTGCGGGACGTCGCCGCGATGCTCCGCTCCTTCGACTACGCGGCTGCCCACCTGCTGGCCGGCGGTCCGCCCGACCCGGAGCTGGCCCATTTGGCCGCCGCCTGGGCGCAGCGCAACCGCACCGCGTTCTGCGCCGGCTACACCGCCGGCGGCGGCACCGACCCGGCCGCCTCGCCGGAGCTGATGCGCGCGCTGGAGATCGACAAGGCGGTGTACGAGGTGGTCTACGAGGCCCGGCACCGGCCCAGCTGGCTGCCGATCCCGCTGGCCGCGATCAACCGGCTCGCCCTGACCGTCTGAACCGGGGCCGGCCGACCCGGGCCGGCATCCCGACCCGGCCCAGCCCGTCCTCGCCCCGTCCCGCCCACGTTCCCAAGGCTCCACCCCGCTCCCGCCCCCGGAGCAGGCCCACCTTGCCGCCGACGTTCCCGCGGCCACCCCGATTCCGCAGGAGGACCACGCCGTGACGCCGCTCGACCCGCCCGGCCGCACCACCCGTACCGTCCCCGCCACCTTCCTGGCATCCGCGGACTCCCCCCGGCGCGAGCCCGCGGCCCCCGCAGCGCCCGCGGCTGCCGCGGCGCCCGCCGCCCCCCGGCGCGCCGAACCGCAGCCGCCGGCGGCGGACGAGGGCCCCGCCGCGCCGGTGGGCGCGCTGCGCCTGCCCGAGGCGCCGCTGCCGCCCGCCGAGGTGGACCGGCTGGTCGGCGGGAAGCACCACGACCCGCACGCCCTGCTCGGCGCGCACCCGGTGCACGGCGGCACCGCGATCCGGGTGCTGCGCCCGTTCGCCGAGCGGGTGGTGGTGGAGACCGCGCACGGCCCGGCGGAGCTCACCCACCAGCAGAGCGGCCTGTTCACCGGCCTGCTGGCCGGCGCCGAGGTGCCCGACTACCGGCTGCTGGTGACCTACCCCGGCGGCGCGCCGCTGCGCCAGCACGACGGCTACCGCACCCCGCCGACCCTCGGCGAGCTGGACCTGCACCTGATCTCCGAGGGCCGGCACGAGCAGCTCTGGAAGGCGCTCGGTTCGCACGTGCGCACCGTCGGCGGGGTGCACGGCACCGCGTTCGCGGTCTGGGCACCCAACGCGGTCGGCGTCCGGCTGATCGGCGACTTCAACCACTGGGACGGCACCGGGCACCCGATGCGCTCGCTCGGCTCCTCCGGCATCTGGGAGCTGTTCGTCCCGGACCTGGCCGAGGGCACCCAGTACAAGTACGAGATCCACACCCGGCAGGGCTGGGTGCTCGACAAGGCCGACCCGCTGGCCCGGGCCGCCCAGTGCCCGCCCGGCACCGCCTCGGTGGTCACCTCCTCCTCGTACCAGTGGCAGGACGGCGAGTGGATGGCCCGGCGGGCCCGCTCCGCGCACCACCGGGCGCCGATGTCGGTGTACGAGCTGCACCTGCCGTCCTGGCGGCCCGACCTCACCACCTACCGCGAAATCGCCGAAGAACTCCCGCGCTACCTCCAGGAGTTGAACTTCACCCACGTGGAGTTCATGCCGGTGATGGAACACCCGTTCGGCGGCTCCTGGGGCTACCAGGTCTCCGGCTACTACGCCCCCACCGCCCGGCTCGGCACCCCCGACGACTTCCGCCACCTGGTCGACACCCTGCACCGGCACGGCATCGGCGTGATCGTCGACTGGGTGCCCGCGCACTTCCCCAAGGACGACTTCGCGCTGGCCCGCTTCGACGGCGAGCCGCTGTACGAGCCGGCCGATCCGCTCCGGGCCGAGCACCCGGACTGGGGCACCCTGGAGTTCGACTACGGCCGCACCGAGGTGCGCAACTTCCTGGTCGCCAACGCGGTGTACTGGTGCGAGGAGTTCCACATCGACGGCCTGCGGGTGGACGCCGTCGCCTCGATGCTCTACCTCGACTACTCCCGCGAGGGCGGCGCCTGGACGCCCAACCAGCACGGCGGCCGGGAGAACCTGGACGCGGCCGCGTTCCTCCAGGAGATGAACGCCACCGTCTACCGCCGCTGCCCCGGCGTGATCACCGTCGCCGAGGAGTCCACCGCCTGGGACGGCGTCACCCGGCCCACCGACAGCGGCGGCCTCGGCTTCGGGCTGAAGTGGAACATGGGCTGGATGCACGACTCGCTGGTCTACATGTCCAAGGAGCCGGTGCACCGCAAGTACCACCACAACGAGATGACCTTCTCGATGGTGTACGCCTACTCGGAGAACTACATCCTGCCGATCTCGCACGACGAGGTGGTGCACGGCAAGCAGGCGCTGGTCGCCAAGATGCCCGGCGACTGGTGGCAGCAGCGCGCCAACCACCGCGCCTACCTGGGCTTCATGTGGGCGCACCCGGGCAAGCAGCTGCTCTTCATGGGCCAGGAGTTCGCCCAGGGTGCGGAGTGGGACCACGAGCACGGCCCGCAGTGGTGGGTGCTCGACGAGGCGTGGCCGGCCGCCGAGGAGCACCTCGGGGTGCGCCGCCTGGTCCGCGACCTCAACCGGCAGTACCTGGACGCCCCGGCCCTCTGGGAGCAGGACAACACCCCGGACGGCTTCCGCTGGCTCGACGGCGGCGCCGCCGACGACAACCTGCTCTCCTTCGTCCGCCACGCGGCCGACGGCACGCCGCTGGTCGCCGTCTGCAACTTCTCCCCCGTCGTCCGGCACGGCCACCGGGTCGGCCTGCCCGCGCTCGACGGCCGCGAGCAGCTCTGGGAGGAGGTGCTGAACACCGACGCCGAGACCTACGGCGGCAGCGGCGTCGGCAACTCCCGCCCGGTCAAGGCCGAGGCCGTCGAGTGGAACGGCCGGCCCCGCAGCGCCGAGCTGGTGCTCCCCCCGCTCGCCACCATCTGGCTCCGCCCGGCCTGAGGCTCTAGGCTCCCCGTCTGGGACTGATCGTCAGCAGGCGGGGGGCTTGCTCGTGTTGTTCGTGCTGAGGCTGCTGTACATCCTGTTGCCGGCCCTGTGCTGGGCGTTCCTGGTCCGCACCCGGGTGGTCGGGGCGGCCGTCCTCGCCCTCCTCGCCGGCCTGGCCGTCGCCCTCGTCGGCCTGCAGCAGGAGTGGTACTTCACCCGCGCCGCGGCCGAGTTCACGGCCGGCTACCCGCTCCTGTGCGGCCTGGTGATCCTGGCGGGCGCGCTGACCGAGCGGCGGCTGCGCGGCCCCCGGCCGAAGCGGGAGTTCGGCACCCCGGTCGGCGGGGCCGCGGTCGCGCTCGGCGCGCACGCCCTGGTCGGCGTCGCCATCGGCTTCGCCTACCAGAGCCTCGCCTACGACGCCTTCCTGCCCGGCGCAGCCGAGGTGTCACTGCCGCCCGGGCTGACCGTCGAGCACGACGACGACGGCTACTGCGGCTCCAACTTCTGCGCCCGCACCCTGACCATCGGCAGCACCGCCGGCCTGCCGCCGGCCGAGGTGGCCGCCCGGCTGCGGGCCGCGCTCGCCGCCGACGGCTGGTCCCCGGGGCGCCACGACCTCCTGCAGCGCCCGCACGGCTGGCTGCTGGACACGCGTGTGTCGCAGGTCGGGCTCAGCGAGACCCCGCGCGGGGTCGAACTGGAGCTGTCCGGCTCCGACGGCTCCAGCGGGCTCGCCGGCCCCGACCCCCGCCCCGGTCGGCCCTGACCCCGGCCCGACGTGACCTTCGTCCCTTGTCCGCAGGGCAGGGCTCTGCTCGCGGACGTGTGTTCGCGGTGCGAAGGTATGGTCGAGATGACCACTCTCTGAGACGACGGGACGGAGACAGCCGCCGTGGCGCGCAGCGTGTACGTGACCGGGATCGACCGGGGGGACGGCCGCCAGGCGGTCGAACTCGGGGTCATGGAACTGCTCACCCGCCAGGTGGACCGGGTGGGGGTGTTCCGGCCGCTGGTGCACGCGCACGCGCCCGGAGAGGCCGGCTCCGACCACGTGGTGGAGCTGCTGCGGGCCCGCTACCGGATCGACCTGCCGGCCTCCGAGCTGTACGGCCTCACCTACGAGGAGGCCGCCGCCCTGCAGGCCGCCCAGGGACAGGACGAGCTGGTCTCCGTCCTGGTCGACCGCTTCCGCGCGGTGGAGCGGCGCTGCCAGGCCGTGCTGGTGCTGGGCACCGACTTCGCGGACACCAACATCCCCGACGAGCTGGCCTTCAACGCCCGGCTCGCCAACGAGTTCGGCGCCGCCGTGCTGCCGGTGGTCGGCGGCCACACCCACGACGCCGAGGCGGTGATCGCCGAGGTCCGCAACGCCCACCGCGCCTACACCGACCTCGGCTGCGCGACGCTGGCGATGATCGCCAACCGGGTCGCCCCCTCCGCCAAGCAGCGGATCCAGCGCAGGCTCACCGAGAAGCTGGCGATCCCCGCGTACGTCATCCCGGAGGAGCCGGCGCTGGCCGCGCCGACCGTCGCACAGCTGGTCGAGGCCACCGGCGCCGAGGTGCTCACCGGCGACGCGGCGGGCCTGGCCCGGGACGTCCGCGGCTTCGTCTTCGGCGGCGCCATGCTGCCCACCTTCCTGGACGCGCTGACCGAGGGCGCCCTGGTGGTCACCCCCGGGGACCGCGCCGATCTGGTGATCGGCTCGCTGGCCGCGCACGCCGCCGGCGCCCCGCCGATCGCCGGCGTCCTGCTGACGCTCGGCCAGCACCCCGGCCCGAACGTCATGGCGCTGGCCGCCCGGCTGGCCCCCGGCACCCCGGTGGCGGTCGTCCCGGAGGGCAGCTGGCCCACCGCCGCCACCCTCACCCACCTGGAGGGCAAGCTCTCCGCGGCCAGCCCACGGAAGGCCGAGATCGCCCTCGGGCTCTTCGAACTGCACGTGGACACCGTCGAGTTGACCAACCGGATCGAGGTCGGCCGGTCCGAGCGGGTGACCCCGATGATGTTCGAGCACGAGCTGCTGGAGCGGGCCCGCTCGGCCCGCCGGCACGTCGTCCTCCCCGAGGGCGCCGAGGAGCGGGTGCTGCGCGCCGCCGAGATCCTGCTGCGCCGCAACATCTGCGACCTCACCCTGCTCGGCGAGCCCGACGCCGTCCGCCGCAGGGCGGCCGCCCTCGGCATCGCCCTGCCGGCCGAAGACCCGGCGGCCGACCGCGCCCAGGTCCGGATCGTCGACCCGGCCACCAGCCCGCTGCGCCGCCAGTTCGCCGAGCTCTACGCGAAGCTGCGGGCGCACAAGGGGATGACCGTCGAGCTGGCCCTGGACGTGGTCACCGACGTCTCCTACTTCGGCACCCTGATGGTCCAGGAGGGCATAGCCGACGGCATGGTCTCCGGCGCGGTGCACTCCACCGCCGCCACCATCCGGCCCGCCTTCGAGGTGATCAAGACCTCGCCGGGCGCGGCCATCGTGTCGAGCGTCTTCTTCATGTGCCTGGCCGACAAGGTGCTGGTCTACGGCGACTGCGCGGTCAACCCGGACCCGGACGCCCAGCAGCTGGCCGACATCGCCATCCAGTCCGCCGCCACCGCCGCGCAGTTCGGCGTCGAGCCGCGGGTCGCGATGCTCTCCTACTCCACCGGCACCTCCGGCTCCGGCGCCGACGTCGACAAGGTCCGCAAGGCCACCGAGCTGGTCCGCCGGCTGCGCCCGGACATCCTGGTCGAGGGGCCGATCCAGTACGACGCGGCGGTGGACGAGCACGTCGCGGCCACCAAGCTGCCCGGTTCGCCGGTGGCCGGCCGGGCCACCGTGCTGATCTTCCCGGACCTCAACACCGGCAACAACACCTACAAGGCGGTCCAGCGCTCCGCCGGCGCGGTGGCGGTCGGCCCGGTCCTGCAGGGTCTGCGCAAGCCCGTCAACGACCTCTCGCGCGGGGCGCTGGTCGAGGACATCGTCAACACCGTCGCGATCACGGCCATCCAGTCGCAGGAGCACGGCCGACCGCAGGAGCACGGCCCGTCGCAGGAGGCACAGCAGTGAGTGAAGGCACCCGGGTCCTGGTCCTGAACGCCGGCTCCTCGTCGGTGAAGTACCAGCTGATCGACATGCTGGACGGCTCGCGCCTGGCGTCCGGGCTGGTCGAGCGGATCGGCGAGGCGGGCGGCCGGCTGGTGCACACCCCGCGCGCCGGCGGGAAGCGCGAGGCGGTGCAGGTCTTCGCCGACCACGACGCCGCGCTGAAGGCCGTCGCCGAGGAGCTGGCCGCCGACGGCATCGGTCTCGACTCCCCCGAGCTGGCCGCGATCGGTCACCGGGTGGTCCACGGCGGCCTGCGGTTCACCGAGCCGACCGTGGTCACCGACGAGGTGCTCCGGGAGATCCGCCGGCTCATCCCGGTGGCCCCGCTGCACAACCCGGCCAACATCACCGGCATCGAGGTGGCCCGCGCACTGCGCCCGGACCTGCCGCAGGTGGCTGTCTTCGACACCGCCTTCCACGCCTCGATGCCCGAGCACGCGGCCCGGTACGCGATCGACCGGACGGTCGCGGACGAGCACCGGGTGCGCCGCTACGGCTTCCACGGCACCTCGCACCAGTACGTCTCGCGGGCCACCGCCCGGCTGCTCGGCAAGGACCCGGCCGAGGTCAACGTGATCGTGCTGCACCTGGGCAACGGCGCCTCCGCCTCCGCGGTCTCCGGCGGGCGCTGCGTCGACACCTCGATGGGCCTCACCCCGCTGGAGGGCCTGGTGATGGGCACTCGTTCGGGTGACATCGACGCGGGCGTGGTGTTCCACCTGCACCGGGTCGGCGGCCTGTCCGTGGACGAGATCGACGCCCTGCTCAACCGCCGCAGCGGCCTGCTCGGCCTCTGCGGGGACAACGACATGCGCGAGATCATGCGCCGCGCGGAGGAGGGCGACGCGGACGCCCGGCTGGCCTTCGACGCGTACATCCACCGGCTGCGCAAGTACATCGGCGGCTACTACGCGGTACTCGGCCGGGTGGACGCGATCGCCTTCACCGCCGGCGTCGGCGAGAACGCGGCCCCGGTGCGGGCGGCGGCCACCGCCGGGCTGGAGGAGCTGGGGATCGCCGTCGACCCGGAGCTGAACTCGGTGCGCTCCGGCGAACCGCGGATCATCTCCTCCGCGTACTCCCGGGTGGCGGTCGCCGTGGTGCCAACCGACGAGGAGCTGGAGATCGCGCGGCAGGCGTTCGCCCTGGTCCACCGGGAGTCCGCGGACTGACACCCCGTCGTCTCGGTCCGCGAAATCCTTCGTCGGCGATTCCTCGCGATTCGCGCCGAATGCACCTATAACACGAACGGATAGACTGACCGATATGCGCCGAGCGAAAATTGTCTGCACCCTGGGTCCGGCCACGGACTCCTACGAACAGCTGAAGGCCATCGTCGAGGCGGGCATGAACGTCGCCCGACTGAACATGAGCCACGGCACCCACGCGGACCACGAGGAGCGGTACCGCAAGGTCCGCCAGGTCTCGGAGGACACCGGCAAGGCCATCGGCGTCCTTGCCGACCTCCAGGGTCCCAAGATCCGTCTGGCGACCTTCGCCAACGGCCCGGTGACCGTCGACAACGGCGACGAGTTCACCATCACCACCGAGGACGTCCCCGGCGACCAGCACATCTGCGGCACCACCTACAAGGGCCTGCCCGGCGACGTGAAGCCCGGCGACCCGATCCTGATCAACGATGGCGTCATCGCCCTGGAGGTCGTCAGCGTCGACGGCCCGCGGGTGAGGACCGTGGTGGTCGAGGGCGGCGTGCTCTCGAACAACAAGGGCATCAACCTGCCCGGCGCGGCCGTGAACGTGCCCGCGCTGTCCGAGAAGGACAAGGAGGACCTGCGCTTCGCGCTGGCCCTGGGCGTCGACATGGTCGCCCTCTCCTTCGTCCGGAACGCGGCCGACATCAAGGACGTCCACGCGGTCATGGACGAGGTCGGCATCCGCGTGCCGGTCATCGCCAAGATCGAGAAGCCGCAGGCCGTCGAGGCCATGGAGGAGATCGTCCTCGCCTTCGACGCCATCATGGTGGCCCGTGGCGACCTGGCCGTCGAGTACCCGCTGGAGCGGGTGCCGCTGGTCCAGAAGCAGCTGATCACCCTGGCCCGCCGGAACGCCAAGCCGGTCATCGTCGCCACCCAGATGATGGAGTCGATGATCCACGCCTCGCGCCCGACCCGCGCCGAGGTCTCCGACGTCGCGAACGCCATCCTGGACGGCACCGACGCGGTGATGCTCTCCGCCGAGTCCAGTGTCGGCAAGTACCCGGTCGAGACGGTCCGCACCATGAGCCGGATCTGCGAGAAGGCCGAGGAGGAGCTGATCTCCCAGGGCCTCCAGCCGCTGAACCCGGGCCGCAAGCCGCGCACCCAGGGCGGCTCGATCGCCCGCGCCGCCTGCGAGCTGGGCGACTTCCTCAACGGCAAGGCGCTGATCGCGTTCACCAAGTCCGGTGACACCGCACGCCGGCTCTCCCGGTACCGCTCGCCGATCCCGGTGATCGCGTTCACGCCGGACCACGCCACCCGCAACCAGCTCTCGCTGAGCTGGGGCGTGGAGTCCCACGTCACCGAGCAGGTCGAGACCACCGACGAGATGGTCGCGCAGGTCGACCGCGAGCTGCTGCGCATGGGTGAGCTGGGCGAGGGCGACACCGTCATCGTCACCGCCGGCTCGCCGCCCGGCGTCCCCGGCAACACCAACATGGTCCAGGTCCACCACCTGGGCACCCGCGGCGAGTAGTCGCCCGGAAACGCCCGTGGGGCGGCCCCCTCCGCAGTGGAGGGGGCCGCCCCACGGGCGTTTCCGGAGCCGGTTCGGGCCCGGGAGGCCGCCGGCCCTAGAGGTTGCCGACGTACGGGGTGTCGTCGTTGTAGAGCCGCATGCCGGGGATCTTCAGCGTGCCGCCGAACTGGCCGGCCTGGACCGCCGTGACCCCGGTCATCTCCAGCCAGAGCGGGATCTCCAGCTTGCCGATCAGGTCGTACAGCCACTGCGGCAGCGGGCCGTCCGGGGTGAGCGTGAGCTCGCCCAGGTCGATCGGGACCGGCAGGCCGAGCACCTTGGAGAGGTGGCCCGACATCCGCTCCACGTACATGGTGACCGGGCCCTTGCGCATGGTGGAGACCGAGCCCGGCGCGCCCTTGACGTGGAAGGTCTTGCCGTTGCCCTCCAGAGTCGACATGTCGAGGTTCTCGATGTCCACGGTGTCGACCACGAACTTCAGCACCCGCTTGGTGCCGGTGGGCGTCTGCACCTTGACCACGCCCATCAGCACGGCGTGGTTCAGCGTCAGCCGGCTGGTCTGCAGGGTCCAGTTCTGGTCCGGGACGAGGATCGGGTTGTCCGGCGTCTCCCCGGCCGAGAGGCCCTTCAGCGGGACGAGGCAGTTCGGGTCGGCGCTCGGCGAGGCGGAGGCGGACGGCGTCCGGGCCCCGGACGACGGCGCCGCCGAACCGGTGGCCTTCGCACCGGCGGACGGCTTCGCGGCGGTCTTGCCGCTGCCCGCCGAAGCGGACGCCTTCGGGCTCGGCGCGCCCGTCGCGGCGCCGGACGGCGCGGCCGCGGGGGCCGGGCCGGCGGCGGAGGACGGCGCGGGCGCGGCGGGCGCCGGGGTGCCTGCGGCCGGAGCGGCCGGGGCCGCCACCGCACGGTTGCCGGCGGCGGGCGCCGCCGAGGCCGTGGGGGCCGGCGCCGGCTTCGCGCTGCCGGTGGAGGCCGACGGGCTGGGCGAGGCGCTCGGGTTGAGCAGGTTGGTGACGCCGCCGACGATGTCGCCGATCAGCCCGGCCTGCACCACCCCGCCGGAGCCGCCGGTGGTCGCGGACCGGACCGGGGCCGAGGCCGGGCTCGACGCGGGCGCCGGGGCCTGGCTGCTCGGCCCGGACGTCGGAGCCGTCGGGGCCTCCGGCGTCGTCGGGGCCGCCGTCGGCGCGGGTGCCGTCGAGGGCGCGGCGGGCGCGCCGGTCGGCTCCACCGGGAGCGGCACGGACGGGCCGGGCAGCGGCGGGGGCAGCTCGCTCTTCGGAACGGGTGTCTCGGCCACCGCGGGCTGCTGCACCGGGGTGTCCGGCGCGCTCGCGCAGGGCTTGCCGGCGGCGGGCTCGGCGACGGCCGCGTTCGGCGTGTAGGTGGCGGCCATCAGCAGCGCGGTCGGCACCGCGGCCATGGCCAGCGCCCGCCCTCGCAGTCTGACCCGGACCGGTGTCCGGCGGGCGGCGTGCCGCCCGGAGCGCTGCTCCGGCTCGGCGGGCCGGCCCTGCTGCTCCTCCGGGGCGGTCACCGCGCCTCCTCGACGTCGCCGCCCTGCTGCCGCGGAAGGGTGCCCTCGGCGGTCGGGGCCTTGTCGAGGACCGGCCGCTCGGCCTGACCGGGCACGGCCGGCAGCGGCGCGGTGGCGGCCTCGGCGGTCGCCGGGGCGGCCTTCTCCGGAGCGGCCGCCCCGGTGGTGGCGGTCTCCGCAACGGGCTCGGCGGCGACGGCCTCGGCAGTGGCGGCGGTGGTGGCGCTGGCGGTGGCCGGCTCGGCCTCGACCGGGTTCGGCGCCCAGGCGACCATCAGCCCGCCGCCGATCAGGCCCGGCAGCAGCGACATGCCGAAGCCGGAGAGGTTGGAGACCGGGATCGACACCAGGGTGAGCAGCATGGTGGCGACACCGGCGAAGATCCGCACGGCCGACTGGAACCAGGCGGTCAGCCCGAGCACGATCAGCAGGATGCCGATGATCAGTGACCCGGCGCCGGCTGTGGTGGCCATGGCCACCGTCATGCCGTTCAGCGAGAGCTTGGCGTAGGGGAAGTACATGATCGGGACGCCGGCGAACATGGCCAGCAAACCGCCGTAGAACGGCCGGGACCGGCGGAAATTACGGAACACCCGGCGCACCCACTGGACGGGGTTCTCGTGGTCGGCGGGCCGCAGCTCGGCAAGGGCGCTGGACACGGTGCAGCTCCTCGATGGTGTGAACGAGGGGAGAAAACGGGAGGGGGAGGCCCGGGGACGGCGCACACACCGTCCCCGGCCCCCCGGGTGCCGTGCTCGGCGGCGGATCGCAGGACCCACCGCCGGTCAGCGGCCTAGTAGCACTCGTGCCCGCCGTCGGTGTGCAGGTTGAGCTTCAGGCCGTTCAGCGTGAAGGTGCCCGCCGAGGTGGCCCAGGCGGTCTGCTGCACGTTGTACAGGTCGGCCTTCTCGGCCGCCTGGGCGAAGCCGACCTTGCCGGTGGGCTTGGTGCTGCCCGGCAGCGCGCCCTTCCAGTTCTCGGTCGCGGTGCCCTTGAGCGTCGCGGCGTCCTGGCCGATGTTGATGTTGGTGAACTCGGCGTCCGCGTTCAGCTGGTCCAGGTCGATCAGCAGGTTCTTGGCGGAGACCTGCTTCGCCACGTCGTCGGAGTAGCCGGCCTCCAGACGCAGGGTGATCTTGGGCAGCTTCCACGGCAGGCCGGGGATGATGTTCGGGTCGGTCACCACCGACTGGCAGAGGCCCTTGATGGTGGCCGAGTCGAACGCCGAGACGGCGATCGGGTGCGGCGTGCCGTTGGCCTCGGCGTCGATGGAGCCGAACTGCGCGAAGTTCTTGCCGTGCAGCTCCTGCGTGGTGACCTTGAAGCTCTGGCCGGAGACGCTGAACGACGCCGCCAGCGCGTTGTTGGCCATCGCCACGCCGACCGCGGCGGTGGCGGCGATGCCCGGCACCATCACGAGGGCGAAGCGCTTCCAGCGGGTCTTGCCGTAGGTCTGGGACATGCGAGTCCTCCTTCTAGGACGTACATCTCCGGCGCCCGGCGGTGCGTCCCGCACCGGTGGGGGCCTGGGATGGGAGAGAGCTACGTCCTCGGTAGCGGAGAGCGCCGTGGGCGTCGTCGGACGCGGGAGCGGCCGGCACACAGCGGCACTCCCGTCCCTTCACCGACCACCCCTGCGGGGCGGCGGGCAGGACCGACGACATCGGCGATCACCCCCGAGCGACAACCAGCGACCGCGCGGGCCGCGCGGCCGGTCGAAGGACAGGAACCGCCGTGGGACCGCGGATACCCCCCTGCCCTCCCTGCCGCCGGCCGTGACCGACGGCTCGCCCGGTGGGGATCCCTCACTCCGTCCGCCGACCGGCTGCCGGGGTTTGGAGTCTGGGACCGGGCGTCGCCGATGCTGCTTGAATCCCGGGCGAAGCACAAGGGGTTCATTACTGACGGGTAATCCAACATCACATGTCGGCGATCATGAAATCGGCCGACTGATCACCCAGCGTGACGAAATGAAGGAATCGTGACGGCGAAATCCGTCGGAAACACCTGCGAAACACCCGTGGGTGATCACCTGAAGTGACCACCCACGGGCGTTGTCAAGATTTGGTAAACCTCTCACGCGATGACCGGATTGTCGCCAAATCACCAGCGACACCGCAGGTCATCCGCCGTGCCAGAACGCGCCCGCAGGCGGCGTCCGGTCGGGCCCGGCAGAGCAGGCTCAGAACAGCACGCGGGCCAGCGCCGTGCGCGCCGCCGTCACCCGCGAGTCCTCCGGGCCGATCACTTCGAACAGCTCCAGCAGCCGGAGCCGGGCGGTGTCCCGGTCCTCGCCGAAGGTCTTGCCGACGGTGTCCACCAGCCGGCCGAAGGCGTCCTCGACGTGCCCGCCGACCAGGTCCAGGTCGGCCGCCCGCAGCTGGGCCTCGACGTCCTTGGGGTCGGCCGCGGCCGCCGCCCGGACGGCCTGCGGGTCGAGCGCCTCGACCCGGTGGAGCAGCTCCGCCTGGGCCAGGCCGAGCCTGGCCTCGGTGTTGCCCGGCTGGTCGGCCAGCACGTTCCGGTACGCCTGGACCGCGCCGCCCAGGTCGCCCCGGTCCAGCGCGTCGTGCGCCGCCGCCAGCGCCGGGTCCTCCGGGAGCACGGGCGCGGCCTCGCCGGCCGTACCGGGAGCCGCGGAGCCGCCGGCCACGCCGAACCGCTGCTCGGCGACCAGGATCAGCTGGTCCAGCACCTTGCGGACGTTGGCCTCGCTCTCGGCCCCCTGGAACAGCGGGACCAGCTGGCCGGCCACCACGGCCATCACGGCCGGGATGCCCTGGATGCCGAACTGCTGGGCGAGCAGCTGGTTGGCCTCGACGTCGATCTTGGCGAGCACGATCCGGCCGGCGTACTCGTCGGCCAGCCGCTCCAGGATCGGGCTGAGCTGCTTGCACGGGCCGCACCACTCGGCCCAGAAGTCGATGACCACCGGCACTTCGGCGGAACGCTGGACGACCTCGGACTCGAAGGTGTCCTCGGTGACGTCGATGACGAGCTCGTACGCGGGCCGGTCGGGTGCCACCCCGGCCGCCTCGGCGGCGGCCGCCTGGCGGGCCCGCTCGGCCCGGGCCTGCTCGGCCTTCTGGGCGGCCTCGCCGGCCGCCTTCACTGCGGCGAGATCGACCGCGCCGCGCAGGGCGGCGCTGTTGGGACGCGAATTCCGTGGCTGCATGGCACCATCCTCCCCCGTCCGCGCCGCTCCCGGGCACCAACCTGGGAAAACCGCCCCGCGCGGGCTGCGCGGTACCGGCCTCCCGGGCCCCGGCCCTCCCCCTGAAACCTGAACCGTTCGGCGCGGATCCCCACCCGCGCCCGCGCCGCCCCGTCCCACGGGTTGCGGCGCCTGGTCGTCACTGCTTTCGCTACGACTCGTAGCGTAACTGGACCGAGGGCCCCCGCCGCAACCCCATCCCCCTTTCCCGGGACGTGAGCTGCCCCACTTTCCCGGGCAGCCAGGCTGACCTGGAGTGCGGGGAGTCGCTACCGTTACCGGTCCCACCCATGTTACTTACCAGTAAATCGCAAGGAGGCGCGGTGCCGGCCCCCCAGCCCCCCGTGACCCCGGACCGGCCGGCCGCCCGGGACGGCCTCCCGGAAGCCCCGGAGAGCCCCGACAGCACCACCGCCAGGGCCAAGGGCAGGCCGCGCAGCGCCGCCGCCGACCGCGCCATCCTGGACGCCACCCGCGAGGCCCTGGCCGAGCTGGGCTGGGGCGGCCTGACCATGGGCCACGTGGCCACCCGGGCCAAGGTCGCCAAGACCACCCTGTACCGCCGCTGGCCGTCCAAGAACGAGCTGGTCGTGGACGCCGTCGCGAGCCTCTTCGACGATCTGGTGATGCCCGACCTCGGCAGCCTGCGGGCCGACATCGAGGCAGTGGTGTCGCAGTTCGCCGCCCTGCTGGCCCGGCCGGAGACCCAGGCGGCGCTGCTCGCCCTGTTCGCCGAGGGCACCCGCGACCCGCAGCTGCGGCGGCGGATCCGCGAGGCGATCGTCGACCCGCAGAAGCGCCTCGTCCGGCAGGGCCGGGCCTCCGCGCAGGCGCGCGGCGAGCTGGCTCCGGACTGCGACGAGACGGCGGCCTGCGAGGAGGTGGACATCATCTTCGACACCATCGCCGGGACGGTGGAGCACCGGGTGCTGGTGAGCGGCGAGCCGATCACCGCCGACTGGACCAGGCGGTTCACCAACCTGCTGCTCGGGCCGTTCCCCAGCCTGGTGCCCTGACCGGCGCGGTTCCTGATCAGCCCGGTGCCCCGGCCGGCGCGGTCCCGCGTCCGGCCGGACACGCCGAAGCCGCCCCCGCACGGAATGCGCGGGGGCGGCTTCGGCGTACGGGGCCGGGAGGCGTCAGAACGCGGCGGGCTCCCGGTAGATCCCCCACTCCTCGCGCAGGGCGTTGCAGATCTCGCCGAGGGTCGCCTCCGCCCGGACGGCGTCCAGCATCGGCGGGATCATCGACTCGCCGGAGCGCGCCGCCGCCAGCATGGCGTCCAGCCCGGCCCGCACCGCCGCGTCGTCCCGGCCGGCCTTGCGCTCGCGCAGCACGCGCACCTGCTCGCGCTCGACCTCGTGGCTGACCCGCAGGATCTCCAGCTCGGGGGTGACGCTGCGCGGGTGGCAGTTGACGCCGACGACGCGCTTCTCGCCCTTCTCCACGCCCTGCTGGTACTGGAAGGCCGCCTCGGCGATCTCCCCGGTGAAGAAGCCCTCCTCGATCCCGCGCAGGATGCCGGAGGTGATCGGGCCGATCTCGTGGTCCTCGCGGCCCTTGTCCAGGATCCGCCGGAAGATCGCCTCGGCCTGCTCCTCGATCCGGTCGGTGAGCGCCTCGACGTACCAGGAGCCGCCCAGCGGGTCGGCCACGTTGGTGATGCCGGTCTCCTCCATCAGCACCTGCTGGGTGCGCAGGGCGATCTCGGCGGCCTGCTCGGAGGGGAGCGCCAGGGTCTCGTCCAGGGCGTTGGTGTGCAGCGAGTTGGTGCCGCCGAGCACCGCCGAGAGCGCCTCGACGGCGGTGCGGACCACGTTGTTGTACGGCTGCTGCGCGGTCAGCGAGACGCCGGCGGTCTGGGTGTGGAAGCGCAGCCACTGCGCCTTGTCGGTCGTGGCGCCGAAGCGGTCGCGCATCCAGCGGGCCCAGATCCGGCGGGCGGCGCGGAACTTGGCGATCTCCTCGAAGAAGTCGAGGTGGGCGTCGAAGAAGAACGACAGGCCGGGCGCGAAGACGTCCACGTCCAGGCCGCGGGAGAGGCCCAGCTCGACGTAGGCGAAACCGTCCGCCAGCGTGTACGCCAGCTCCTGCGCGGCCGTCGCCCCGGCCTCGCGGATGTGGTAGCCGGAGACCGAGAGCGGCTTGTACGCCGGGATGCCCTCGGCGCAGTACGCCATCAGGTCGCCGATCAGGCGCAGGTGCGGCTCGGGGGCGAAGAGCCACTCCTTCTGGGCGATGTACTCCTTGAAGATGTCCGTCTGCAGGGTGCCGTTGAGCACCGCCGGGTCGACGCCCTGGCGCTCGGCGGCGACCAGGTACATGCAGAAGATCGGGACGGCCGGGCCGCTGATCGTCATCGAGGTGGTGACGTCGCCCAGCGGGATGCCCTGGAACAGCACCTCCATGTCGGCGGCCGAGTCGATCGCCACACCGCAGTGGCCGACCTCGCCGAGCGACTTCGGGTCGTCGGAGTCGTAGCCCATCAGGGTGGGCATGTCGAAGGCCACCGAGAGGCCGCCGCCGCCCGCCTCCAGGATCATCCGGTAGCGCTCGTTGGTCTGCTGGGCGTTGCCGAAACCGGCGAACTGGCGGATGGTCCACGTCCGCCCGCGGTAGCCGGTCGGGTGCAGGCCGCGGGTGAAGGGGTACTCGCCCGGCCAGCCGATCCGCTCGAAGCCCGGCACGGCCTGGCCGGGGGCCGGACCGTAGACCGGCTCGACCTCGTCACCGGAGAGGGTGGTGAAGTCCGCGTCCCGCTTGCGGGCGCTGTCGTACCGCTGCTGCCAGCGCTGCCGCCCGCGCTCGATCTCCTCGGCGTCCATGGCCAAGAACTCCGCTCCGTACGGCCGCCACGGCACCGGGCGGCACAGCTATTAGGACGTCCTACTAATTTACTCGGACGTCCTAGTACTTGTCGACGGCAACACGGCCCGGACGTGCCGACGGGCCCCCGGAACGCGAAAGGGCGCCCCTCCCCCGGGCGGGGAAGGGGCGCCCTCGCAGGCGCGGCGGGTCAGACGCCGGCGGTCTGCCGGGCGGTCCCGCCGGCCGGCAGCTTGGCGGCGGCCTCCGCGGCCACCCGGCGCTCGGCGAAGAAGGAGGCGAACGGGATGCAGCCGGCGGCCAGGGTGAAGACCATCCGGCCGAGCGGCCACTTGAGCTTCTGGCCGAGCAGGAAGGTCACCACGAAGTACCCGATGTAGAGGTAGCCGTGCAGCATCGCCACGTACGTGGTCAGGTCCTCGGCGGTGTCGAAGCCGTACTTCGCCACCATGAAGCCGCAGAACACCAGCAGCGCCACGCCGGTCGCCACGGCCAGGGCCCGGTACCAGCCCAGCAGGGGGGTCGCCTTCATACTCACATCGCCTCGCTCGGCAGGATCGGCCGGCACGCCCCGATCCGCGCACCGCTCCGAACGAGGGTAGCCGCCGCTTACGGGTGCGCCGTGCAGCGGCCTCGGGCCTGTCCGGCGGATCCCGGCGGGCCCGGGCCGGTCCCTACTCGGCCGGGGCCCCGTCCTCCTCGGTGAAGTCGCCGGCGGCGACCCGCAGCGGCTTGATCAGCTCGAAGACCTGCCGGCACTGGTCGGCGCCGTACTCCTCCAGGCCGAACTCCATCGCCATCAGCTCCCGGGTGGCGTCCTCCACCGTCTCGCGGCCCCGCGCGGTGATCGAGGCGAGGACGCCGCGGCCGTCCAGCGGGTTGGGGCGGCGGGCGACCAGGCCGGCCCGCTCCAGGCGGTCGACGGTGTTGGTGACGCTGGTCGGGTGGACCATGAGCCGCTCGCCGATCTTGGACAGCGAGAGCTCGCCGGTCCGACTGAAGGTGAGCAGCACCAGCGCCTCGTAACGGGCGAAGGTCAGCCCGTACGGCTTGAGCACCGCGTCCACCCGCGAGAGCAGGATCTGGTGGGCGCGCATGATCGAGGTGATCGCCGCCATCGAGGGCACGGAGCCCCAACGGCGGGTCCAGAGCTCGTCGGCGCGGGCGATCGGGTCGAAGTCGAGTGCGAGGGGCTTGGGCACCTCCTTACCGTACCGGCGGGCGGAACGGGTGTTACCAGGCGTCCTGATGGTGGACAAGCGCGACGCGTGGCGGGATCCCGCCAGTGGGGCGCGCTGGTCCGTACCAGCACGTTGCACACATGTGAACGGACGCCAACCGCCGCCGAAGCGGCGGTGGTTGACGCCGGGGCGGGCGTTCGGCCCGTCATCAGGCGTCGGTTCGGGCGGTAACCCGCTGCAAGACGGGGCATTTTGACCGCTTTTGTCGCTCTGTTCACAATCCGCCGGACTGGCGAGACCTGGCCAATTGGTGAACCAGACCTGTCATTTCACTTGTTGGATTGTCATGCTTTCGGCCAGCCCCGTCCGGCAGGCCGTCACCCCACTCATCGGCGGCCCGCCGCTCGACCGCACGGAGCAGCACGTCAGCGCCCGTTCCGCCCCTCAGGTGCCAACCCCGGCACCCCGGAACGCGGTGCGACCGCGCACACGCGGTTTCCCGGAAGGACCCTGTACGTGAAGCGAAAGCTCGCAGCCGGCGCCGTACTCTCCGCCACCGCCCTCCTCACCGGCGTCATCCAGGTGAGCACCGCCGCCCAGGCCAGCCCGGCCCCGTCGGCCGAGGCCCAGGCCGCGCAGCAGCGCGAGGCCGTCCTCTCCGTGGCGAAGGGTCAGGCCGACCCGCTGGCCAAGGCGCTGGCGCTGGGCGGCCAGGAGAAGCTGGTCGCCAAGGACGCCGTGGTGGACGCCAACGGGACCCGCCACCTCCGCTTCGAGCGCACCTTCGCCGGCCTGCCCGTCCTCGGCGGCGACCTGGTCGTGCACCAGGCCTCCGACGGCGCCGTGAAGTCCGTGGACAAGGCCGTCACCGCGCAGATCGCCCTGCCGAGCCTGACCCCGGAGATCCCCGCCGACCAGGCGTCCGCCCAGGCCTCCGGCGCGGTCCAGGCGACCGTCGGCATCGCCGCCGACAAGGACGAGTCCCCGCTGAAGGAGGTCCACCAGGCCGGCACCGCCCAGCTGGTGGTCTGGGCCGCCGACGGCAACCCGCGCCTGGCGTACCGGACGACCGTCGAGGGCCTGCGCGCCGACGGCACCCCGTCGAGCCAGCTGCTGGTCACCGACGCCGCCACCGGCGAGGTGCTCTCCACCCACGAGCAGGTGCAGACCGCGACCGGCACCGGCAAGGGCGTCTTCGTCGGCAGCGTCCCGCTGACCACCACCAGCGTCACCGGCGGCTACTCGCTCAAGGACGCCACCCGCGGCGGCCAGTCCACCAGCGACCTCAAGAACCGCACCTCCGGCTCGGGCACCCTGTACACCGACACCGACAACGTCTGGGGCACCGGCACCGTCTCCAGCGGCCAGTCGGCCGCGGTGGACGCGCAGTTCGGCGCGGCGGCCACCTGGGACTACTACAAGAACTCCTTCGGTCGCCTCGGCATCAAGAACAACGGCGTCGGCGCCACCAGCCGCGTCCACTACGGCCGCAACTACGTCAACGCGTTCTGGAACGACTCCTGCTTCTGCATGACGTACGGCGACGGTGACGGCAACACCCACCCGCTGACCGAGCTCGACGTGGCCGGCCACGAGATGACCCACGGCGTCACCTCCGCCACCGCGGGCCTCAACTACTCGGGCGAGTCCGGCGGTCTCAACGAGGCCACCTCGGACATCTTCGGCACCATGGTCGAGTTCTCCGCCAACCTGGCGTCCGACACCCCGGACTACCTGATCGGCGAGCTGATCGACATCAACGGCGACGGCACGCCGCTGCGCTACATGGACAAGCCCTCCAAGGACGGCGGCTCCGCCGACTCCTGGTCCTCCGGCGTGGGCAACCTGGACGTCCACTACTCGTCCGGCGTGGCCAACCACTTCTTCTACCTGCTGGCCGAGGGCAGCGGCGCCAAGACCATCAACGGCGTCGCCTACAACAGCCCGACCTCCAACGGCTCCACGATCACCGGCGTCGGCCGGACCAAGGCCGCGGCCATCTGGTACCGCGCCCTGACCGTGTACTGGACCTCCACCACCAACTACAAGGGCGCCCGCACCGGCACCCTGAGCGCGGCGGCCGACCTGTACGGCGCGGGCAGCGCCGAGTACAACGCGGTGGCGGCCGCCTGGAGCGGCGTCAACGTCAACTGACGCCAGCGCCGAAGGGGCGCCCGGGGACCTCACTGGGAGGGGAGGCCCCGGGCGCTCCGGCGTTCCCGGGCCCGGACGGCCCGGCCGGTCGGCCTTCCGGCGGCCGGGCCCGGGAGGCCGACGAGTCCGCAGACCCGCCGGGTAGCAAGCGCCGCAGCCCCCGGCAAGCCCGCCCGCTGGCGGGATCCCGCCAGCGGGCAAACCCCGCGAACCGGACACCCGCCCCACCCGCACCCCCCGCACCGGCGACTGGCGAGACCTGGCCAATCCCGGCCGCCGCCCTGTCCTTTCCCGCACCAGAGTTGTCATGCTTCTGACCAAGCCCCGTTCGACGGCCGTCGCCCCCACCCACTGACGGCCTGTCAAGGACCGCACGGGAGCAGCACGTCAGCGCCCTACCGCCCCACGGCGCCAACCCCGGCGCCCCGGTATGCGGCGCGACCGCGCACACGCGGTTTCCCGGAAGGAACCCCGCACGTGAAGCGAAAGCTGACAGCCGGAGCCGTACTCTCCGCCACCGCCCTGCTGGCCGGCGCCATCCAGGTCGCCGCCGCCCCCGCCCAGGCCGCCGCCCCCTCCCCCGTCCAGCAGCGCGAGGCGCTGATCGCCCTGGCCGGCGGCGAGGCCGCCCCGGTGGCGCGGGCGCTCGCGCTCGGCGGCCAGGAGAAGCTGGTGGTCAAGGACGCGGTGCTGGACAGCAACGGCGACCGGCACCTGCGGTACGAGCGGACCCTGGGCGGCCTGCCGGTGCTCGGCGGCGACCTGGTGGTGCACCAGAAGGCCAACGGCACGATCACCTCGGTGGACCGGGCCTACGAGGGCCGGCTCGCGCTGGCGAGCCTCACCCCGGCGCTGTCGGCCGACAAGGCCTCCGCGCAGGCGCTCGGCGCGGTCCGGGAGACCGTCGGCATCGCCGCCGACGAGGACGAGGCGGCGATCAGCCGGGTCGACGGCGCCGGCGCGGCGCAGCTGGTCGTCTGGGCCGCCGACGGCAACCCGCGGCTCGCCTACCAGACCGTGGTCCACGGGCAGCGGGCCGACGGCACCCCGAGCAGCCAGCGGCTGGTCACCGACGCCGCCACCGGGGCCCTGCTCTCCAGCCACGAGGAGTTCCAGACCGCGACCGGCAGCGGCAAGGGCGTCCACGTCGGCTCGGTCACGCTGACCACCACCCAGAGCGGCTCGACCTACCAGCTCAAGGACGGCTCCCGGGGCAACCAGTGGACCGGCAACGCGGCCGGCGGCAACGCCCTGTACACCGACGCGGACAACGTCTGGGGCAACGGCCTGGCCTCCAACACCCAGTCCGCTGCCGTGGACGCCCAGTTCGGCGCGGCGGCCACCTGGGACTACTACAAGAACACCTTCGGCCGCAACGGCATCAAGAACAACGGCGTCGGCGCGAGCAGCCGGGTGCACTACGGCAACGCCTACGTGAACGCGTTCTGGAACGACTCGTGCTTCTGCATGACGTACGGCGACGGCTCCGGCAACACCAACCCGCTGACCGCGATCGACGTGGCCGGCCACGAGATGACGCACGGCGTCACCTCCGCCACCGCCGGGCTGGTCTACTCCGGCGAGTCCGGCGGCCTCAACGAGGCCACCTCGGACATCTTCGGCACGATGGTCGAGTGGTACGCCAACCTGCCGGGCGACGTGCCGGACTACCTGATCGGCGAGAAGATCAACATCTTCGGCAACGGCAAGCCGCTGCGCTACATGGACCAGCCCTCCAAGGACGGCAAGTCCAAGGACGCCTGGTACTCCGGCGTCGGCAACATCGACGTCCACTACTCCTCGGGCGTGGCCAACCACTTCTTCTACCTGCTGGCCGAGGGCAGCGGCGCCAAGACCATCAACGGGGTCAGCTACAACAGCCCGACCTCCAACGGCTCCACCGTCACGGGCATCGGCCGGAACAAGGCCGCCGCGATCTGGTACCGGGCGCTGACCACCTACTTCACCTCGACCACCAACTACAAGGCCGCCCGCACGGCGACCCTGAAGGCGGCGTCGGACCTCTACGGCGGCACCAACAGCACCGAGTACAAGGCGGTCGCCGCGGCCTGGAGCGCGGTGAGCGTCAACTAGTCCGGTGACGGGTCCGGGGCCCTGCGACGGGCGCCCGGGCCGCCTCCGAAAACGGCAGCAGGCTGCCGGGGCCACTGGGAGAGGGGCCCCGGCAGCCTGTCTGCCAGGGCGTGTCCGACGATTCGCGGCGAGGTGCGTGCCCCGGCGCCGCACGCCCGGCGGGAATTGTCAGACACGCCCCAGCCGGAGGGACGGTCAGGCTGCGGCGGGCTCGCGCACCGGCGCGAGCTCACCGCGCTCCTCCTTCTTCAGGGTGCGCTCGGCGAAGAAGCCGCCGGTGGGCAGCACCGAGAGGACGAACAGCAGGATGCCGCGCTTGGCGTCCCACTTCTGCGCCTGCCAGGCCATGATCCAGAAGACCACGTACAGGATGAACAGGATCCCGTGGACCATGCCCATCACCGGCACCGCGTCGAAGCTGGTGGTGCGCTTGAGCACCGAGCAGACCAGGAGCAGGAGGAAGGAGAGGCCCTCGGGGCCGGAGACCAGGCGCAGGCGGTGGACGGCGCTGCTGTTCACGATGGGTACCTCGTATGGGGGGTCGGAGATCGCTTGTGAACCGGCGCACAAGCATCCCCGCCATTATCACCGAGCACCCGTCCGGGCCTGCGGCCGGGGTCCGCCCCGGGGCGCCGCCCGCCGGGCCGGGACCGCCCCATTTGTCGCAGACCGGTACCAGAACACCGACGCCCCCTCCCCGGGCCGGGCCGGGGCCCGCTACATTTCGGCCGTGGCACAGTTTCGACTCCAAGGGTCCAAGACGCTCGCCGTCGACATGACGGGCGACGGCGTCAAAGCCAGAAACGGCTCGATGGTCGCTTACACCGGCCAGATGAGCTTCAAGAAGCTCACCGGCGGCGGCGACGGCCTGCGCGGCATGGTGACCCGGCGCCTGACCGGCGAGCAGATGGTCGTCATGGAGGTGAAGGGGCAGGGCACCTGCTACTTCGCCGACCGGGCGACCGAGATCAACCTGGTCAGGCTGAACGGCGAGACGCTCTACGTCGAGTCGGACAACCTGCTCTGCACCGAGGGCACGCTGAAGACCGGCACCACCTTCACCGGGCTCAACGGCATCTCCTCCGGCAACGGCCTCTTCACCACCAAGGTCGAGGGCCACGGCTGGGCCGCCGTCACCTCCAAGGGGCCGGCCATCATCCTGCGGGTTTCCCAGGGCATGCCGCTGCGGGTCGACCCGGGGGCGTACGTGGCGCACACCGGCAACCTGAGCCGCAGCCTGAAGTCGGGTGCCGGCTGGAGCACCTTCATCGGCGAGGGCGGCGGCGAGGCCGTCCAGGTGGAATTCACCGGCGAGGGCCTGGTGTACGTGCAGCCGTCCGAGAAGCTGACCATCGGGGGCGACGTCTGATGCCGTTCACCAGGATCAACAACAAGATGATCGAGGCCCGGGTCGTCCCCGGGCAGCGGCTGTTCAGCCAGCGCGGCGCGATGCTCGCGTACACCGGCGAGGTGCGGTTCACCCCGAACATCACCGGCGGGCAGGGCGGGGTCATGTCGATGATCGGCCGCCGGGTGGCCAACGAGGACACCCCGCTGATGACGGTCGAGGGCCAGGGCAGTGTGATGTTCGGCCACGGCGGCCACCACGTCCACGTGATCGACCTGAACGGCGACACCCTGTACGTCGAGGCGGACCGGCTGCTGGCCTTCGAGGGCACGCTGCAGCAGTCGACCATGTTCATGGGCTCGCAGGGCGGCGTGATGGGCATGGTCCGCGGCCAGGTGACCGGCCAGGGCCTGTTCACCACCAAGCTGGAGGGCCACGGCGCGGTCGCGGTGATGGCGCACGGCGGCGTCTTCGAGCTGCCGATCACCCCGCACCAGCCGGTGCACGTCGACCCCCAGGCCTACGTCGCCCACCGCGGCCAGGTCCAGAACAAGCTGTCCACCGCGCTGGGTTGGCGCGACATGATCGGCCGCGGCTCCGGCGAGGCGTTCCAGCTGGAGCTGTCCGGCAACGGCACGGTGTTCGTGCAGGCGAGCGAGGAGAAGCTCTGATGTCCTACCCGCCGCAGCCCCCCTACGGGCAGCCGCACGACCCGTACGGCCAGCCGTCGCCGTACGGCCAGCCCTCGCCGTACAACCAGCCCACCCAGCCGGGCTTCCCGGCCGCCCCGCCGCCGCCCGGCTACGGCCCGCCGCCCGGCCAGGGGTACCCGCCCCCGCCGCCGCAGGGCTACCCGGCCCAGCCGCCGCAGCAGTACGCCCAGGAGCAGTACGGCGGCGCCCAGGCTCCGCTGCCCAAGGCGCAGGACGGCTCCGGCCCGGTGGTGCACGACGTGCACAGCCTGCCGGCCAACGACAACGTCAACCCGTACGCCTTCTCGGTCGACCTGAACGGCTCGTACTTCCTGCAGAAGGGCAAGATGATCGCCTACTACGGCGACATCTCCTTCAAGGGCGTGGGCGCCGGCGCGATCGACCGGATGCTCGGCATGCACTTCAACTCGCCGATGCACGCGGCGGACTGGGTGGTCGCCGAGGGCCGGGGCAAGCTGCTGCTCGCCGACCGCGCCTTCGACCTCAACTCCTACGACCTGGAGGACGGCAACCTCACCGTCCGCTCGGGCAACCTGCTGGCCTTCGAGCCGACGCTGAAGCTCAAGCAGTCGATCATCCCCGGGTTCCTCACCCTGATCGGCACCGGCAAGTTCGTCGCGGCCTCCAACGGCCCGGTGCACTTCGTCGAGCCGCCGATCCGGGTGGACCCGCAGGCGCTGGTCGGCTGGGCGGACTGCCCGGCGCCGTGCCACCACTACGACCACGACTACATGCACGGGGTGATCGGCGGCATCCGCCGGCTCACCGGGCTGGGCGGCGCCTCCGGCGAGGAGCACCAGTTCGAGTTCATCGGCGCGGGCCAGGTGCTGCTGCAGTCGACCGAGGTGCTGATGGCCGAGCGCGCGGTCGGCCAGGTGCACGCCGAGGCGGGCGTGCCGATGGGCGGGGTGCCCTCGCAGCACGCCTCCGGCCACGGCAGCCAGCTGCCCAACGTCAACGTCCCCGGGCTCGGTAACCTGGGCGATCTCGGGCGGCGCTTCGGCCTGTAAACTCGTACAAGATTGAACTAAATGCGGTATGCTGGGCGCATGGATACGCACACCATCGACGCCGCGGACGTCTCCCCCTCGGAACCCGAGGAGGAGACTCCCTGGCTGACCGCCAGGGAGCAGCGGATGTGGCGCGCCCATCTGGAGGTCGCCAAGTTGCTGGACTACCAGCTCGGCCGCGAGCTCCAGCCGCACAACCTGGCGATCAACGACTACGAGATCCTGGTCGTGCTCTCCGAGGCCCCCGAGCGGCGGATGCGGATGACCGACCTGGCCACCGCGACCCTGCAGTCCAAGAGCCGGCTCTCGCACCAGATCACCCGGATGGAGTCGGCCGGGCTGGTGCTGCGGCAGGAGTGTCCGGGCGACCGTCGCGGCCTCTACGCCCACCTGACCGAGCACGGCTGGGCGACCATGCAGCGGGTCGCGCCCGACCACGTGCGCAGCGTCCGCGCGCACTTCATCGACCGCTTCACGCCCGAGCAGCTGGACGCGATGTACGAGGCGTTGGCCCCGGTCGCCGAACACCTGCGCGGGCTGCGCGGGCGCGCCTGAGCGGCCGCCCCGACGCGAACGCCCCGACCCGTACGCCCCGACGCGAACGCCGGAGGGCCGGCTCCCACCACGGGAGCCGGCCCTCCGGCGTTCCGCCGTCCCGGGGGTCAGCCCCGGGTGAGCCCGGTGACCAGCTCGTCGGCCGCGCGGTACGGGTCCAGCTCGCCGTCCACCACCCGCTCGGCCAGCGTGGCCAGGTGGCGGTCCCCGTGCAGGTCGCCGATCCGGGCCCGCAGCGCGGCCAGGGCGATCGCCTCGACCTCGTCGGCGGCCCGGCGGCGCCGGCGCGTGGCCAGCTCGCCGTGCTCCTCCAGCCAGGCGCGGTGCTTCTCCAGCGCCTCGACCACCTCGTCCACGCCCTCGCCGCGGGCGGCGACGGTCTTCACGATCGGCGGGCGCCAGTCCCCCGCGTCACGGGCCTCGCCGAGGCCGAGCATGTGGTTCAGCTCCCGGGCGGTGGCGTCGGCGCCGTCCCGGTCGGCCTTGTTCACCACGAAGACGTCGCCGATCTCCAGGATCCCGGCCTTGGCGGCCTGGATCCCGTCGCCCATGCCGGGGGCCAGCAGCACCACGGTGGTGTCCGCCTGGGCGGCGATCTCCACCTCGGACTGGCCGACGCCGACGGTCTCGACCAGGATCACGTCGCAGCCCGCCCCGTCCAGCACCCGCAGGGCCTGCGGGGCCGCCCAGGAGAGGCCGCCGAGGTGGCCGCGGGTGGCCATCGAGCGGATGAAGACCTCGGGGTCGGTGGCGTGGTCCTGCATCCGGACCCGGTCGCCGAGCAGCGCGCCGCCGGAGAACGGCGAGGAGGGGTCGACGGCCAGCACGCCGACCCGCTTGCCGAGCCGCCGGTACGCGGAGACCAGGGCGGAGGTGGAGGTCGACTTGCCCACGCCCGGCGAGCCGGTCAGGCCGACGGTGTAGGCGCGGCCGGTGTACGGCGCGAGCGCCGCCATCACCTCGCGCAGTTCGGGGGCGGCGTTCTCGACCAGCGAGATCAGCCGGGCCACGGCGCGCGGACGGCCCTGTCGGGCCTGCTCGACCAGCGTCGCGACATCGATCATCAGCAGCTCCTAGCGCCGAAGGGCTGCGGACCGCTTGTGGCGGTCCGCAGCCCCGAGAGGTGAGTCGGCCCGTCAGGCCTTCGGAACCCGGACGATCAGCGCGTCGCCCTGGCCGCCGCCGCCGCAGAGCGCGGCCGCGCCGACGCCGCCGCCGCGGCGCTGCAGCTCCAGCGCCAGGTGCAGCACCACGCGGGCGCCGGACATGCCGATCGGGTGGCCGAGCGCGATCGCGCCGCCGTTGACGTTGACGATGTCCGCGGAGACGCCGAGGTCCTTCATCGACTGGTGGGCGACGGCCGCGAAGGCCTCGTTGATCTCGATCAGGTCGAGGTCACCGACCTCCAGGCCCTCCTTGGCCAGCGCGTGCTTGATCGCGTTGGACGGCTGCGACTGCAGCGAGTTGTCCGGGCCGGCCACGTTGCCGTGGGCGCCGATCTCGGCGATCCAGGTCAGGCCCAGCTCCTCGGCCTTGGCCTTGCTCATCACGACCACGGCGGCGGCGCCGTCGGAGATCTGCGAGGAGGTGCCGGCGGTGATCGTGCCGTCCTTGGCGAAGGCCGGGCGCAGCTTGCCCAGGCCCTCGACGGTGGTGTCCGCGCGGATGCCCTCGTCCTGGCTGAAGACGACCGGCTCGCCCTTGCGCTGCGGGATCTCGACGGGGACGATCTCGGCCTCGAAGAGGCCGTTCTGCTGCGCCTTGGCGGCCCGCTGGTGCGAGGCGGCGGCGATCTCGTCCTGCACGTCGCGCGGGATGCCGAGGCGGGCGTTGTGCTTCTCGGTGGACTCGCCCATCGGGATGTTCTCGTAGGCGTCGGTCAGGCCGTCGTACGCCATCGCGTCCAGCATCTCGATCGCGCCGTACTTGAAGCCCTCGCGGGACTTCGGCAGCAGGTGCGGGGCGTTGGTCATCGACTCCTGGCCGCCGGCCACGACGATGTCGAACTCGCCGGCGCGGATCAGCTGGTCGGCGAGCGCGATGGCGTCCAGCCCGGAGAGGCAGACCTTGTTGATGGTGAGCGCCGGGACGTTCATCGGGATGCCGGCCTTGACGGCGGCCTGGCGGGCCGGGATCTGGCCGGCGCCGGCCTGCAGCACCTGGCCCATGATCACGTACTGGACCTGGTCGCCCGAGACGCCGGCCCGCTCCAGGGCACCCTTGATCGCGATGCCGCCGAGCTCGGCGCCGGAGAAGCCCTTGAGCGAGCCGAGCAGGCGACCCATCGGGGTCCGCGCACCGGCAACGATCACAGAGGTGGTGTTGGTCATGGGACGGGCCCCTTCGCACGTCGTGGCCAGGTGAGGATGCGCTCAATGTACTGACCTGTAACCCGCCCGTCACCGGACCGACGGTGTGATCGAGCGCACTGGCACTGTCCAGTCAACACCGTGTCAACGCGATCCGGGTGAACCCCGCCGGACGGCCCGCCGTGTGAGCAGGCTCGCACCGCCATCACTGGCGCGCCCAGGACGCATGCGCTGCACTGTTGGCGTCCCGTCACCCGCCCAGTACCGGAGGCCATCGTGCTGACCCGCATCGACCACATCGGCATCGCCTGCCGCGACCTCGACAAGACCGTCGAGTTCTACCGCGCCACCTACGGCTTCGAGGTCTTCCACAGCGAGGTCAACGAGGAGCAGGGGGTGCGCGAGGCCATGCTCAAGATCAACGACACCGGCGACGGCGGCGCCTCCTACCTCCAGCTGCTGGAGCCCACCCGGCCCGACTCCACCGTCGCCAAGTGGCTGGAGAAGAACGGCGAGGGCGTCCACCACATCGCCTTCGGCACCGCCGACGTCGACGGCGACGCCGACGCGATCCGGGACAAGGGCGTCCGGGTCCTCTACGACCAGCCGCGGATCGGCTCGATGGGCTCGCGGATCACGTTCCTGCACCCCAAGGACTGCGGCGGCGTGCTGACCGAGCTGGTCACCTCGGCCGAACCGGGCTCGCACGACGCCCACTGAGCCGCCCGGCGGGTGCCGCTCCCGGGCGGCACCCGCCGGTGACCCGTCAGTAATGTCGGCCAATGCCCGGAAAACTCCCACGCGGCCATTCCCCGGCCGAACACTCCCACTACAATGCCCAGGTGCGCGAAGGCTCCGGGGGACGGGGACGTCGGGCACGGCCGATGACAGGCCCGTCCGCCCTCCGGTGGTCGGCCCGTCGCAGGGGAGTCCATTTCGCGGGCACGGCTGAACAGTCGCAGCTCTGATCTGTCACCATTCTCCACAAGGCAAGAGTTCGCCCAGGAGTCCACTCGGACGGGGGAACGCGGCACGACCGCGCTCCGTCGCCCACCCGGACTCCGACGACCGCGGCGGACGCCCCTGCGAGGGGTCGTCCACCGGCCGCGGATGCAAGGACCAGTCGGACCGGGGCCCCGGACAAACGGGTGCCCGGGAACGGCCGTGGTCGAGGACGCGACCAGGAGATGGATGGGACCGCGGAGTGCGGGGCTACGACCGCTACGAGGTTGACGATCACCTCTCCCAGTTCGAGGCCGAGATGGATCGGACTCGAAAGGAGCGGGACAAGGCCGTCGAGCATGCCGAGGACCTCGCCTACCAGGTGGAGGTGCTCCGGGCCAAGCTGCACGAGTCCCGTCGCATGCTCGCCCAGCCGCGTGCCTTCGACGCCGTCTCCGGCCAGGCCGAGCAGATGCTCCGCACCGCCGAGATGCAGGCCCAGCAGCTGCGCGCCGACGCCGAGCGCCAGCTGCGCGACTCCCAGGCCGCGACCCAGCGGATCATGGCGGAGGCCGCCGAGCGCACCGCCCGGCTGGAGGCCGAGCTGGCCGCCCGCCGCCGCCAGCTGGAGGACGAGCTCACCGAGCTGCGGCGCAGCGCCGAGCAGCACGTCAAGGAGAACGTCAACTGGGCCGAGCAGACCCGGGCCGGCCACGAGCAGGAGGCCCAGCGCCTGCTCCAGGAGGCCCGTGGCGAGGCCGACCGGCTGATGGCCGCGGCCCGCGCCGAGGCCGCCGCCCTGGCCGACCAGGCCCGGGCGCAGACCGCCGCCGACGTCGACGCCGCCCGCGGTGAGGCCCAGGCCGCCGCCGAGGCCGCCCTCCAGCGCGCCCAGAACGACGCCGAGCGGCTGCTGCGCGCCGCCTCCGAGCAGGCCCAGCAGGCCGGCGCCCAGGCCGCCGCCGACGTCGACGCCGCGCGGGGCGAGGCCCAGCAGCAGCTCGCCGCCGCCCGCGGTGAGGCCCAGCAGCAGCTCGCCGCAGCGCACGTCGCCGCCGAGCAGCAGCTCGCCGCCGCACAGGCCGAGATCGGCCGCCTCAAGGAGGCCGCCGCCGCCGAGCAGCAGCGTGCCCAGGCGGCCCTCGCCCACGCCCAGGCCGAGATAGAGCGGCTGCGCGCCGAGGCGATCGCCGAGGCCGAGCGGACCAGGCGGGAGGCCGCCGAGCTGCGCGCCCAGGCCGAGGCCGCCGCCGAGCAGCTGCAGGCCGACGCCGAGGCCGCCGCCGTGCGCAAGGTCGCCGACGGCGAGGCCGCCAGCGAGCAGCGCTCGCAGACCGCCCGGGCCGAGGTGGCCCGGATGGTCGCCCAGGCCACCAAGGAGGCCGAGGCCATCAAGGCCGAGGCCGCCACCAAGCAGGCCGAGGCCGACGCCGCCAAGGCCGCCGCCACCGAGGAGGGCGAGCGGCTGCGCGCCACCGCCGAGTCGGTGGCCGGGGAGCTGCGCGCCGAGGCCGAGGCCGCGATCGCCGAGATGCGGGCCCGGGCCGAGCGCGACGTCGCCGAGCTGCGGGCGCAGGCCGAGGCCGTCGCCGAGCGGCTGCGCAGCGAGGCCGAGGAGGCTGGCCGCGCGGCCGGCGCCAAGGACGCCACTGTCCACCTCGCCAAGGCCGCCAAGACCGCCGAGGAGGTGCTCGGCCGGGCCGACCAGGACGCCGCGACCACCCGGGCCGAGGCCGCCGCGGAGGCCGAGCGGATCCGGACCGAGGCCGCCGCCGAGGCCGAGCGGCTGCGCGAGCAGGCGCGGGCCGCCGTCGAGCAGGCCCAGAACGCCGCCCTGGACGACGCCGCGGCCGTCCGCGAGCGCATCCAGGAGATGCAGGACGAGGCCGCCCGGCTGCGCGCCGAGGCGGAGGAGCTGCGCGCCCAGGCTGCCGCCGAGGCCGACCGGACCCGGGGCGAGGCACGCCGCCAGGCCGTCGTCCAGATCGAGGAGTCGGCGAAGAGCGCCGAGGAGCTGCTCACCAAGGCCAAGACCGACGCGGACGAGCTGCGCGCCGGCGCGGCGGCCGAGATCGAGCGGCTGCGTGCGCAGGCCCAGGAGCAGGCCGCCGAAACCCAGGGACGCGCCGAGCAGACCCTGGAGCGGGCCCGCGCCGAGGCCGGCAAGACCGTCGCCGCCGCCGAGCAGCAGGGCCAGGACGCGCTCGCCGCCGCCAAGGCCGCGGCCGCCGAGAACCGCGCCGCCGCCGAGCGGGAGACCGCCGAACTGCGCCGCGAGGCAACCGAGTTCGACCAGCGGGTGCGGGCCGAGGCGGGCTCCGCGGCGGAGGCGCTGCGGACCGACGCCCAGGCCGAGGCCACCGCCGTCCGGGACGCCGCGATCGCCGACGCCGAGCGGCTGCGCACCGAGGCCGACACCGAGGCGGCCCGCCTCCGGGGCGAGGCCGAAGCGGCCGCCGAGGCCCTGCGCGAGGAGAGCCGGCGCGAGCGTGAGGAGGCCGCCGCCGGGCTGCTCCGCGAGCGCGAGGAGACCGCCGAGCAGCTGGCCGGCGCCCGGACCGCCCGCGAGCAGGCCGAGCAGGCCGCCGCCGAGCTGACCGAGCGCACCGCGACCGACACCAAGGCCCGGCGCGAGAACGCCGAGGCGTACGCCGACCGGGTCCGCACCGAGGCCGAGCGGACCGCCACCGAGCTGTCCGAGCAGACCGCCGCCGAGACCTCCCGGCTGCGCGCCGAGGCCGAGGAGGCGCTGGAGAGCGCCCGGGCCGCCGCCGAGCAGCAGCTGGCGGAGGCCGAGGAGACCGCCGGAACGCTGCGCGAGCGGGCCGAGGCCGACCTCGCGCTGGCCTCCGAGCAGGCCGAGACGGTCCGTGCCGAGGCCGGCCGGGAGCTGTCCCAGGCCCGCGCCACCGCCGACTCCGTCCGCGCCGAGGCCGAGGCCGAGCTGGACCGGGCCCGTGCCGACGGCGAGGAGCTGGTCGAGGCCGGCAAGGCCGAGGCCGCCCGACTGGTCTCCGCCGGCGAGGACGAGGCCGCCGAGGTCCGCCAGTCGGTGGCCGGCATGCACGAGGCCGCCTCGCAGCAGATCGCCGAGCTCCGGGCCACCGCGGAGGCGGAGGCCGCCGAGACCCGCCGCGAGGCCGAGCAGGCCGCCGCCGAACTGCGCGACACCGCCGAGCGGGAGAGCGCGGAGCTGCGCGAGCTGGCCGAGCGCGAGACCACCGAGCTGCGCGAGCGGACCGACCGCACCGTGGCCGAGCTGCGCGACACCGCCGAGCGCGAGACCACCGAGCAGCGGGCCCTGGCCGACCGCGAGACCGCCGACCAGCGCGCCGAGGCCGAGCGCGAGACGGACGACCTGCGGGCCCGGACCGCCGCCGAGACGGCCGCCCTGCGCGAGCAGACCGAGCAGGAGCTGACCGCCGAGCGCGAGGCCGCCGAGGCCGAGCTGGCCCACCGGCGCGCCGAGGCGCAGGCCTACGACGAACGCCTGCGCGCCGACGCCGAGGCCGAGCTGCAGGCCGCCCAGGAGGCCGCCGAGCAGCACCGCGCCGACGCCGAGGAGCAGGCCGCCCGGACGGTCGCCGCCGGCGAGGAGCGGGCCGCCGCCGCGATCGCCGAGGCCGAGGAGTTCGCCGCCGGCCTGCGCAGCGAGGCCGAGGAGTACGCACTCGCCACCCGCACCCTCGCGGACGAGTACGACGCGGCCACCCGCGCCCGTGTCGACGCCTACGACGCCGACACCCGCGAGGCCGCCGAGCAGTTCGACAAGGCCACCCGCGAGCACGCCAAGTCCGTGCTGGAGAAGGCCTTCGCCGACGCCGAGGCACTGGGCGACGACGCCCAGACCACAGCGCTGGCGACCACCGCCGCCGCCGAGGAGCAGGCCGACGCGATGGTCGCGGCCGCCCGCAAGGAGGCCGACCGGCTGGTCGCCGCCGGCGAGGCCGCCGGGCAGGGCGAGGTCGAGAAGGGCCGGTCCGACGCCGACGCGCTGCTCTCCGAGGCCCGCCGGGACGCCACCGCGATCCGCGAGCGCGCCGAGGAGCTGCGCGAGCGCACCGACGCCGAGGTGGAGGCCCTGCACGAGCGCGCCCGCAAGGAGAACGCGCAGGCCATGAAGTCCGCCGGCGAGCGGGTGGACGCGCTGGTGACGGCAGCCCAGGAGCAGCTGACCGAGGCCGAGGAGCAGGCGGTCGCCACCGTCGCCGAGGCCGAGGAGCGGGCGGCGGCACTGGTCGCGGCCGCCGATGACCGCGCCAACGAGCTGACCTCGGAGGCGTCCGCCGAGGCCAGCAAGGTCCGGATCTCCGCGGTCCGCAAGGCGGAGAGCCTGCTGAAGGAGGCCGAGACCAAGCTCGCCGACTCGACCGACCGCGCCGAGGCCCTGATCGTCAAGGCCGAGGCCAAGCTGAAGTCGGCGCAGGACGAGGCCGAGGAGAAGCTGGAGTCCGCGGCGGCCGAGGCCGAGAAGCGGCTGCGCACCGCCGACGAGGCCGCGGACGAGCAGATCGAGCTGGCGAAGGCCGAGGCGGAGCGCGTGCTCTCCGAGGCGCGGGCCGAGGCGAAGCGGGTCACCGACGAGGGCCGGCGCGAGCTGGACGAGCTGGTGCGCCGCCGGAAGGACATCAACACCGAGATCTCCAGGGTCCAGGACGTCCTGTCCGCCCTGGAGGCCTTCGAGGCACCGTCACCGGTCGCCCAGGCCAACGGGGGAAGCAGCGGCAAGAAGGACGGGGGTGCCAAGGCGGGTGCCGGAGTTGGCGCCCCCCGGTCGGGTGGCAATCGCTCCAAGAACGCACCACCCGATTGAGCGGACATTGTCCGCGGGACAACGGCATTTCGCCGTCGACACTCCGGTACCGTGTCAGGATTCCCTCAACCACCTCAGCGGTTTGACGACAGGAAGCCCAGAACCCCATGAGCGACAGTCACTCCCCTCACGGCTTCGACCTGGTGCGCCGTGGGTACGAGCGTGCCCAGGTCGACGAGCGGATCACCAAGCTGGTGGCCGACCGTGACAGTGCGCTGACCCGGATCAGCGCGCTGGAGAAGCGCATCGAGGAGCTCCACCTGGAGACCCAGACCGCCCAGGCGGCGGTCGCCGAGCAGGAGCCCTCGTACGCCGGTCTCGGTGCCCGGGTCGAGAAGATCCTGCGTCTCGCCGAGGAGGAGGCCAAGGACCTGCGCGACGAGGCGCACCGCGCCGCCGAGCAGCACCGCGAGCTCGCCGAGGCCGCCGCCCAGCAGGTCCGCACCGAGGCCGAGAACTACGCCAAGGACCGCAAGGCCAAGGCCGAGGACGAGGGCCTGCGGATCGTCGACAAGGCCAAGAGCGACGCCGCCCAGCTGCGCGCCGAGGCCAACAAGGACGCGCAGAACAAGCGCGAGGAGGCGGACGCCCTCTTCGAGGAGACCCGCACCAAGGCCGCCCAGGCCGCGCTGGAGTTCGAGACCAACCTGGCCAAGCGCCGCGAGCAGTCCGAGCGCGACCTGGCCGCGCGTCAGGCCAAGGCCGAGAAGCGCCTGGCCGAGATCGAGCACCGCGCCGAGCAGCTGCGCCTTGAGGCCGAGAAGCTGCGCACCGACGCCGAGCGCCGCGCCCGCCAGACCGTCGAGACGGCCCAGCGCCAGTCCGAGGACATCGTGGCCGACGCCAACGCCAAGGCCGACCGGATCCGCAGCGAATCCGAGCGCGAGCTGGCGGCGCTCACCAACCGCCGCGACAGCATCAACGCCCAGCTGACCAACGTCCGCGAGATGCTGGCGACGCTGACCGGCGCGGCCGTGGCCGCCGCCTCGCTGCCGAACGACGACACCATGGGCGTGCCCGCCCAGCAGTCGCGCTGACGCTCCGGCGGAACGGGCCCCCACCCCTCCCGGGGCGGGGGCCCGTTCCGCTGTCCGCCGGCCCGCCGCGCCTCAGCGCGGGTAGGCGCCGTCCGGCCGCTGGTGGCCGCAGCTGAGCTGGTTGCCGTCGTCGTCCGAGACGGTGCCGAACCACGAGGTGCACCAGACCGACACCGAGTCCGGCCAGTACTGCACCTCGAAGGGGTGCCCCGAGCCGTAGTCCCCGTACGAGGTGACGATGAACGTCTCCCCCGGGCGCAGCCAGTAGTCCTCGCCGAGTGGCTCCAGGGTCAGCTCGACCAGGTGCTCCCCGCGGTTGGTGACGGGCATCCGCCCGGTGACCTCCAGCGCCGAGAAGTCCCAGGCACCCGGCTCCCCGCTGTGCTCGTTCATCCCGCCGCCCCGCTCCCCGCTGCGCCCGCTCACCCCGCCACCCGCTCCAGCAGTCGGCACACCGTGGCGTTGAACTCCTCGGGCGCCTCCAGCGCGCTCAGGTGACCCACGCCGGGGATGACGGTCAGCTCGGCGTCCGGCAGGGCCCGGACCATCAGATCGGCCTCGGAGAGCGGCACCAGGCCGTCCTGCTCCCCCGCCACCACCGAGGCCGGCACCCGGAGTCCGGCCAGCACGTCCAGGGCCTCCGGCCGGGCCGCCATCGCCCGCTGAGCCCAGGCGACCGCGGCCGGCGCCGCCCCGGCGACCATCTTCTGCACCCGCTCGACCAGGTGCCCGGAGTCCGGGCCGAGCTGGTTCGCCGCCGTCCTCTCGTCGAGAAGCAGCTGGACGCTGTCGCGGGCCAGTACCGCGGCGGCGATCCGCTCCCGGTTGGCGCGGACCGCCTCGGCATCGGCGGTGGCCCTGGTGTTGGCCAGCAGCAGGCCGGCCAGCCGGTCCGGGTGGCGGCGGGCGAAGGCCAGCGCGACGTACCCGCCCATCGAGAGGCCGCCGACCACGGCCCGCTCGACCCCGGCCGCGTCCAGCAGCAGGGCGACGTCGTCGGCGACCGCGTCCAGCGAGGGCTCGCCGGTTCCCAGCTCGGTGCCGCCGAAGCCGCGCTGGTCGGGGGCGAGCACCCGGGCCCGGTGGCCGGTCGGTCCGGGCAGGGCGTCCAGTTGGGCGGACCACATCGATGCGTCGAGCGGGAAGGCGTGCAGCAGCACGAGGGGTGTTCCGGAACCGCTCTCGCGGACGGACACTGCGGAGGGGAGCTGGGTCATGGGGCCCACCGTATTCCGGTGCGCCCGGCGGGCCCACTCAGCGGGCCGCCCCGTCCGGTTTGTCATAGCCTGACGGAGAGTAAGGGAGCGCGAATGATCGAGTTGCACGACCTGACGAAACGCTACGGGAAGACCCTCGCCGTGGACCGGCTGAGCTTCCGGGTACCGCAGGGGGTGGTCACCGGCTTCCTCGGGCCCAACGGCGCGGGCAAGTCCACCACGATGCGGATGATCCTCGACCTGGACCGGCCCACGGCCGGCCGGGTCACCCTCGACGGCAGGAGATACGGGCAGCTCAGCGAGCCCCTGAAGTACATCGGAGCGCTGCTGGAGGCCAAGGCGGTCCACCCGGGCCGCACCGCCCGCGACCACCTGCTCTGGCTGGCCCAGAGCAACCGCATCCCGAACGCCCGGGTCGACGAGGTGCTCGCCCTGGTCGGCCTCACCTCGGTCGCGCGCAAGCGCGCCCGGGGCTTCTCGCTCGGCATGGGCCAGCGCCTGGGCATCGCCTCGGCGCTGCTCGGCGATCCCGAGATCGTGATGTTCGACGAGCCGGTCAACGGGCTCGACCCGGAGGGCATCCTCTGGATCCGCAACCTGATGAAGCGGCTGGCCGGCGAGGGCCGGACCGTCTTCGTCTCCTCCCACCTGATGAGCGAGATGGCCGTCACCGCCGACCACCTGGTCGTCATCGGCAAGGGCCGGCTGCTCGCCGACATGCCGATGGCCGAGTTCATCCGGCACAACTCCCGCTCCGCGGTGCGGCTGCGCACCCCGCAGCCCGAGCGGCTGCTGGACGTGCTGGCCGGCGCCGGGATCCGGCACGAGCCCGGCCCGGGCGGCTCGTACGAGGTGGTCGACGGGGACCTCGCCGAGCTCGGCGAGCTGGCCGCCACCCACGGTGTGGTGCTGCACGAGCTCAGCCCTCAACAGGCCTCCCTGGAGGAGGCGTTCATGCAGATGACGGCCGACTCGGTGGAGTACCACGCCGGGGCCGGCGAGGGCCGCGACGCGGTCGGCGGGGCAAGCGGGGCGGGCGGGGCAGGCGGGGCGGGCGGGGCAGGTGCCTGGGGCGCCAACTGGCAGGGCGGTGCGGCGCGGCAGCCGGCCGCCCGCGGCACGGAGGAGAACTGAGATGGCGTCCTTCCCGGCGATCCTGCGCTCCGAGTGGACCAAGATCCGCAGCGTCCGCTCGACGGTCTGGACGCTCGCCCTCGCCTTCGTCGTCACCGTCGGCCTGGGCGCGCTGCTGTCCCTGCTGACCAACAACAACTTCGCGGAGTTCCGGCGCGGCGAGGAGACCCCGTTCGACGCCACCGGGACGGCCTTCTCCGGCATCATGCTCGGCGAACTGGCCATCATCGTCTTCGGCGTGCTGGCGATCGGCAACGAGTACAGCAGCGGGATGATCCGGGTCACCCTGGCCGCCGTCCCGCAGCGCGGCACGCTGCTGACCGGCAAGGCCGTGGTGCTCGGCGCCCTGGCCTTCGCCGTCGCCCTGGTCACCGCGTTCATCACGTTCTTCGTGGGCCAGGCGCTGCTGGGCGAGCACTCCACCAGCCTCACCGAGCCGCACGTGCTCCGTGCGGTGTTCGGCGCCGCGCTCTACCTGACGATGCTCTGTCTCTTCTCGGCCGGCGTCACCGCGATGCTGCACAACCAGACGCTGGCCCTCGGCGTGCTGGTGCCGTTCTTCTTCCTGCTCTCGCCGATCCTCTCGGCGGTGCCGAAGGTCAAGACGCTGGCCCACTACTTCCCGGACTACGCGGGCTCGCGGATGCTGCTGGTCTACGAGCAGCACGGCCAGCCGTACGGCCCGTGGGCCGGGTTCGCGATCTGCCTGACCTGGACGCTGGCCGCGCTGGCCGGCGGCGCGCTGGTGCTGAAGAAGCGCGACGCCTGACCGGCCGTCCGGACCCGGCGCTCCCTGGTACCCCAGAGGGCGCCGCGTCAGTACCGGGGGGCGCCGCGTCCGCGCTGCAGGTTGGAGGCCCGGCGTTCGCGGGCGCCCCAGCAGGCCCGGTGCCAGTGCCGGCGGTCGTCCACTCCGGCGCCGTGCATCGGCCAGGCCACCACGTGGCCGACGCCGGGCGGGATCTCCTGGTCGCAGCCCGGGCAGCGGTAGTGCCGTCCGGCCGTGCCGGCCACCGTCTGCACCACCCAGTCGTCGCCGCGGTAGTTCTCGGTGCGGCGCAGTGAGCCGCCCGGCGGGGCGGCCTGCTCCGCCGGCTCGCGATCGGCGGCGCTCTTGATCCGGTTGCGGCGGGGCGACACGTCGGTGCTACCTCTCTCGGGGGGCTCGGAACCGTTCCAGCCTACGGCCGTTGACTTCTCCCCAGGGCCCCTATCACGGCATCGCCCGACACTCCGGTGTTTCCGGTGATATCCACCCGTTCTTCTGTGAAATTCGTGGTTCCGCGTGCCATTGGCACATGACATCGGTTACTCACAAGGGGACAGGCGGGGACCGCAGACCCTGCGCGCACCCGAGGAGGCCACCCATGACCAAGACCACCGCCCGTGCCCAGACCCGTCGGCCCGTCGGGGTCCGACCGCCCGCCGGCCCGGTGACCGCCGCCCCCGGCACCCCGGTGCCCGCTCCGCAGCGCTCCGCCGCCCTGCCCGCGGACACCGCCCCGGTACGCGTCGGCGTCTTCCTGCTCTCGGCGCAGTTCCCCGGCCAGACCCACGGCGAGGCGCTGGACCGCACTGTCCGCGCCGCCGTGGAGGCCGAGCACGCGGGTCTGGACAGCGTCTGGCTGGCCGAACACCACTTCGTCCCGTACGGGGTCTGTCCGAACGCCGCCACGCTCGCCGCCCTGCTGCTCGGCCGCACCCGCCGGATCGGCGTCGGCACGGCGGTCAGCGTGCTCTCCACCGCCCACCCGGTCGCGCTCGGCGAGCAGGCCGCCCTGCTGCACCTCACCTCCGGCGGCCGGTTCACCCTCGGCGTGGGCCGCGGCGGCCCGTGGATCGACCTGGACGTCTTCGGCAGCGGCGTGGACGCCTTCGAGCGGGGCTTCCCGGAGCGGCTCGACCTGCTGCTGCGGTGGCTGCGCGGCTCCCGGGTCGGCGCGGACGGCCCGCAGTTCGGCTTCCCCGAGGTGGCCGTGGTGCCGCGGGCCACCGAGCCGCCGCGGCGGCCGGACCTCGGCACCTGGCTCGGCCTCGGCGAGCAGTCCGGACTGCTGCGCTTCCCCCGTCAGCGCAAGGACGCCGACGCGGACGACGCCGGCGGGGAACTCACCGCCGCGGGGCGCCCGGTGGCCGGACCTCCGGTGGTGGTCGCCTGCACCTCCCCCGGCGGGGTCCGGCTGGCCGCCGAGCGCGGGCTGCCGATGCTGCTCGGCATGCACTCCGGCGACGACGACAAGCTGCAGATGCTGGAGCTGTACCGGGAGGCCTGGCGGGCCGCCGGGCGCGGCGAGGAGCAGCTGCGCCGGGTCGAGCGCCAGCACGTCGCGGCCGGCGTGGCCCAGGTGGACGACCGCACCGCGACGGCCCGGGACACCCTGCTGCGGTCGATGCCGGGCTGGTTCGAGTACGGGCTCGGCGCACACCGCACCGTCGACGGCCGGGAACGCAAGATGCGCGACCCGCACCAGTACACCGAACTCCTCTGCGACCTGCACGCGGTGGGCACCCCGAAGCAGTGCGCCGACCGGCTGCTGGCCACTGCCGAGCGGACCGGCATCCGCCGCTTCGCGCTGCTCGCCGAGGGCAGCGGCGACCGCGAGGCGACCCTGCACAACATCGCCCGGCTCGGCTCCGAGGTCCTGCCGCAGCTGGGTTAGGGCTCATTCACAAGACGGGCCCCAGCACCGGCGCCCCGCCCCCGTCGAGGGGAGCGGGGCGGCCCGTCGGCGGTCCGGCCCGCTGGGCGGCGGGCCCGGTGGCCGGTCAGCAGTCCCGGAGCTCGTCGGACTGGTTCAGCAGTTGCTCCCGGACGGACGTGAAGCGCTCGAACCGCGGCCGGTTGGCGTCCGACGGCAGGAACACCGCCACCCGGTGACAGTTCTGGAAGGCCAGCCGGACACCGAAGTGGCGCTGCAGGGCGCCCCGGATCGCGTCGCTGGCGAGGGCCCGGAGGAGCTGGCCGCGGGCCTGCTCGCTGGGCGGCGGTACCTGGTTGTCGGCGAAGTCGGTGCCGTCGACCTTCGCCTGCGCGACCAGGGAGCTGATCAGCTCCCAGGCGTACGGCAGGGAGACGCGGACGCAGTCGACGAATTCGCGCTCGTCGACCTCGCCCCGCTCGGCCTTCTCCAGCAGGGCCGGTGAGACGTCGAGCGACATGGGTTCTCCTCTCACGGTCCACCCGCGCGGCGCCCGGGTGGTGATGCGTAAGTGCAGCTGAGGGTGGTGGGCGTCATCGCGCGTGATGTCCGGAACGCGGTCGGGCGGCTGTTTCCGGCATCGTGCGAAGGCGGCGGTGCCCGGGTCGCGTCCGGGGACGCGTCGGGAGCGCCGGCCGCTCAGAACAGCGTGGCAGTCGGGGGCGAAGCAGGCCGGTGGTTCCTTCGGATTGCTCCGGAAATACGCCTCGGTGCACCAGATTGGCCGGATACCGTCGGATCGTTCATCTGAAGTCTCCATCCCCGTTGACAGCGCACCTGCGAGCATGCCGTCACACACGGTAGCCGCCCATGGGTGCGCGCGCCAGGGTGCCGACGCACCTTCGCCGGATCGCCGAGGCTCCCATGGTGGCGGGGTTCGCGGATTCTTCACCCGGTCGTCGCGGAATCGCATCAAGTGGCCCCGGTGGGCTAGCGTGGTCGACCGTGCGTCTCGTAATTGCCCGCTGCTCAGTCGACTATGCCGGTCGGCTCTCCGCCCACCTGCCCTCCGCCACCAGGCTCATCCTGGTCAAGGCCGACGGCAGCGTCAGCATCCACGCCGACGACCGCGCCTACAAGCCGCTCAACTGGATGTCCCCGCCGTGCGCCCTCAAGGAGGCCGACGGGGTCTGGACGGTGGAGAACAAGGCCGGCGAGAAGCTCATCATCACGTTGGAGGAGGTGTTGCACGACTCCTCCCACGAGCTCGGGGTGGACCCGGGCCTGATCAAGGACGGCGTCGAGGCGCACCTGCAGGAACTGCTGGCGGACCGGATGGAGGTGCTGGGCGTCGGCTGGTCGCTGATCCGCCGCGAGTACCCCACCGCCATCGGGCCGGTCGACATCCTCTGCCGCGACTCGGACGGCGCCACGGTCGCCGTCGAGATCAAGCGGCGCGGCGAGATCGACGGCGTCGAGCAGCTCACCCGCTACCTGGAGCTGCTCAACCGCGACCCGCTGCTCGCCCCGGTGAAGGGCGTCTTCGCCGCGCAGGAGATCAAGCCGCAGGCCCGCGTGCTGGCCACCGACCGCGGCATCGGCTGCGTGGTGCTGGACTACGACGGGCTGCGCGGCATCGACGACGACAAGCTGAAGCTGTTCTGACCGGGGCCTCCCCCTGATCCCTCAGGGGGAGGTGGTCGGAGGCGCCGTCGGGCTCGGCGAGCCCGACGGCGGCTGCGTACCCGAGGGGCTGCCGCTCGCCGACGGCGAGGTGGACGGCGTGGTCGGCGTGGAGCTCGGGCTCGGGGCCGGCCCGTGCGTCACCGGCGGCTGCGGGCCCGGCTGCACCGGGGTCTGCACGGGCGGCACGACCGGCGGCTGGACCGGCTGGCCCGGGGTGGACGGCTGCGCGGTCGCGGTCTCGCCCGCGGTCGGCGACTTGCTCGGCTTCTTCGACGCCGACGGCGAGTGCGACGGCCCGCTCGTGCTCGCCGAGGGCTCCGGCTCGGTCGCGTCCGCGGTCGGCGACTCGCCCGGGCTCTCCGGGGACGTCGCGCCCGCCGCCGGGCTGAGGCTCGGCCGCGGCGACGGCCGCCCGGCGGGCACGCCGGTGCCGTCGTCCGAGCTGCTGTGCGGATCGGTGCCCCGGTGCTCCTCCGGGCCGGCCACGGTCAGGGCCACCGCGGTGCCGAGCACCCCGATCGCCAGCACCGCCGCCGAGGCGGCGACCACCGTCCGCCGGGTCCGCCCGACCGTGCCCGGCGTCGTCTTGAAGCGCCACGGCACCTGCGCGATCGCCCGGATGACGGGCCGCCGGGGCGGCGCCGGGGCGGACGGCTCGCCGGACGGCAGCTGCCGCCCCTCGGCGCGCAGCAGGTCGAGCATCCGGCGGGCGGCCGCGGCCCCGCGCGGCTCGCCGACGGCGGCCCGAAGCGCCAGTGCGGCCTCCAGCTCGGCCGTCGCCCGCCCGGGCTCCTGGGCGCAGACCGCGAACACGCCCAGCTCGTGGTGGAACCAGGCCTCGTCGGCCCGGGAACCGGTCTCGCGGGCGGCCTCCAGACCCAGCCGCAGCGCCCGCTCCCAGGCGCCCCAGCGCAGCGCCAGCGCCAGCGCGGGGGCCGCCGCACGGGCCAGCCGGACGACGGAGGCATGCCGGCCGGCGGTCCGGTCGGCCAGCAGGACTCCGATCACCACCTCCGCCTCGGCCGCGATCTGCTCCAGCGAGACCGAGCTGTGCCCGACCCACCAGGCGAAGTGCTGGGCGGCGCCGTCGGTGGAGCCGCGGGCCGGCCAGTGCGGGGCGAGCAGTTCGACCGCGCCGGCGGTGAGGCGGTGGTGGCCGCCGATGGACACCGCCAGCCCGGCGTCGGCGAGTTCGTGCAACGCGCTCTCGCCCTGCCCGACGTCGATCAGCGCGGGCAGGTGCGGGGCGGTCGGGCACTCGCCGCCGAGCGCCACCGCGAGCCGCAGCACGGCCTGGGCCGGCTCGCTCAGCCCCTCGGCGAGCCGGACCGCCGGCGAGGCGGTCTCGGCCACCGACGGCAGCGGGACGCTGCCGCGCAGCTCGCCCTCGCGGACCGCCGGGTCGGGGTCGTGGACCGGCGCCCGGACCGCGCCGAAGACGTCCAGCCGGTCCTCCTCCGCCGCCACCAGCGCGTCCACCGCGACGTCCCGCTGCCGCAGCAGCGCGGCGGCCTGGACGAAGCGCAGCGGCAGCCCCTCGGACTCGAACCAGAGGTCGACCGCCCAGGCCTTCTCGGCCGCGTCCAGGGGCCGCCCGGCCTGCCGGGCGGCGAGCGCGAGGCACGCGGCCCGGGAGAGGCCGGCGACGGGGTGGTCCTGGAGCCGGGAGTCGGCCGGCAGCAGCGGGCTGCCGGGCGCGGCGGAGATCAGGAAGGCGCAGTCCGGCGCGGCCGCGAGCAGCTGCTCCAGCTCGGCGCCGGTGGGCTCGACCTCGTCGATCACGACGACGGCGCCGACCCGGGCGAGGTGCTCGGCGAGCTGCCCGGGGTCGGGGCGGAAGCCGGGGGCGTGGTGGGTGGCGGCGAAGAGGTCCTGGAGCAGGTCGGCGGCGGTGCGGCGGTGCCCGCAGAGCTGGACGACGCCGCCGGGCGCGAGGTCGCCGGCCGCCTCGGCCACGGCGGAGAGCAGGGCGCTGCGGCCCGAGCCGGCCTGGCCGACCAGGCGTACCGAGCGGCCCTCGGCGAGCAGGCCGAGCAGCTGGGCGACGTCCGCCTCGCGGTCGAGCAGCGGCAGGTCGGCGGGGCCGGCGCCGAGGGCGAGCGGGCCGACGGCACGGCCGGGGCCGCCGACCGGTCCGCGGGCGGGCTCGCTGCGTCCGATCCGGCGCGGCTGCGGGCGCCACTCCTCGGGGCAGGGACGGACCTCGGAGCCGTCCGGGGTGCCGACCGTCACCAGCAGGCCGCCGGAGACCAGCTCACCGCCTCGGGTGCGCACGGCCTCCTGCCGGAACTCACCGGATGGCTGTCCCACGATCTGCTCCGCCCCTTTGTCCTGCCGACCACTGCGAACGGCCGCACCCGGGCCGGGCACGCCGCCCGGCGGTGGGCCGGGGAGCCGCTCCCGGGCCCGGCGGCCGTTCATCTGACGGCAGACTCTTGCACATCCGCTCGCACGCGTGCAGGGCGGACCCGCCCCGAAGGCGGTCCGGGGCCGGCGGCAGGGTTGTCGGAAGGGTTTGCAGGAAGGTTTGCGGGAGGGTTTGCGGGAGGTCCGAGACGGGTCTAGAGCGCCGGGCCCAGCGCGGGCAGGGTCGCGCCGCGGGCCTCGGCGACCACGCCCTCGACCGCGAGGATGCGGTGCAGCCGGGTGGCCACCAGCAGCCGCTGGAGCTGGGCCGGGACGGAGCGCAGCACCAGCCGCCGGCCGATCCGGCCGGCCCGCCGGTGGGTGCCCATGATCACGCCGAGGCCGGTGGCGTCCCAGAACTCCAGCCGGGCGAGGTCCAGGACGAGGTCCCCCAGCCCGCCGTCGACGGCCTGGTGCAGCCGGACCCGCGCGTCGGCGGCGGTGCGCACGTCGAGGCGGCCTTCGATGGCCAGCGCCGCGTGGTCGCCCGTGATGCGCATGGTCTCCTCCTCCGCCTGGCGGGTCACTGGTACAGGTCGGCCCGCCCCGGCCGTGCCGGGTTCGGGGTCGGGCGGTGTCCGTCCGGGCGGGCTTCGAGCCCCGCGCCCGGGACCGGCCGCGGCGTCGTCAGCCCGGGCCGGGTTCCCCCTCATCTGACGGGGAACCAGCTCCGCAGGTTGCTGGTTCCGGCCAGATCTGAAGCAACTTCACTCGTCCGAGGGAATATACGCAGGTACTCTCCACACCTACGCTCGATTACCGCCCAAATCACCCGTCTGCGGCACCCGGCGTGAGGAAACTCACCCGCCCCCGGCGGGGCGGGCCGGACGGTCCTGCGACCGCGCGGCCCGCCGCGTCACCTGCCCCGGTGGGTCACTTGGCCGGGTGCGGGTAGAAGCCCCGGCCGCTCTTGCGGCCCAGGTCACCGGCGGTGACCATGCGCGCCATGATCTCCGGCGCGGCGAACTTCTCGTCCTGGGTCTCGGCGTAGATGTTCCGGGCGGCGTGCAGCAGGATGTCGACGCCGGTCAGGTCGGCGGTCTCCAGCGGGCCCATCGGGTGGCCGAAACCGAGCCGGCAGGCGGTGTCGATGTCCTCGGCGGTGGCCACGCCCGACTCGTAGAGCTTGGCGGCCTCGACGACCAGCGCGGTGATCAGGCGGGTGGTGACGAAGCCGGCGACGTCGCGGTTGACCACCACGACCTCCTTGCCGACGCCCTCGGCGAAGGCGCGGACGGTGGCCAGCGTCTCGTCGCTGGTCTTGTAGCCGCGGACCAGCTCGACCAGCTTCATCAGCGGCACCGGGGAGAAGAAGTGCACGCCGACGACCGACTCGGGGCGCTGGGTGGCGGCAGCGATCCGGGTGATCGGGATGGCCGAGGTGTTGGAGGCCAGCACTGCGCCGTCCTTGGCCAGCTTGTCGAGCTCCCGGAAGACGCCCTCCTTGACCTCCAGCTGCTCGAAGACCGCCTCGACCACGATGTCGGCCTCGGCGACCGCGCCCAGGTCGGTGGTGGTCGTGATCCGGCCCAGCGCCGCCTCGGCGTCCTCGGCGGACAGCTTGCCCTTGGAGACGAACTTCTCGTACGAGGCGCGGATGCCCGCGAGGCCGCGCTGCAGCGCCTCCTCGGTCACGTCCCGCAGCACCACCGGATGGCCGGCCTGGGCGGAGACCTGGGCGATGCCGGCTCCCATGAGGCCGGCGCCGATCACGGCGATCTGCTGGCTGGACGCATTGCTCATGGCTGGGTCTCCCGATGCCGTCGCCGCCCTGCGGGCGGGCCCTGAAGGCGGCTCAGCGCAGGGGTCACCCACTACGAGCCGCATCGCTCACCGCGCGACTTTAGTGCCGATCGGCGCGGCATGGTGCCAACCGGGAGTGTGATCTGTGACCGACCCGGTCGGACGAGCAGGTCGGTCGATCAGATGGTCAGACCGATGTCCTGCGCCAGGATCGCCGCCTGCACCCGGCTGCGCAGCTGCAGCTTGGCCAGGATCCGGCTGACGTGCGTCTTGGTGGTCGCCTCCGCCATCGCCAGCCGCCCGGCGATCTCGCCGTTGGAGAGCCCGGCACCGATGCAGGCCAGCACCTCCCGCTCGCGCGGGGTGAGGCCGGACACGGCCTCCCGCACCGCGGGCCCGACCGTGCGCTCCGGGCGGGCGAAGGTGCCGATCAGCCGCCTGGTCACGGACGGGGCCAGCATGCCGTCCCCGCGCGCCACCGTGCGGATGCCCTCGACCAGGGTGTCCGCCTCCAGGTCCTTGAGCAGGAACCCGGCCGCTCCGGCCCGCAGCGCGCCGTAGACGTACTCGTCCAGGTCGAAGGTGGTCAGCACCAGCACCTGGGCCGCCCCGGCGGAGACCACCTGGCGGGTCGCCGAGACCCCGTCCAGGCGGGGCATCTGCACGTCCATCAGGACCACGTCGGGCTTGAGTTCGAGCGCGAGGCGCACCGCCTCCTCGCCGTCCGCGGCCTGCCCGACCACCTCCAGGTCCGGCTCGGCCCGCAGGATCATCACCAGCGCGGTCCGCACCGCCGCCTGGTCCTCCGCCACCAGCACCCGGATCGTCATGCCCGCCCCTCCTTGGTCTCGGTCACCAGGGCGCGCGGCAGCACCGCGCGCACCTCCCAGCAGTCGCCCTCCGGACCGGCCGCGAAGCTGCCGCCGAGCAGCCCGGCCCGCTCCCGCATCCCCACCATGCCCGCCCGGGCGCCGGGCAGCTCCTGGCCCGCTCCCCTGCGGTACGGGCTGTCGACGGCGATCCGCAGCTCCTCCGGCCGGTAGTCCAGCCGGACCAGGACCCGGCCCGGGCCGGCGTGCTTGAGCGCGTTGGTCAGCGACTCCTGCACGATCCGGTAGGCGGCCAGCCCGACCGGTACGGCCAGCTCACCCCGCTCGCCACTCTCCGTGAGCTCGAAGTCCAGTCCGACGTCCTGGCCGGCCGCCCGGGCCTTGGCCAGCAGCGCGTCGACGGCCTGCAGGTCGGGCGCGGCGTAGGACTCGTCGGCCTCGCCCCCTCCGCTGTCCCGCAGCAGCCCGATCATGCGGCGCATTTCGGCCAAACCCTGGACGCTGTTCTCCCGGATCACCCCCAGCGCCTCCACCAGCGGGTCGTCCTCGGGCCGGTGGCGGCGCCGGGCCACCGACTGCGCGCCGGTGGCGTGGATCGCGATGGCCGACAGGTGGTTGGCCACCACGTCGTGCAACTCGCGGGCCATCCGCGCCCGTTCGGCACTCACCGCCTCGCGCCGGTCCATCTCGGAGAGCAGCGCGGTCTGTTCGGCGCGCAGCCGCTGGGTGTCCGCCTCCTCGCGGTGCTTGCGCACCAGGTCGCCGGTCCACACCGGCGCCAGGTAGATCAGCGTGCTCAGCACCACGACGGCCACCGCGTTGGAGGCGTCGCTGTAGACCAGCACCAGTGTGGAGAGCACCAGCACCGAGGCCGCACCGGTCAGGTGCAGGATCCGCGACATCCGCGGGGTGCCGTAGAGCACCGCGGCGTACAGCAGGTCGGTGTACATCAGGCTGGTCGCCAGCAGGGCGCCGGTGAAGATGCTGGCACCGAAGGCGAACCCGCCGACCGTCGCGGTGAGCACCGGCCGGGTGCGCCGGACCAGCTCCAGCGCGGCCATCACCAGCAGCGTCGGGACGGGCGCCCAGCGCGGGATCGCCGAGGAGTGGTCGTACACCTTCAGGGCGATCAGCAGCAGCCCTCCGAGCAACCCGAAGAGCGCGATCGCCCGGTCCTCCTGCCGAGGGGTGAGTGTCGGTCTGCGCACGACCCCATCAGATCATCCCCGGACCGGACCCCGGCTCGGGAGTGCGGAGGAGCCGCGGTACATCGAAAGATGCAGGCCCGGTTCGGCTCCGGCGACGACGTCGGGCGCGCCCGCGCCCGGGAGGCTGGAGGCAACGTGGAAACGGGGTGCACATCATGATCGTCACACTGATCGTCGCGGCCGAGGTCGCCTTCTGGGTCCTGCTCGGCCTCGGCCTGGCCACCCGCTACCTGCTACGGCTGCGGGCCCTGAGCACCGTGCTGCTGGTCGGCCTGCCGGTGGTGGACCTGACCCTGTTCGCCCTCACCGTCGTCGACCTGCGCGGCGGCTCGGCCGTGAGCTGGACGCACGCCCTGGCCGCGAGCTACGCGGGCTTCTCGATCGGCTACGGGCCGTCCATCGTCCGCTGGGCCGACGGGCAGTTCCAGCACCGCTACGCCGGCGGTCCCAAGCCCCCGCGCTCCCCCAAGTACGGGCCGGAGCGGACCCGCCACGAGTGGCGGATCGCCGGCCGGACGGCGGTCTCGGCCGGCGTCACGCTCTCCCTGATCACCCTGCTGGTGCCGCTCTCCGCCGGCGCCGCCCACTTCTCCGACTTCACCAGCTGGTACGTGAAGCTCGGCATGGCGGCCGTGATCAACGCGATCGTGGCCGGCTGCTACTCGCTCTGGCCCAAGGAGGCACCGGCCGGCGCGATCGTCGAGGACGGCCACGTGGTCGGGTGGAAGGTCCCGCAGAGCCGGTGAGTACGCCGCGGCCCGGCTGCCGGGCCGCGGCGGCGGCTCAGCGGTTCTCCCCCGGCACCCAGAGCACGTCGCCCTGCTCCTTGTTGGCCGTCCGGGCCAGGATGAACAGCAGGTCGGAGAGCCGGTTGAGGTACTTGGCGGTGAGCGGGTTCACGGTGTCCCCGTGCTCCTCGATGGCGGCCCAGGTGGCCCGCTCGGCCCGTCGCACCACCGTGCAGGCCAGGTGCAGGTGGGCGGCGCCGGCGGTGCCGCCGGGGAGGATGAAGCTGCGCAGCTTCTCCAGCGGCTCCAGGAAGCGGTCGCAGTCCTCCTCCAGCCGGTCGATGTAGGACTGCAGGACCCGCAGCGGCGGGTACTTCGGGTCCTCCACGACCGGGGTGGCCAGGTCGGCGCCGACGTCGAAGAGGTCGTTCTGCACCCGGGTGAGCACTGCGGCGACGTCCTCGCCGAGCCCGCCGGCGGCGATCGCGACCCCGATCGCGGCGTTCGCCTCGTTGGTGTCGGCGTACGCGACCAGGCGGGGGTCGGTCTTGGTGGTCCGGCTCATGTCGCCGAGCGCGGTGGTGCCGTCGTCGCCGGTACGGGTGTAGATGCGCGTCAGATTGACCATGCGGCCAGCGTAGCCGGGCCGGTTAAGCGCCGTTAACCCCCCACCCCGAGGGTCTCGTCGCTACGCGACGTTGACCTCCCCCAGCCTCCGGCCGGGAGGTGCCCCCACCCCGAGGGTCTCGTCGCTACGCGACGTTGACCCTCTGCCCGGGTGGGGCGGCTTCGAGCCAGGCGAGGAAGCCGGTCAGCGCGTCCTCGCTCATCGCCAGCTCCAGCGGCGCGCCGTTGTGCAGGCAGCGCAGCACCACCGAGCCGGAGAGCAGGGCCAGCTCCTCCTGCCCCTCCGGGTAGCGCCGGCCCAGCACCTCGATCTCCCGGCGCGGCAGCACCTTGCGCGGGCGCGGGGCGTACGAGAAGACCCGGAACCACTCGATCGAGTCCCCGCTGTATCGGCCGATACCAAAAACCCACCCCTTGCCGTCGGTCTGGGGGACCGGGGCTGAGGTGGGCTTGCCGTTCTCGTCGAGGTCGGGCTGCGTGGAGGCGTCGGCGGGCATTTTGAGGCGGTAGCTGCAGTCGAAGGTGCCTCCCGCCCGCTGGATCACACGGCGGCGTACCGCGAACGCGACCAAGCCGATCACACCCAACGCCACGACCGCCGCACACACCACAAGGGCGAGGACCATGCTCACCTACCTCCTCGCTACCCGCGTTCCCCGTATCGGTCGTATCAGGCGACCGCGTTGACCTACCAACTGAGACGACAGTCCCGGGGTCACGCTCACGCGTCCCCGGGACCGTCGGTCGACCCCGCTAAGCCAGGGTCCGGCGCACTCAGGCGTGGGCCTTGAGACCGCGCGCCGCGAACAGCCGCACCTCGGCGCGGCGCTCGGCGTGCTCGTCCAGGTCCGACTGCGCCTTCTCCAGCGCGCGCTCGGCACGGGCGACATCGATCTCGTCCGCCAGCTCGGCGATCTCCGCGAGCAGAGACAGCTTGTTGTCGGCGAAGGAGATGAAGCCACCGTGGACAGCGGCGATCACGGTGCCGCCGTCCGTGGTGCGGATGGTGACCGGGCCGGTCTCCAGCACGCTCAGCACCGGGGTGTGACCCGGCATGATGCCGGTGTCACCGGAGGCCGTACGGGCGACGACGATGGTGGCCGCACCGGACCACACCTTGCGGTCGGCTGCGACCAGCTCGACGTGCAGCTCAGCCAACGTGGGCTCCTAGGCTCATGCAACGCCCGATTACTCGGGAGTTTCGGTAAGAATAACGGGCCCGCGCCCCCGGCATGAAACCGGCGGCACGGATTTGACCGGAATCACAGCCGATGCGACGCGAGGGGTGGCACCCAGGGCCTGGGGCCACCCCTCACGGTCACTCAGCTGCTACCGGCCGCGACTACTTCTTCGCGAGCTCGGCGGCGTTCTTCTCGAGGTCCTCGATGCCACCGCACATGAAGAAGGCCTGCTCCGGGACGGCGTCGTACTTGCCGTCCGCGATCGCGTTGAAGGCCTCGATGGTCTCCGACAGCGGCACGGTCGAACCCTCGACACCGGTGAACTGCTTCGCCACGTAGGTGTTCTGCGAGAGGAAGCGCTCGATGCGGCGGGCACGGTGAACCGTGACCTTGTCCTCCTCGGACAGCTCGTCGATACCGAGGATCGCGATGATGTCCTGGAGGTCCTTGTACTTCTGCAGGATCCCCTTGATACGGACGGCCGTCTCGTAGTGGGTCGCCGTGATGTACCGCGGGTCGAGGATGCGGGACGTGGAGTCCAGCGGGTCGACGGCCGGGTAGATGCCCTTCTCCGAGATCGGGCGCGACAGAACGGTCGTCGCGTCCAGGTGGGCGAAGGTGGTGGCCGGGGCCGGGTCGGTCAGGTCGTCCGCGGGGACGTAGATCGCCTGCATCGAGGTGATCGAGTGACCGCGGGTCGAGGTGATGCGCTCCTGCAGGAGGCCCATCTCGTCGGCCAGGTTCGGCTGGTAACCCACCGCGGAGGGCATACGGCCGAGCAGGGTCGACACCTCGGAACCGGCCTGGGTGAACCGGAAGATGTTGTCGATGAAGAGGAGCACGTCCTGCTTCTCGACGTCACGGAAGTACTCCGCCATGGTCAGCGCGGAGAGCGCGACGCGCAGACGGGTGCCCGGCGGCTCGTCCATCTGGCCGAAGACCAGCGCGGTCTTGTCCAGAACGCCCGAGTCGACCATCTCGTCGATGAGGTCGTTGCCCTCACGGGTGCGCTCGCCGACGCCGGCGAACACCGACACACCACCGAAGTTCTCGGCGACGCGGTAGATCATCTCCTGGATCAGAACGGTCTTGCCGACACCGGCACCACCGAACAGACCGATCTTGCCACCCTGGACGTACGGGGTGAGGAGGTCGATGACCTTGATGCCGGTCTCGAACATCTCGGTCTTGGACTCGAGGTCCTTGAACTCCGGGGCCTTGCGGTGGATCGGCCAGCGGACCTCGACCTGCTTGTCGAACTCCGCCTGGTCGACGTTCAGCACGTCACCCAGGGCGTTGAAGACCTTGCCCTTGGTGATCTGGCCGACCGGCACGGAGATGGCCGCACCGGTGTCGGAGACCTGCGTGCCACGGACCAGGCCGTCGGTCGGCTGCATCGAGATGCCGCGGACCATGCCGTCGCCGAGGTGCTGGGCGACCTCGAGGGTCAGGGTCTTCTTGCCCGAGCCGTCGGGGTTGTCCACCTCGACGTGCAGGGCGTTGAACATGTCCGGAATCGCGTCGACGGGGAACTCCACGTCGACGACCGGGCCGATGACCCGCGCGACGCGGCCCGTCGCCGTGGTCGGCTCAACAGTGGTGGTCATACTCATTCGCTCCCGCGGCTAGCGTCGGCGAGGGCGTTGGCGCCGCCGACGATCTCGCTGATTTCCTGGGTGATCTCGGCCTGACGGGCCGAGTTGGCAAGCCGCGTGAGCGACTTGATGAGCTCGCCGGCGTTGTCCGTCGCGCTCTTCATCGCGCGGCGGCGGGCGGCGTGCTCGGAAGCGGCCGACTGCAGCAGCGCGTTGTAGATCCGGCTCTCGACGTACCGCGGCAGCAGGGCGTCCAGGACGCCCTCGGCCGACGGCTCGAAGTCGTACAGCGGGAAGATCTCCGCCTTGGCCGGCTTCTGGTCGCTGAGCTGGACCTCGTCCAGCTTCAGCGGCAGGAGCCTGGCGTCCACCGCCGTCTGCGTCAGCATCGACTCGAACCGCGTCGAGATCAGGTGCAGCTCGTCCACGCCGCCGGTCTCGGCCGTGAAGGCCTCGATCAGGTCGGCCGCCACGGCCTTCGCGTCACCGTAGGTCGGCTTGTCCGAGAATCCCGTGAACGACCCCGCCACCGTGAGGTTGCGGAAGGTGTAGTACGAGACGCCCTTGCGACCGACGATGTACGTCACCACTTCCTTGCCCTCGGCCCGCAGGCGCTCGGTGAGCGTCAGCGCGGCCTTGATGGCGTTGGACGAGTAACCGCCCGCCAGACCACGGTCGGCCGTGATCAGCAGGACCGCGGCGACCGCGGCGTTCGGGTTCTCGGTGGTGAGCGGGTGCTTGGCGTTGGACCGGGTGGCCACCGCCGTCACCGCCCGGGTGAGCTCATCGGCGTACGGAGTGGAGGCGGCCACCGCGCGCTGCGCCTTGACGATGCGCGACGCGGAGATCATCTCCATCGCCTTGGTGATCTTCTTCGTCGCGGTGACAGAGCGGATCCGGCGCTTGTAGACCCGAAGCTGTGCTCCCATGGGTCGTTACGTCCTTTCCCTCGCTACCGGACTCAGGCCTGCTCGCCGAGGAGCTTGCCGTCGGCGGTGGTGAAGCCCTGCTTGAAGGACTCGATCGCGGAGGTCAGCGCGTCGACGGTGCCGTCGGCGAGCAGACCGGTCTCGACGATGCCGGCGAGCAGGTCCTTGTGCTGCAGGCGCACGTAGTCCAGGAACTCGCGCTCGAAGCGGCGGATGTCCGCCACCGGGACGTCGTCCATCTTGCCGGTGGTGCCGGCCCAGATGGAGACGACCTGCTCCTCGACCGGGAACGGCTGGTACTGGCCCTGCTTCAGCAGCTCGACCATGCGCGCACCGCGCTCCAGCTGGGCCTTGGAGGCCGCGTCCAGGTCGGAACCGAAGGCGGCGAACGCCTCCAGCTCGCGGTACTGGGCCAGGTCCAGACGCAGGCGGCCGGCGACCGAGCGCATGGCCTTGATCTGGGCGGAGCCACCGACGCGGGAGACCGAGATACCGACGTTCACGGCCGGGCGGATGCCGGCGTTGAACAGGTCGGACTCCAGGAAGCACTGGCCGTCGGTGATGGAGATGACGTTGGTCGGGATGTACGCCGAGACGTCGTTGGCCTTGGTCTCGATGATCGGCAGACCGGTCATCGAGCCGCCGCCGAGGGCGTCGTTCAGCTTGGCGCAGCGCTCCAGCAGGCGGGAGTGCAGGTAGAAGACGTCACCCGGGTAGGCCTCGCGGCCCGGCGGGCGGCGCAGCAGCAGGGAGACGGAGCGGTAGGCCTCGGCCTGCTTCGACAGGTCGTCGAAGATGATCAGGACGTGCTTGCCGTCGTACATCCACTCCTGGCCGATGGCCGAGCCGGTGTACGGGGCGAGGTACTTGAAGCCGGCCGGGTCGGAGGCGGGAGCAGCCACGATCGTGGTGTACTCCAGCGCGCCGGCCTCCTCCAGGGCGCCGCGGACGGACGCGATGGTGGAGCCCTTCTGGCCGACGGCGACGTAGATGCAGCGGACCTGCTTCTCCGGGTCGCCCGAGCGCCAGTTGTCGCGCTGGTTGATGATCGTGTCGACGGCCACCGCGGTCTTGCCGGTCTGGCGGTCACCGATGATCAGCTGACGCTGGCCACGGCCGATCGGGGTCATCGCGTCGATGGCCTTGATACCGGTCTGCAGCGGCTGCTTGACCGACTTGCGGGCCATGACGCCGGGGGCCTGCAGCTCCAGGGCGCGACGGCCGGTGGAGGCGATGTCGCCCAGGCCGTCGATCGGGTTGCCCAGCGGGTCCACGACACGGCCGAGGTAGCCGTCGCCGACCGGCACGGAGAGAACCTCGCCGGTGCGGCGCACCGTCTGGCCCTCCTCGATGCCGCTGAACTCGCCGAGGACGACGACACCGATCTCGCGGGTGTCGAGGTTCAGCGCGAGGCCGAGCGTGCCGTCCTCGAACTTCAGCAGCTCGTTGGCCATGACCGAGGGCAGACCCTCGACCTTGGCAATACCGTCCATGGCCTCGGTGACCGTGCCGACCTCTTCAACAGAGGCGGCGTCCGGCTGGTACGACTGGACAAAGTCGGCCAGCGCGTCCCGGATCTCCTCCGGACGGATCGTAAGCTCCGCCATCAGGCTTCCCTGCTCTCCTAGTTTGCGATCCTCGGCCCGCCATTGAGGGCCGCAAGTATTCGACTCTCGGCCGGGTCTCTCGAACCGGCCGTACGATTTGCCGGCTCCGGTGGAGCCGGGTCCCGACCGAGGGTCGGATGTGCTTCGGTGCTCAGCCTTCGAGCGACTGGCGAGCGCCTTCGAGGCGGCTCGACACGGTGCCGTCGATGATCTCGTCGCCGATCTGGACCCGGACACCGCCGACGACCTCGGGGTCGACGTCGATGTTCAGGTGGACCTGGCGGCCCTGCATCCGGCCCAGAGCGGCCGAGAGGCGCTCCTTCTGGACGTCCGACAGCGGCACCGCGGTGGTGACCAGGGCCACCACGCGCCCGCGCCGAGCGGCGGCGAGCTTCGAGTAGGACTCGAGTCCCTGCTCAAGGCTACGGCCACGCGGGTGGTTGACCAGGGCGGTCACCAGCCGGACGGTGCCCGCGTTGGCGCGGCCGCCGAGCAGCTTCTTGATCAGCTCCGCCTTGGCGGCGGCACCGGCCTTGGGCTCGGTCAGCGCGGTGCGCAGCTCGTGCGAGCCGCTCACCACCCGGCCGAACCGGAACAGCTCGTCCTCGACGTCGTCCAGGACACCGGCCTTGTCGGCGGCGATGACCTCGGCGTACGCGGCCAGCTCCTCGGTGGCGTCGACCAGGTCGCGCCCACCCGACCAGCGGGAGCGGACCAGGCCGGAGACCAGGTCCACCGTCTCGCCGGAGACCTGGCCGGCCAGCAGCGAGGAGACCAGCTGGGCCTTGTCCTGGCCCGACCGGGACGGGTCGGTCAGGACGCGGCGCAGCGACACCTCACGGTCCAGCAGGACCGTGACGGCGGTGAGCTCCTCGGCGAGCTTGGCCGCGTCCACCGAAGTGGAGTCGGTCAGACCCTCCAGGTTCTGCCGCCCGGCGGCGAGGGCCTCGCGGCTAGCGCCGATCACTTGGCCGCACCCTGAGCAACGGCGGCCTTGGCCTCCAGCTCGTCCAGGAAGCGGTCGATGACGCCGCTCTGCCGCGCGTGGTCCTCAAGGGACTCACCCACGATGCGGGAGGCCAGCTGCGAGGCCAGCGAACCCACGTCCTGGCGCAGGGCGGCGGTCGCCTGCTTCTTGTCGGCCTCGATCTGGGCGTGCCCGGCGGCGACGATGGCCTCGCGCTGACGCTGGCCCTCCTCGCGCATCTCGCCGAGCTGGGCCGCGCCCTGCTCGCGAGCCTGCTCGACGATGCGGGCAGCCTCGTGACGCGCCTCGGCCAGCTCGGCGCGGTACTGCTCAAGCAGGGCCTGGGCCTCAGCCTGAGCGGCCTCGGCCCGCTCCATCCCGCCCTCGATGGCGTCCCGGCGCTCCGACAGCACCTTCTCGATGCTGGGGAGGAGCTTCTTGCCGAGCAGGCCGAAGACGATGAAGAAGCAGAGCAGGCCGATGATGATCTCGGGCCACGCGGGGAGGAGAGGATTCATCTTCTCCTCTTCCTGCGCAAGCTGAGCCACGATGCCCATGCTCATATCTGGACCTTCCTCGAAAGGGTCTGCGGCGGGATTACTTGTTGCCGAAGACGAACGGCATGACGATGCCGATGAGGGCCAGCGCCTCGGTCAGCGCGAAGCCGATGAACATGTTGGAACGGATGAGGCCGGCAGCCTCGGGCTGACGGGCCATGGCCTGGACACCGTTACCGAAGATGAGACCGACGCCGATGCCGGGGCCGATCGCGGCGAGGCCGTAGCCGATGGACGCGACGGAACCGTAGACAGTGCCCTCAGCGAGGAAGCTCATTGCAGTTGTCCTTTGCAGGGTGGTGAACCGGTGGTGATTGGCCACCGGGCGATCCGGGAGGTTGGTTCAGGGAGGGCCGAGGCCCCCTGGCTCAGTGCGCCTCTTCGAGGGCACCGGCGATGTAGCTGCTGGCCAGCATCACGAAGATGTAGGCCTGCAGGAACTGGACCAGCAGCTCGAAGGCGGTCAGGGCGACGGCGACGATGAACGAGGCCGAGCCGTAGAGCGCACCCAGGGTCGGGCTGAGCAGGTACCAGGAGGCGATGGAGAACATCACGATCAGCAGGTGGCCGGCGAACATGTTCGCGAAGGCTCGGACCGCGAGCGTGAAGGGGCGCACGAAGATGTTCGAGAAGAACTCGATCGGCACCAGGATGAACATGACCCAGCCGGGGATGCCCGAGGGCCAGCAGAGGTTCTTGAAGCCGCCGACGAAGCCGTGCTTCTTGAAGGTCAGCGTCATGTAGGTGACCCAGACGACGGCCGCGAGGCCGGCCGGGAACGCGATCGCCGCGGTGACCGGGAACTGGGCGAACGGGATGATCGACATGATGTTCATCAGCCAGATGAAGAAGAACATCGAGACGAGCATCGGGACGTACTTCTCGCCCTTCTTGCCGATCGTCTCCAGCACGATGGACCGCTTGACGAAGTCGTAGCCGATCTCGGCGACCAGCTGCAGCTTGCCCGGCACGAGGCGGGGCTTGGCGAAGGCCGACCAGAAGAAGACGACGACCAGCAGCGCGACGATCATCGACAGCAGCATCGGCTTGTTGAACTCGACGCTGCCGATCGTGAAGATCGGCTTGAACTGGAACTCGTTCAGACCCGGGGCCGGGAAGCCGCAGCCTGCGTCCCCGAAGTGGCAACTGCCTGAGGCGAGCTTCGTGAGTTCAGCACTCACCACGGACTCCTTCGTCGTGACGCATGGTTACGGCAACCTCGGTGTGTCGGCGTGGCCTGCGACCACGGAGCGGCACTGGTACTTGATGGGTTTCTCGCGGACCCTGCGCGGCAGTGCGTCGCACCGTCGCGGGATCATCGAAGACTGCGCGGGTCCGGGGGGCGATCCGTCCACCGATCGGACAGACCAGGCCTCTTCCCGTACTCCGTTGTTGCGACGGACGATAGCAGCCCGTCAGTGCGGCATAAACACCGCCCCCCTCGTTGGGGGGACAGCCCGGCCTCGTCACTGTTGACGCCCCGGGTCGGAAGGCTTGTCGGCCTTCTTTTCGGTGGCGTCGGGGTCGACGTAGAAGGTCTTGGCCTTGAGTGCGCCGCGCACCTGGAAGCCCGTCCAGATCAGGGCGCAGCCCAGCAGCGTGAAGGCGAACGCCTGCCTGTTGAAGAGGTCGGTGTCCTTGAAGACCGCGAGGACGATGCCGACCAGCAGGATCTGCGTGGTGTAGACCAGGAGCGCCGCGGCCATCATGATGTGCGGGTTCGACCTGGTCAGCCGGTCGAGCGCGACCTGGCCCGAACTGAAGAACGCCATCACCAGCAGCGTTCCGAAGAGGGCGCCGAGCAGTCCCTTGCCACCCGCGACGGCAAAGGAGATCACCATGGCGATGACTCCGGCGACCGCAGTGGGGATCGCGGCGCCTCGGAGGATCCGGGCGTCGGTAGGCGGCATGTCGGCAACTCCGGCGGCATGTCGATGTGACAGGGGGACGGGCACAGAACGTGGTGGGTGGCACCGGACCGAGGGGGCGCCGCAGGCCGGCCGCTCAACGGCGAGCCCGTCGAGGGAGACCGGCCAGGGACGGAAGTCATCCACCTGTGAGGTCTTTCGGCGTGTTCTCGGTACTCGTGAACGGTATCACAAACTATTTGATGAGAGCTTTACCATGAATGTGTGGCACCTGTCACACCAACGTACCAAGAGTGCCGCCGTTTGGATGAACCCGAATGACGGTACGTCAACTCACCTACCGGGTACGGCCACTTCCGTGTCCCCGGCCGGAGACGGCGGACGAGCCCTTGCCGAGTTCACCCAGCAGTTCCTTGTCCTTCGCCGACAGTTCCGCCATCGGTGCGGAGGCCGGCGCGACCGCGGCGGCCTCGCTCCCATTGACCGCCGCCGCGGCGGCGGCACGGGCGGCGGCGGGACGGCGGCGGTAGCGCGGCGGGACGAAGGACTGCACGGCCCGCGGGGCCCGCGGGCGGAACCGCGGGGTCAGCAGCACGACCAGGCCGACCAGGCAGAGCCCGGCCAGCGTCAGCACGACCGTGCGGCCGGTGTTGGTGACCGAGAAGGCGACCGTGCCGAAGGCGATCAGCGCGGCCCAGAAGTACATGATCAGCACGGCCCGGCTGTGCGAGTGGCCGACCTGCAGCAGGCGGTGGTGCAGGTGGCGCTTGTCGGCGGCGAACGGCGACTGGCCGGCCCAGGTGCGGCGGACCACGGCGAGCAGCAGGTCGGCCAGCGGCAGCGCGATGACGGTCAGCGGCAGCAGCAGCGGGATGTAGATCGGCACGAGGGCGTGGACGGTGGCGGTCTGCGAACCGGTCTCGCTGGTGATCAGGTCGGGGTCGACGCGGCCGGTGATGGAGATCGCCGCGACGGCGAGCATCAGGCCGAGCATCATCGAGCCGGAGTCGCCCATGAAGATCCGGGCCGGGTGCAGGTTGTGCGCCAGGAAGCCCAGGCACATGCCGATCAGCAGCACGCTGAAGAGCACGGCGGGGGCCGCGTCCATGATCGTGTAGCCGTACCAGAGCCGGTAGGAGTACAGGAAGAACGCCATCGCGGCGATGCAGACCATGCCGCCGGCCAGGCCGTCCAGGCCGTCGATGAAGTTCACCGCGTTGACCATGACGACCACCAGGGTGACCGAGATGACCATGCCCTGGGTGGGGCTCACCGCGACCGCGCCCACGCCGGGCACCGGCAGGGTGATCACCGTGACCCCCTGCCAGACCATCACACCGGCGGCGATCATCTGGCCGCCGAGCTTGACCAGCGCGTCCACGCCCCACTTGTCGTCGAGCACGCCGAGCAGCCACATGATCCCGGCGCCGGAGAGCAGCGCGCGGATGTCGGTGCCCTGGGAGAAGACCTTGGACAGGTTGTCCAGCTGCGAGGCGACCAGGATGCCGGCGCAGAGACCGCCGAACATGGCGATGCCGCCGAGCCGCGGCGTGGGCTCGCGGTGCACGTCACGGGCGCGCAGCGGCGGCATCGCGCCGGCCGCGATCGCGAACTTCCGGACCGGCCCGGTCAGCAGGTAGGTGACGGCCGCGGTGCAGAACAGCACCAGCAGATACTCACGCACCACTGGCCTCCTGCATCACTGTCCGACGGGTGGGTACCGAAGGTACTCCCGTGTCTGTCCGGGGTTCGAGGTGCGTCGCCACGGCACACACCTTATTGAGTCGGACGCCCGCGGCACGCATCGCGGTTCGCCCTACCGGGTAGGAGAACGGGTTGCCCGCTCATCGGCGGCCGGCGAAGACCCGGGCGAGCTCCCGGACGCGGGCCCCGATCCGCACGTCCGTGCCCCCGGTGAGCAGCCGTCCGACCAGACCGGCGATCTCGGCCAGTTCGGCCTCGCCCATGCCCTGCGAGGTCACGGTACCGGTCCCGAGCCGGATCCCCGAGGTCTCGGCGGGCGGCGCGGGATCGTACGGGACGGCGCACTTGCCGAGCAGCACGCCTGCGGCGGCGCAGCGGCGCTCGGCCTCGGCGCCGCTGACCCCGAGCGGGGAGACGTCCGCGGTCACCAGGTGGGTGTCGGTACCGCCCGTCAACGGGCGCATTCCGGCCTCTGCGAGCCCCTCGGCGAGGACCCGCGCCCCGGACACCGTCCGCTCCGCGTAGGCCCGGTACGCGGGCGTCGCGGCCTCCGCCAGCGCCACGGCCTTGCCGGCCACCTCGTTCATCGCCGCGCCGCCCTGGCTGAACGGGAAGACCGCCCGGTCGATCCGCTCGGCCAGCTCGGCGGTGGAGAGCAGCAGGCCGCCGCGCGGGCCGCGGAGCAGCTTGTGGGTGGCGGCCACGGTGACGTCCGCGTAGGGCACCGGGGAGGGGGCCAGGCCCGCCGCGACCAGGCCGGTGGTCTGCGCGGCGGAGGCGATCAGATAGGCGTCCACCTCGTCGGCGATCTCCCGGAAGGCGGCCCAGTCGGGGTGCCGGGGGTGGGAGATGGAGCCGGCCACGATGGCCTTGGGCCGGTGCCGCCGGGCGAGCGCGCGGACCTCGTCGAGGTCGACCAGGCCGTCCTCGCGGCGCACCCCGTAGCCCACGAACTCGAACCAGCGGCCGGAGAAGTTGGCGCGCGAGCCGCAGCTCAGGTGGCCGCCGTGCTCCAGCGACATCGCCAGCACCGTGTCGCCCGGCCGCAGCAGTGCCGCGTAGGCCGCGAGCATCGCCGAAGTGGCGGACCGGGGCTGGACGTTGGCGTGCGGGGCGGCGAACAGCGCGCGGGCCCGGTCGACCGCCAGCAGCTCGGCGGCGTCCGCCAGCGCGCAGCCGGTGTGGTGGCGGCGGCCCGGATAGCCCTCGGCGTACTTGTCGATCAGGGGGCCGGTGAGCGCGGCCAGCACGGCCGGGCTGGTGAGGTTCTCCCCCGCGAGCAGCTGGATGCTCTCGGCGCGGCGCTCGGCCTCGGCGGCGAGCAGGTCGGCCAGCTGGGGATCGGCCCGGCGCAGCGTCTCGGAGGCCCAGCGGCCCCCGGTCGGGCCGCCCGCCCCGGCCGGCTCGGTCGTCTCGGTGGTTCCGGCGGGTCCGGTCGCGGCATCGGTGACGGTCATGGCGGGGCTCCCGGGCTGCATCGGGGCGCCTCCCGGCCGGAGGCTGGGGTTGAGGGTTCCTCCAGCGTAGGACCGGTCCTCCCGGCCGTCCTGCCGACGCGTACCGGGTGCACCCACCCGGCGGCACACCGGCAAGGAGGGCGCGCCGGTGCCGAAAGGGAGGAGCGAGGAGGCCCTGAGATGGGGGTACCCCCGGCCGGAGGCTGGGGGAGAAGGGCATCGGAGCGACGACCGTCGGCGCCGGGACCAGCGCCCGGTGCCGCAATGTCACCGGCACGGAGGGCGCGCCGTGCCCGGTGCCGCAATGTCACTGTCACCGCGGCGCGGGGATGCCCGTCAGTGCGGTGACCACCGGGTCGACTGCGTGGAATATCTCCTCGCCGCAGTTGCGGAACATGCCGATCGGCGCGCCGTACGGGTCGTGCACCTCGTCCGACTCCGGGCTGGCGGCGAGCAGCCAGCCGCGCAGCGCGGCCGCCGCCCGCACCAGCGCGCGGGCGCGCTCGGTGACGTCGGCGCCGCGGCGCGGGTCGGGCAGGGTGCCCGGGTCTATCGTCCGCACCAGGCGGGTGAACTCCTTCAGGGTGAAGGTGCGCAGCCCGGCCTCGTGGCCCATCGAGATCACCTGGGCGCGGTGGTCCAGGGTCGCGGTGAGCACGAGGTCGGCCTCGACCACGTGCTCGTCCAGCAGCTCGCGGCCGGTGAAGCCGCCGCTGTCGGCGCCGTACTCGTCCAGCACCGTGGCGGCGTGCTCCTCCATCGGCGCGCCCTCGTGGCCCCAGGTGCCGGCGCTCTCCACCAGGATCCGGCCGGCCACCCGCGGGCTGAGCCGGGTGTCCAGCTCACGCCGGGTGAGCCGCTCGGCGATCGGCGAGCGGCAGATGTTCCCGGTGCAGACGAACAGGATCCGGAAGTGGTCCAGCGGCCTGGGGCCCACGCTCAGGTACGGCGATATGCCGGGCCCGGCATGGAGGGAGGCGGCCGTCAACTGCCGGCCTCCAGGTCGGGGACGACCTCCCTCAGCTGCTCGGCGCTGATCGCGCCGGCCCGCAGCAGGACCGGGACCTTGCCCGTGACGTCGACGATGGAGGACGCGGTGGCGTGGTCCGCCGTGCCGCCGTCCAGGTAGACCGAGATGGCGTCGCCGAGCTGCTGCTGGGCCTCGTCGCAGGTGGACGGGGACGGGCCGCCGGTCTTGTTGGCGCTGGAGACGGCCAGCGGGCCGGTGGTGTTCAGCAGCTCGATCGCGACCGGGTGCAGCGGCATCCGGACCGCGACGGTGCCGCGGGTCTCGCCGAGGTCCCAGCGCAGCGAGGGCTGGTGCCGGGCGACGAGGGTGAGGCCGCCGGGCCAGAAGGCGTCGACCAGCTCCCAGGCCTGCTCGGAGAAGTCGGTGACCAGGCCGTGCAGGGTGGTCGGCGAGCCGACCAGGACCGGCGAGGGCATGTTGCGGCCGCGGCCCTTGGCCGCCAGCAGCGCGGCGACGGCATCGGGCGAGAAGGCGTCCGCGCCGACCCCGTACAGGGTGTCGGTCGGCAGCACGACGAGTTCGCCGCGGCGGATGGCCGAGGCGGCCTCGCGCAGGCCGGTGGCACGGTCCCCGGCGTCGGCACAGTCGTAGCGGCGGCTCATCGGTGCGGTCCCCTTCCGAGATGGCTGATCACGTGGGCGGTCGCGCTCGGCGGCGCCGCCCTGCCCGCGGTGGTAGGGCGCCGGCCGGTCACAGCGAGGCCTTCCGGGCCGTCGTGAAGCGCGGGCGGTTGTTGAGGTCGCGGTGGTCGGCGGTGTCCGTCCAGCCGCCGTCCTCGTTGAAGATCCACGGCACCTGGCCGCCCTGGGTGTCGGCGTGCTCGATCACGACGGCGCCGCCCGGGCGCAGCAGGCGGGCGGCGACCCGCTCGATGCCCCGGATGGTGTCCAGGCCGTCCTCGCCCGAGAACAGCGACATCTGCGGGTCGTGGTCGCGCGCCTCGGGCGCCACGTACTCCCACTCGGTGAGCGGGATGTACGGCGGGTTGGAGATCACCAGGTCGAAGCGGCCGTCCCAGGAGCGGTCGTCCTCGAAGGCGCGGGTGGCGTCGCCGGCGTGCAGGGTGACCCGGGCGCGGTCGGAGCTCGCCTCGATGTTGCGCCGGGTGTAGCGCAGCGCGCCCTCGTCCAGCTCGAAGGCGTGCACGCTGGAGCGCGGCAGCTCCTGGGCCAGGGCCAGCGCGATGGCGCCGGAGCCGGAGCAGAGGTCGACCACCAGCGGCTCGGCCACGTCCATGTCGCGTACGGCGTCTATGGCCCACTCGACGACCGACTCGGTCTCCGGGCGGGGCACGAAGACGCCGGGGCCGACCTCCAGCTCCAGGTAGCGGAAGAACGCCCGCCCGGTGATGTGCTGCAGCGGCTCGCGTGCCTCGCGCCGGGAGACGGCCTCCCAGTAGCGGGCGTCGAAGTCGGCGTCCTTCACCGTGTGCAGCTGGCTGCGCTTGACGTTGTGGACGTGGGCGGCGAGCTCCTCCGCGTCGAAGCGCGGCGACGGCACGCCGGCCGCGGCCAACCGCTGGGTGGCCTGGGCCACCTCGGCGAGCAGCAGGTTCATCCGTACGACCTCTTGTTTCTGCGCTCCGGCTACTGACGGCAGTGGTGCCCGGACGCCGGTCTCAGTTCTGTTGGGCCGCGGCGAGCTTGGCCGCCGCGTCCGCGTCCACGCAGGACTGGATCACCGCGTTCAGGTCGCCGTCCAGGACCTGGTCCAGGTTGTACGACTTGAAGCCCGTGCGGTGGTCCGAGATGCGGTTCTCGGGGTAGTTGTAGGTGCGGATCCGCTCGGAGCGGTCCACGGTGCGGACCTGGCTCCGGCGCGCGTCCGACGCCTCCCGCTCGGCCTCCTCCTGGGCGGCGGCCAGGAGCCGCGACCGCAGGATGCGCATCGCCTGCTCCTTGTTCTGCAGCTGGCTCTTCTCGTTCTGGCAGGACGCCACGATACCGGTCGGCAGGTGGGTGATCCGGACCGCGGAGTCGGTGGTGTTGACGGACTGGCCGCCGGGGCCGGACGAGCGGTAGACGTCGATCCGCAGGTCGTTGGCGACGATCTCGACCTCGACCTCCTCCGCCTCCGGGGTGACCAGCACGCCCGCCGCGGAGGTGTGGATGCGGCCCTGCGACTCGGTGGCGGGGACGCGCTGCACGCGGTGCACGCCGCCCTCGTACTTCAGGCGGGCCCAGACGCCCTGGCCGGGCTCGGCGTTGCCCTTGGTCTTCACGGCCACCGAGACGTCCTTGTAGCCGCCGAGGTCGGACTCGTTGGAGTCGATGATCTCGGTCTTCCAGCCGATCCGCTCGGCGAAGCGCAGGTACATCCGCAGCAGGTCGCCGGCGAACAGCGCGGACTCCTCGCCGCCCTCGCCCGCCTTGATCTCCAGGATGACGTCCTTGTCGTCGCTCGGGTCGCGCGGCACGAGCAGCAGCCGGAGTTCCTCGGTCAGCTCCTCGCGGCGGGCCTCGGAGTCCTTCACCTCGGAGATGAAGTCCGGGTCCTCGGCGGCGAGTTCACGCGCGGCCTCGATGTCCTCGCCGGCCTGCCGCCACTCCCGGTAGACCCGGGTGATCGGGGTCAGCTCCGCGTAGCGCTTGGCCAGCTTGCGGGCGTTGGCCTGGTCGGCGTGGACGGACGGGTCGGCCAGCCTCGTTTCGAGGGCGGCGTGCTCGACGAGGAGCTCTTCGACTGCCTCGAACATGGGTGGCCTTCTTCCCGTGAGATGGGTGGTGGTGGGGGTCGCGGGGCACTCGTGCGCCGGGGGACGCGAACGGCGCCGGTCCCCAGCGCCCCCGGAACGAGTACGGGGGCACCGGGAACCGGCGCCGCGGGAGCGCTAGGCCTTCGCGCTGTGCTGCTTGCCGAAGCGGGCCTCGAAGCGGGCCACGCGGCCACCGGTGTCGAGGATCTTCTGCTTGCCGGTGTAGAACGGGTGGCACTGCGAGCAGACCTCGGCGCGGATCTCGCCGCTGGTCTCGGTCGAGCGGGTGGTGAACTCGTTGCCGCAGGTGCAGGTCACACGGGTGACCACGTACTCGGGGTGAACGTTGGACTTCAAGGGGTTCTCCTAGTGATCGGGAGGGCACCGGGTCGGCGGCTGGAGTGCCGCACGTGAACCGGGACCGACGGACCAGTCTGCCAGGACCGGCCGCTTCTTCCCAAACCGGGGAGCGTTCCGGGATATTCCGGGCCCGATCAGCGGGTGGTGCCCGTCCCCGCGCCCGTCCTGGCACCGGTCCCCGCACCCGTCCCGGAGCCGGTCCCCGCGGATGCCTTGGGCGAGGCCTTCGCCGGGGCCGTGGGGGTCGCCAGGGCGGGGTTCTCCGGCTGCTCCCCCAGCACCGCCTGCGGGAGCTCCCGGTCGGCCTTCAGGGCCGCCCAGAGCTGGTCCGCCTGCGGCTGCTCGGCGACCACCCGGTTGGGGTCGCCGGGGGCCGCCACCACCGGCAGGGTGGCCATGGCGAGCTGGTCCGGGCCGATCCCCTTGAGCTCCTGGGCCAGCCCCACCAGGGAGTTCACCGAGGCCAGCGCCGAGTCGGTGGTGATGCTGCGGGTCAGGGTGTCGCCGACCGACCAGAGCTTGACCGGGTTGGCGAACAGGCCCGCCCCGCCGGTCTGCCGCAGCAGCGACCGCACCATCTGCTTCTGCAGCTCGATCCGGCCGAGGTCGCTGCCGTCGCCGACACCGTGCCGGGTGCGGACGAAGGCCAGCGCCTGCCGGCCGTCGAGGTGGTGCTCACCGGGCGGGAGGTCCAGCCCGCTGTCCTTGTCGTGGATGGCCACCGTGGTGGTCACGGTGACCCCGCCTATCGCGTCCACGACGCGGGCGAAGCCGGCGAAGTCGATCTCGACGTAGTGGTCCATCCGCAGCCCGGTGAGCTGCTCGGTGGTCTTGACAGCGCACGCGGCGCCACCGGTCTCGTAGGCGCTGTTGAACATGGCCCGCTTGGCCCCGGGGACGGTCCGGCCACTGCCGTCGGTGCAGTCCGGGCGGGCGACCAGGGTGTCGCGCGGGATCGAGACCACCTCGGCCCGCGAGTGGTCCTGGTTGACGTGGACCACCATTGCCGTGTCAGAGCGCGCGGTGCCGCCGGTGTCCCCGCCGGCCAGGTCGCCGTTCCCGCCGGCCCGCGAATCCGAGCCCAGCACCAGGATGTTGAACGACCCGTCGGTCGCGGACGGCGGCCGGGCGGTGCCCAGCCGGGCGTCGATGTCGACGCTCTTGATGTTGCCGTTCAGCTTGAAGTACGCGTAGCCGGCCACCCCGACCCCGAGGACGACGAGCGCGGCGGCCGCGCAGGCGGCCGCCAGCAGGACCCTGCGGCGGCGCGTCGTCACCCTCTTGTGCTCGGCCATACGTTCCAGAGTAAATCGGACAACATGATCGAAAGAGCTCGAACTGTCCCAACTCCGGAACAAACACAGAACCCTGGCCCGCTCGCGCGGACCAGGGTTCTGTGCTCAGGAACTGCTCACCTACGGTCAGTCGCCGGACCCGGGGGTCGTCTTGGCGATCTGCATCAGGAACTCGGCGTTGGACTTGGTCTGCTTCATCTTGTCCAGCAGCAGCTCGATCGCCTGCTGCGAGTCGAGCGCGTGCAGCACCCGGCGGAGCTTCCAGACGATGGCCAACTCCTCGCTGCCCAGCAGGATCTCCTCCTTGCGGGTGCTGGAGGCATCGACGTCGACGGCCGGGAAGATGCGCTTGTCCGAGAGCTTCCGGTCGAGCTTGAGCTCCATGTTGCCGGTGCCCTTGAACTCCTCGAAGATCACCTCGTCCATCCGCGAGCCGGTCTCGACCAGCGCGGTGGCCAGGATGGTCAGCGAGCCGCCGTTCTCGATGTTGCGCGCGGCACCGAAGAACTTCTTCGGCGGGTAGAGCGCGGTCGAGTCGACACCACCGGACAGGATGCGGCCGGAGGCCGGCGCCGCCAGGTTGTAGGCGCGGCCGAGGCGGGTGATCGAGTCCAGCAGGATCACCACGTCGTGGCCCAGCTCCACCAGGCGCTTGGCGCGCTCGATGGCCAGCTCGGCGACGGTGGTGTGGTCCTCCGCCGGGCGGTCGAAGGTCGAGGAGATGACCTCGCCCTTCACCGACCGCTGCATGTCGGTGACCTCTTCCGGACGCTCGTCGACCAGGACGACCATCAGGTGGCACTCGGGGTTGTTGTGGGTGATCGCGTTGGCGACCGCCTGCAGCACCATCGTCTTGCCGGTCTTCGGCGGCGCGACGATCAGACCGCGCTGGCCCTTGCCGATCGGCGACACGAGGTCGATGATCCGGGTGGTCAGCACGCCCGGGTCGGTCTCCAGGCGCAGCCGCTCCTGCGGGTAGAGCGGGGTCAGCTTGTTGAACTCGGGGCGGCCGCGGCCGCTCTCCGGGTCCATGCCGTTGACCGAGTCCAGCCGCACCATGGCGTTGAACTTCTCGCGGCGCTCGCCGTCGCGCGGCTGGCGCACCGCGCCGGTGATGGCGTCACCCTTGCGCAGGCCGTTCTTGCGGACCTGGGCGAGCGAGACGTAGACGTCGTTCTGGCCCGGCAGGTAGCCGGAGGTGCGCACGAAGGCGTAGTTGTCGAGGATGTCGAGGATGCCCGCGACCGGGATCAGGACGTCGTCCTCGCCGACCTGCGGCTCGGCCACGCCGGCCTCGAAGCCCTCGCGGCGGCCGCGGCCACGGCGGTCGCGGTAGCGCCCGCGGCGGCCGCGCCGGCCGTCGCCGAACTCGTCGTCCTCGTAGCCGCCCTGCTGCTGCGCCTGCGGCTGGGCCTGCGGCTGGCTCTGGCGGGCCTGGCCGCCCTCGGCCTGGCCGCCCTGCTGCTGGCCCTGGCGATCGGTGCGCTCACGGCGGTTGCGGCGGTCGCGGCGGGACTCGCGGCCCTCGCCGTCCTGGCCGGCCTGCGCCTCGCCGCCCTCCGGGCGGGCCTCGCGCTCGCCGCCCTCGCGGCGGTCGCGGCGGTCCCGGCGGTCGCGGCGGGTCTCGGTGCGGCCCTCCTCGCGGGTCTCGGAGCCGCGGGCCTCGGCCGGGCGGGCCTCGGCCTGCTTGGCCTCGGTGGCGACCGCGGCGGGCGCCTCGGCGGCGGCCTCGGCGGTCGGGGCGCCGGCGGCCGAGGTGGCGCGGCGGCGGGTGCGCTCCGTACGGGCGGGCGCGGTGGTCTCGGCGGCGGCCTGGACCGGGATCTCGATCTGGGCCTGCGCCTCGGCGGCCGGGGCCTCGGCCTGCGCGGCCTTGGTCCGGCGGGCCGGCTTCTCGGCGGCCGGCTCGGCGCTGTCCGCCTTGGCGGCGGCGCGCTTGGCGGCCGGGGCGGCAGTGGCGCCGCCCGCGGCGAGCAGCGGGTCCCCGCCGCTCTTCTCCTTGATGGCCTCGATCAGCTGGCTCTTGCGCAGGCGTCCCGTGCCGCTGATCCCGAGCGTCGAGGCGAGCTTCTGCAGCTCGGCCAGGACGAGGCCGTCCAGGCCCGCGGCGGCGGTGCGACGGCGCCGGGCCGGGGCCGCGGGGGCGGCGGCTGCGTCCGACGCCTCGGCGTCCGGGCGCGCGCCCATCAGATCGGTGGTGTCGCTCACTAAGGGTCCTTCCCTGGAGCGGACGTCGGCCTGTCTGGCTCGGCGACCGGTTGTGCTGTCCTGACCAACGCTCGACTGCGTCGGTCCGAGGCGGTGATCCCCCGAATGGCGGGTAGCCCGTCGGGGGAGAGCTGCGAGGTGCGGTGCATGAAGCACGGTGGTGCTGAGTGGCGCGGCGGGTCGGTCGCGGCCGACCCTCCCCCCGGCCTCCGGCCGGGAGGGGGCGTACCCCCACGCTGCCTGCGAATCCCGGGCCCCCGTCGCGTGACGGTGGCCCGTGCTCCGCCCGTCCTGGCCTCAGGTGGGAGGCCGCGGGTGGGAGTCAGGTGCCGTCACGGCTTCGGGATGCGGCCGCAAGTCGCGCAGGCAGGCTGCGTACGCGCTGCGGTGGGCTCCCGGAGAATCGTCGCCCCGTGCATCGCCGGGACTCCGCTGGTGCGGAGTGCTGGGATCGGGACGCGGCGCACCGAGCCCCGGAGGGCACCTGGTGCAGCAATGAGGTTAACACTACCGACCCCCTCAGACATTCCCCAGCCTTGCGCTTGCCAATCGTGTCCGGACGACCCGGCTCCGGACGTGCCGGAGCCGGCCCCCCGCGGACGGGGTGCTCAGACGTCGAGCGGGAGCACCGAGGCCCCGGCCCGGTCGAGCTCCAGCCGGTGCGCGGCGAACAGCGGGCCGTTCCCGCCGTGGTCGCCGGCGAAGGCCAGGACCTTGTCCGCGCCCGCCTCGTCGGTGAGTGCGAGCACGGTCGGGCCGGCGCCCGAGATCACCGCGGGGATGCCCTCGGCGCGCAGCGCCCCCACCAGCGCGGCGCTGTCCGGCATCGCGGAGGCCCGGTAGTCCTGGTGCAGCCGGTCCTCGGTGGCCGCGAACAGCAGCTCGGGGCGCCGGGTCAGGGCCTCGACCAGCAGCGCGGCCCGGCCCGCGTTGACGGCGGCGTCGGCCAGCGGAACGGTCCGGGGCAGCAGGCCGCGGGCGGTCTCGGTGAGCACCTCGGCGGCCGGTACGAAGACCACCGGGACGACCCGGTCGGACGGCTCCAGGGCGATCGCCCGGGCGGTGTCCTCCTCCGTCCAGGCCACCGTGAAGTTGCCGCGCAGGCAGGCCGCGACGTTGTCCGGGTGGCCCTCCAACTCGGAGGCCAGGGCCAGCAGTGCATCGTCGTCCAGGGCGGACGGGCCGCCGATGGTGACGGCCCGGGCGGCCACGATGCCGGCGCAGATCGCGGCGGACGAGGAGCCCAGGCCACGGCCGTGCGGTATCCGGTTGGCACAGACCACTTCGAGGCCGCGCGGCTGGCCGCCGAGGCGGTCGAAGGCCGCGCGCATCGAGCGGACCAGCAGGTGGCTCTCGTCGCGCGGAAGCGTGTCGGCTCCCTCGCCGGCGATGTCGACGGAGAGCCCGGAGTCGGCGACCCGGACGACCACGTCGTCGTACAGACCCAGCGCGAGTCCGAAGGCGTCGAAGCCGGGGCCGAGGTTGGCGCTGGTCGCGGGAACCCGGACCCGGACGGCGGCGGCACGGAACGCAGGACCGGCCATGCGGTGGACTCTCCTGGGGAAATCGGGCGGCGCGAAGCGCGTCGGTGCGAGGGTGGGGAGGGGGCCGCAGGCCCCGACCGGGGCGGGCGGTCACAGTCGTCGGCGCGGTCCGCAGACGGACCGGACCCGGGGCATGTGCCACACGGCCGAACCCAGAGTATCGAAGACAGGTTCCACAGTGGTACACCCCGTGGGCCTTCGATCTGGTGTGTTGCCGTTTCTGGCCGGAATGCGTGCCGGAATGGCATCGGAATGCGCGGCGGAATTGACACAAAAGTGTCAGCCGAGAACGGCGGCGGGCCGACCCCCGAAAGGGTCGGCCCGCCGTGCGATCGGCGTGCGACCGGTCAGTCCAGCAGGCCGAGGCGCTGCGCGGCGGCCTCCGGGTCGATCGGGACGACCTGCGGCTGCGGCGCGCCGGCCACCGCCCAGTCCGGGTCCTTGAGGCCGTTGCCGGTCACCGTGCAGACGATCCGCTGGCCCGGGTCGACCAGGCCGGCCTCCGCCTTGGCCAGCAGGCCGGCCACCGAGGCGGCCGAGGCGGGCTCGACGAAGACGCCCTCCTGTGCGGCCAACAGCCGGTAGGCGGACAGGATCTGACGGTCGGTCACCTTGTCGATGAGGCCGCCCGACTCGTCCCGCGCGGCGAGCGCGTAGTCCCAGGAGGCCGGGTTGCCGATCCGGATCGCGGTGGCGATGGTCTGCGGCTTGAGCACCGGGGCACCGTCCACGATCGGGGCCGAGCCGGAGGCCTGGAAGCCCCACATCCGCGGGGTGCGGGCGGCCAGGCCGTCGGTCGCGTATTCGCGGTAACCCTTCCAGTACGCGGTGATGTTGCCCGCGTTGCCGACCGGAAGCACGTGGATGTCCGGCGCGTCGCCGAGCATGTCCACGATCTCGAAGGCGGCGGTCTTCTGACCCTCGATCCGGACCGGGTTCACCGAGTTGACCAGCGCCACCGGGTACTTCTCGGACAGTTCACGCGCAAGGGTGAGGCAGTCGTCGAAGTTCCCGTCCACCTGAAGGATCTTGGCGCCGTGGACCAGCGCCTGGCCCATCTTGCCGAGCGCGATCTTGCCCTGCGGCACCAGCACCGCGGAGACCATCCCGGCGCGCACCGCGTACGCGGCGGCGGAGGCCGAGGTGTTGCCGGTGGAGGCGCAGATGACCGCCTGGGCGCCCTCCTCCTTGGCCTTGGAGATGGCCATCGTCATCCCGCGGTCCTTGAAGGAGCCGGTCGGGTTGGCGCCCTCGACCTTGAGGTAGACCTCGCAGCCGGTGCGCTCGGAGAGCACCTGGGCGGGGACGAGCGGCGTGCCGCCCTCCAGCAGGGTGACCACGGGCGTGGAGTCCGTGACCGGCAGCCGGTCGCGGTACTCCTCGATCAGACCGCGCCACTGGTGGGTGTGGGCGCCTCGGGCGATGACGGCGTTCATGGCTTTTCCCTACTCCCCTTCGACCCGCATGATGCTGGCCACGTCGCGCACGCTGTCGAGTGCGCGGAGCTTGTCGACCGTCGCCGACAGCGCGGCGTCGGTGGCACGGTGGGTGACCACGACGAGCGAGGCGTCGCCGTCGCGGCCCTGCTGGCGCACGGTGTCGATGGAGACGCCGTGCTCGGCGAAGACGGACGCCACCTGGGCGAGGACGCCCGCACGGTCGTCCACGTCCAGGCTGACGTGGTAGCGGGTGACCACCTGGTCCATCGGCTTGGCCGGCAGCTGGGTGTACACCGAGTCGCCGGGGCCGGTGGAGCCGGCGAGCTTGTTGCGGCAGACCGCGACCAGGTCGCCGAGGACCGCGGAGGCGGTCGGCGAACCGCCGGCGCCCGGGCCGTAGAACATCAGGCGGCCGGCCGCCTCCGCCTCGACGAACACCGCGTTGTAGGCCTCGCGGACGGACGCCAGCGGGTGCGAGAGCGGGATCATCGCCGGGTGGACGCGCGCGGTGACGGAGGCGCCGTCGGCCGCCCGCTCGCAGATCGCGAGCAGCTTGACGACGCAGCCCATCTCCTTGGCGGAGGCGATGTCGGCGGCGGTCACCTCGGTGATGCCCTCGCGGTAGACGTCCGCCGCGGTCACCTCGGTGTGGAAGGCGATGCCGGCCAGGATCGCGGCCTTGGCGGCGGCGTCGAAGCCCTCGACGTCGGCCGTCGGGTCGGCCTCGGCGTAGCCGAGCGCGGTGGCCTCCTCCAGCGCCTCCGAGTAGCCGGCGCCGGTGGTGTCCATCTTGTCGAGGATGAAGTTGGTGGTGCCGTTGACGATCCCGAGCACCCGGTTCACCTTGTCGCCGGCGAGCGACTCGCGCAGCGGGCGCAGCAGCGGGATGGCACCGGCCACCGCGGCCTCGTAGTACAGGTCCACGCCGGCCTCGGCGGCCGCCGCGTGCAGCTCGGTGCCGTCCTTGGCGAGCAGCGCCTTGTTGGCGCTGACCACCGAGGCGCCCTGCTTGAACGCCGACAGGATGAGGTGTTTGGACGGCTCGATGCCGCCCACCACCTCGACCACCACGTCGATGTCGCCCCGGTTGACCAGGGCCTCGGCATCGGTGGTGATCAGGTGCTCGGGCACGCCCGGGCGGGTCCGACCGGCCCGGCGGACCGCGATGCCGGCGAGCTCGACCGGCGCGCCGATGCGCGCGGCGAGGTCGGCGGCGTCTGTCGTCATGATGCGCGCCACCTCGGAGCCCACCACACCACAGCCCAGCAACGCCACCTTCAGCGGCCGCGTACGCATCATCCGACTCCGCTCTGCATTCATCGTGCTTCGGTATTTCCGGCGGGATTTCGGGGACCGCCGGAACTTCGGTCTGTACCAGTCTCCGGGACTTTCCGCACGGATCTACGGTCGTTCCATGATCTGAGACAAGGATTTCGTCATCCGATATCGAGACGCAGGAGATCCTCCTCCGTCTCGCGCCGGACGATCACCCGGGCCGCGCCGTCCTTGACGGCCAGCACCGGGGGCTTCAGGGCGTGGTTGTAGTTGCTCGCCATCGAGCGGCAGTAGGCGCCGGTGGCGGGCACCGCGATCAGGTCGCCCGGGGCCAGGTCGGCCGGCAGGAAGGCGTCGCGGACCACGATGTCGCCGGACTCGCAGTGCTTGCCGACCACGCGGGAGAGCATCGGCTCGGCGTCGCTGCGGCGCGAGACCAGCGCCACCGAGTACTCGGCGTCGTAGAGCGCGGTACGGATGTTGTCGGACATGCCGCCGTCCACGCTGACGTAGGTGCGCAGGCCCTCCAGCGGCTTGACGGTGCCGACCTCGTACAGCGTGAACGCCGTCGGGCCGACGATCGCGCGGCCCGGCTCGACGGACAGCCGCGGGGCGCGCAGGTTCGCGGCGGCGCACTCGCGGCGGACGATCTCGGCCAGCGCGGCGGCGATCTCGGCCGGCTCGCGCGGGTCGTCGTCGCTGGTGTAGGCGATGCCCAGGCCGCCGCCCAGGTCGATCTCGGGCAGCTCGACGCCGTGCTCGTCGCGGATCTCGGCCAGCAGGCCGACCACCCGGCGGGCGGCGACCTCGAAGCCGGCCGTGTCGAAGATCTGCGAGCCGATGTGCGAGTGGATGCCGCGCAGCTCCAGGCTGTCGGGGTGGGCGAGCACCCGGCGGACCGCCTCGGCGGCCGCTCCCCCGGTGAGCGAGAGGCCGAACTTCTGGTCCTCGTGCGCGGTGGCGATGAACTCGTGGGTGTGCGCCTCGACGCCGACGGTGATCCGGATCAGCACCTGCTGCCGGACGCCCTGCCGGGCGGCGATCGCGGCGAGCCGCTCGATCTCCGCGTAGGAGTCGACCACGATGTGCCCGACGCCGGCCTTCACCGCCTGCTCCAGCTCGTGGACCGACTTGTTGTTGCCGTGCAGCGCGATCCGCTCGGCGGGCATCCCGGCGGCCAGCGCGACGTGCAGCTCGCCGCCGCTGCACACGTCGACGTTCAGGCCCTCCTCGTGCAGCCAGCGGACGACGGCCTTGGAGAGGAAAGCCTTGCCCGCGTAGTAGACGTCGGCGCCGGCGCCGAAGGCGTCCCGCCAGGCGCGGGCGCGGGCGCGGAAGTCCTCCTCGTCCATCACGTAGGCCGGGGTGCCGAACTCGGCGGCGAGCCGCTGCACGTCGACACCGCCGACGGTGACGACGCCGTCGGCGCCGCGGGTGACGGTCTTCGACCACACCTTGGGGTCGAGCGCGTTCAGGTCGCTCGGCGGCGCCTGGTAGTGGCCCTCGGGCAGCACGTCGCCGTGACGGGGGCCTGCGGGGTGTGCGGAGCGGCTCATCTGGCTCTCTCGTCCTTGACCTATGGCGAGGGGCGGCGACGGTCCCCGTTGACCGTCCGCCGCCCCCGCCGTGCGCTTGGGGGTGGTACTACATCCGCTCGGGCGCCGTCACGCCCAGGAGCGTCAGGCCGTTGGCGATCACCGTACGGGTGGCGTCGGCGAGCCAGAGGCGGGCGTGCGTGAGGTCGGTGGCCTCGTCGTCGCCCTTCGGCAGGATCTGGCAGTTGTCGTAGAAGCGGTGGTACTTGCCCGCCAGCTCCTCCAGGTAGCGCGCGACCCGGTGCGGCTCGCGCAGCTCGCCGGCCGTGGCCAGGACGCGCGGGAACTCGCCGAGCTGGCCGAGCAGGTCGGACTCCCACTCGGTGGCGAGCAGCTCGGGTTTGAAGTCGGCGCTGCGGGAGATGCCCAGCTCGCCGGCCTTGCGCTGGACCGAGCACATCCGGGCGTGCGCGTACTGGACGTAGAAGACCGGGTTCTCGTTGGTCTGGCTGGTCAGCACGTTGATGTCGAGCGTGATGGTGGAGTCGGTCGAGGAGCGCGCCAGGGTGTAGCGGGCGGCGTCCACGCCGATCCAGTCGACCACGTCGTCGATCGTGATGATGTTGCCGGCCCGCTTGGACATGCGGACCTCTTCGCCGTCGCGAAGCATCTTCACGAACTGGCCGATCTTGACCTCGATGTTGCGGTCCATGTCGTCGCCGGCGCAGGCCGCGATGGCCTTGAGGCGGTTGACGTAGCCGTGGTGGTCCGCACCCAGCATGTAGACCGAGACCTCGGCGCCACGGTCGCGCTTGGAGAGGTAGTACGCGGCGTCGGCGGCGAAGTAGGTGGTCTCGCCGTCGGCCTTGACCAGGACGCGGTCCTTGTCGTCGCCGAAGTCGGTGGTGCGCAGCCAGACGGCGCCGTCCCGGTCGAAGACGTGGCCCTGCTCGCGCAGCCGCTCCATGGCCTTCTCGACGGCGCCGGAGTCGTGCAGCGACTTCTCCGAGAACCAGACGTCGAAGTCCACGCCGAACTCGTCCATCGACCGCTTGATCTCGGCCACCATGAGCGCCAGGCCCTCGGTGCGGAAGGCCTGCAGCTGCTCGTCCTCGGGCAGGTCGAGCACGCCCGGGACGCCGTCGGTGATCGCCTTGGCGATGTCGACGATGTACTCGCCGACGTACCCGCCCTCGGGCACCTCGCGGCCGTTGGCGGCGGCCTGCAGCGAGGCGGCGAACTTGGAGATCTGCACGCCGGCGTCGTTCAGGTAGTACTCGGTGGTGACGTCGGCGCCGGAGGCCCGCAGCACGCGCGCCAGCGAGTCGCCGACGGCGGCCCAGCGGACGCCGCCGATGTGGATCGGGCCGGTCGGGTTGGCGGAGACGAACTCCAGGTTGATCTTCAGGCCCTTGAGGGCCTCGTTGCGGCCGTAGGCCTCGCCCGCCTCGACGATGGTGCGGGCCAGCTCGCCCTGGGTGGCGGTGTCCAGGGTGATGTTCAGGAAGCCCGGACCGGCGATGTCGACCTTCGCGACGCCGGTGATCCCTCGCAGGCGGTCCGCCAGCAGCTCGGCGACGGCTCGCGGCGGCCGGCCGGCCGGCTTCGCGAGCTGGAGGGCCACGTTCGTCGCGTAGTCGCCGTGGTCCCTGTTCTTGGGCCGCTCGATCGTCACGTGCTCGGGCACGGCGACGGCCAGCTCGCCCGCCTCGACGGCGGCGCTCACTGCGGCCTGGACTGCCTGGGAAAGCTCTGCGGGGGTCACGACGCCAAGCGTAGGCGAGAGGGGGTGCCCGCCCGCCACTCGGTTTGCCGGTTGAGACGCCGGGCCGCCCCCGTCCCTGGGGGTCTCAGCCGCGATCGGTCCGGTTCGTTCGCTCAGGGCGAAATCCGGCGGGGTTCCCGCCGAGGCCCATCAACCGCCGGACCAGCGCCACCAGATCCGCGGGGTCGAAGGGCTTGCCCAGGTAGCCGTCCACGCCGACCGCCTCGCCGAGGTCGAGGTCGGCCGGGGAGCAGGCCGAGACGATCGCGATCGGCAGGGAGCTCGTCCCGGGCGCCGCCCGCAGCCGGGCCGCCGTCCGCAGGCCGTCCAGTCGCGGCATCACCACGTCCAGCGTCACCACGTCGGGCTTCACCCGGCGGACCACCTCCAGGCATTCGGCGCCGTCGGCGGCGGTCACCACCTCGAAGCCTTCGAGCTCCAGGTTGACCCTGATCAGCTGGCGGATCACCTCGCTGTCGTCCACCACGAGGACCCGCCCGGACACTCCCGACACCTCACCGAGGGTATCGGCGCGCCCGCCGCCCCGTCCGGCCTTTCCGCACTTCCGCTCCCCCGCCGGTTCCCGGCCGTTCCCCGGCCGCGGGGCCGTTGCGCGACCCGCCGCCGCGACCCCGCGGAGCGGTTGATCGAAAACCGTGCACGGACCGCGCCCCGGGCCTGGTAATGTTCTCCACGTCGGAGCGCACAGCGCCGAGACACCAAGCAGGCCCCCGTAGCTCAGGGGATAGAGCACCGCCCTCCGGAGGCGGGTGCGCAGGTTCGAATCCTGCCGGGGGCACTTCGCAAGAAGTGCAACTGAGGCCCAGGTCAGTGGAGTTCATCCACGGATCTGGGCCTTTGTCGTTCCCGGGGGCGAGTTGAGGGTGACTCGGCCCGGCCGGTCGAACGGGTTTGCGCCGCCCGGTCAGGAGGCCGCGGCGACCGCCTCGGCGTAGAGGGCGGCGATGGTGTGGTCGAAGTACGCGTCGTACGAGGTGTCCTCGGTGTCGCCGCCCTCCTGGAAACCGCCGATGATGCCGATCACGCGGCCGGTGGCGGTGTCGATCCAGGGTCCGCCGCTGGTGCCGCCGGGATAGCCGGGGCAGTCGATGGCGCGCTGGTACGTGCTGTGGCGGCTCGTGGAGTTGGTGCACAGCAGCGGCGATTCGGAGTCGCCGGGGTAGCCGTAGAGACGGACGGTGGCGCCGAAGGGCTCGTCGGTGCCGAGCCGGTTGGCGCCGACCACGTCCTCGATCCGGCGGCCGTCCGCGGTGGCGGTCTCCAGGATGGCGAAGTCCTCGTCCTGGTCGCCGTCGCGGGACCAGCCGTCGGTGGTGTGGATCGCGGTGACGCGCCAAGTGCCGTACGGGGCACGGCCGTCGCGGTAGCCGGGGGCGAAGGTGACGCCGGCCGTGCCGTCCAGGCAGTGGGCGGCGGTGAGCAGCAGGTTGCCGGTCGGGCTGTCCAGCACGCTGGCGGTGCAGAAGTGGTTCCCGGCCGCGACGGCGCCGGCGAAGAGGGCGCCGACGGTGGCCGCCTCGGCGGTGGCCGGGGCCACCGCGGTGGTGCCCGGCTCGGCAGCGGGGGCGGGGGCGGCGGTGGTGGTAGCGGGGGCGGCCGGGGTGGACGTCCCGCCGACGGCCGGGGTGACGGTGGCCGCCGGGCCGGCCGATGAGGCCAGCGGGGACGGGGGCGAGGAGGCGGACGAGGACGGGCCGGCGGCGGCCGGCGCGGGGGTGACGGCGGCCGCCGCGGACGGCATCGCGTGCACCGTCGAGGGGCTGCCGACCGCCGTCACGTGCGAGGCCAGACTGTGCGAACCCACCACCAGGGCCGCGACGGTGAGGGCCGACAGCCCGGTCAGCAGGCTCGGGCCGATCAGTCGGCGTCGGGGCTTGCGGCGGTGCTGGCCCATACCTGGTCTGCTCCTGCCCTGGTGTCGGTCCGGATACGGATCCGACTATGGCGAAGCAGGCTTGGAGGGCCGTGATCCCCGGCTGGGAGCTTGATGAGAACTGTTAGGTCAAGCCTGCGCCGCGGCGCGCGCGAGGGCGTCCGCGGTGATGAACGCGGTGTGCGTCCCCGCCTCGGTGCAGGCGAACGCCCCGGCCGCCGCGCCCGCGCGGGCGCACTCGGGCAACGGGCGGCCGCGCAGCCAGGCGTGCAGGAAGCCGGTCACGAAGGCGTCCCCGGCGCCGTTGGTGTCGACCACCGGGCGGCCCGGGTCGACGGCGGGGACGTGCAGCGGCGGGGCGTCCGCGGCGTCGCGGGAGAGCAGGAAGGCGCCGTCGGCCCCGGCGGTGGCCACCACGACGGCGGCCCGGCCCTCGGCGAGGACCGCCCGCATCACCTCCTCGTGGCGGCCCCGGCAGCCGGCCACCGAGAGGAAGACCAGGTCGGAGTTGACCGCGTAGACCCGGTGGTGGGGGTTGCGGCCGTCCCAGTCGTGCAGGTCGGTGGAGCTGGTGCGGCCGAGCCGGTGCAGGTCCGGGTACATGTCGCGGTTGGTGCCGGTGATCGAGAGGTGGACGTGCCGGCTGCGCTCGACGTACGGCAGGTAGAACTCGCGCGGCAGGCGCAGGTCGGCCGGGTGACGGCCGTCGTAGAAGGAGAACCGGCGGCCGGCCGCGTCGACCAGGTTGACCGCGCGCGGGGTGCCGTGCGGCGAGACGAGGTGCGCGAACGGCAGGCCCCGGCGGGCGTACTCGGCGAGGATCAGCTCGCCCTGCGGGTCGTCGCCGAGGTGGTCGATGAAGGCGGTGCGCAGGCCCAGGTGGTGGGCGCCGAGGGCGACGCCGTTGCCGGTGTGGGCCACGTAGTCGCGCACCGGCGGCACGTACTGCGAGTCGCCGTCCGGGACTTCGAGCCGCTCGACCCGGACGACGGTGTCCACGCCGGCCCCGCCGACCACCAGCAGGTCGAGGTCGGGTTCGGGCTCGGCGTCCGGCGCTCCGGGCGAGGACTCGAACTGCGGCACGGCGGCGCCTCCTTGATCCCTGGTGGTGGCCAGGAGTCAAGCAGGCGCCGGAGGTTGACTGCAAGGGATTGCGGCAAGTTTCACTTGGCCCGCTGCCGGGCGCCGGTGGCCGTCGATCCCGCGCCCGTGGCCGCGGCCTCGACCGCCGGGGCGCCCACCTCGCCGGTGGCCTCCCCCGGTTCCGGCCGGTGGTTGATCATCAGGAAGGCGATCAGCGCCGCGAGGATCAGGATGCCCATCGCCACCCATGTCGCGACCACGTACCCGTGCACCGCCCCCTCGGCCCGGACGGCGGGGTCGGAGGCGATCCTGGTGGCCAGGTAGCTCGCCGTGGCGCTGGCCGCGATGGTGTTCAGCAGCGCGGTGCCGAAGGATCCGCCCACCTGCTGGGCCGAGTTGATGGTCGCCGAGGCGGCGCCGGTCTCCGCCGGGGCGACACCCAGCGTGGCCAGGCTCATCGACGGCATGAACACCAGGCCCATGCCGAAGCCGAGCAGCAGCTCCGCGGGCAGGACCATGCCCGCCCAGGGGCTGCTCACCTTCATCTGGGTCAGCCAGGCCATGCCCGCCGCAGCGAGCAGCAGACCCGGGCCGATCAGGTTGCGCGAGGGCACCCTGGTCATCAGCCGGGCGGCGAAGCCGGTCGAGGCGATGACGATGGCGGCCGTCATCGGCAGGAAGGAGACACCGGACATCACCGGCGAGAAGTGCTTGATCTCCTGGAGGTAGTAGGTCAGGAACAGGAACAGGCCGAACATGCCGACCATCGCCAGACCCACCGAGAGCGCGCCGCCGCCGCGGTTGCGCTCGCCGACGATGTGCAGCGGCAGCAGGGCGTGCTCGGTGCGCTTCTCGACCAGCACGAACACCGCCAGCAGCGCCACGCCGAGGGCCAGCGAGCCCAGGACCAGCCAGTCGCCCCAGCCCCGCGACACGGCCTCGGACATGCCGAAGACGATGGCGAGCAGGCCGCCGCAGCCGAGCAGTGCGCCCGGCAGGTCGAGCTTGACCCGGCGCCCCTTCTCGATGTGGTCGCGGGTGAGCACGTAGTAGGCGGCGAAGGCGGTCGCGATCGCGATCGGGGTGTTGACGAAGAGGCACCAGCGCCAGTTCAGGTACTCGGTCAGCAGGCCGCCGAGGAGCAGGCCGATCGCGGCACCGCCGCCGGCGATGGCGCCGAAGATGCCGAACGCGGTGCTGCGTTCACGGGGATCCCTGAACGTGGTCGAGAGCAGGCCCAGCGCGGACGGGGCGAGGAGTGCACCGAAGGCCCCCTGGAGGGCACGGGCCCCGAACAGCATGGCCGGGCCGGCCGCGGCGCCGCCGAGCGCGGAGGCGAGGGCGAAGCCGAGCAGGCCGACGGTGAAGACGCGCTTGCGGCCGAAGAGGTCGCCGAGCCGGCCGCCCAGGAGCAGCAGGCCACCGAAGGCCAGCGTGTAGGCGGTGATCACCCACTGGCGGTTCGCGTCGGATATCCCGAGGTCCTTCTGGGCCGACGGCAGTGCGATGTTCACGATGGTGATGTCGAGCACGATCATCAGCTGGGCGATGGCGATGACCGCCAGGGCCCACCAGCGGCGGTTGTCCGCCGCCGCTTCGGTCTGAGGACCGGTGGCAGGTTGCGCAGACACTGGGGAGCCTTCCGTCGGGTCGGAGAAGGACACGCAGTCGCTTTCCAGCCAAACGCTCGTGCTGCTGGATGGCAAGGAAAAACCTGACCAAATATGGCTATTTGGGACAAAAGAACCAGGGTCCTGGGACCAGCGACGGAGGAAATGAGCGCAGCCGTGAGGGGAAGGGGACAATGCCCCGGACGCGCGCGGGCCCCGGATGCCGAAGCACCCGGGGCCCGCGGGGTCGCCGCCGGTCGGCGGCCGGGGCCTACAGCGCGGCCAGCTCGGCGACCAGGTCGTCCAGGCCGAGCGAGCCCTGCGACAGGGCCGCCATGTGCCAGGCCTTGAGGTCGAAGTCCTCGCCGCGCGCCTCGTGCGCCGCCCGCGCCGCCGCCCGGCCGCGCAGCCAGGCCCGCTCGCCCAGCTTGTAGCCGATCGCCTGGCCGGGCATGCCCAGGTAGCGGACCAGCTCGCTGTCCAGGAACTCGGCCGAGAGCCCGCAGTACAGGCCGAAGAACTCCCGCGCGGCGTCCGGCAGCACCGGCTCGCCCGGGCGGTACGGCGAATCCGCCGGGAAGTCCAGGCCGACGTGCATGCCGATGTCGACGATCACCCGCAGCGCCCGCATCATCTGGGCGTTGAGGTAGCCGAGCCGGTGGCCGGGGTCGGTGAGGTAGCCCAGCTCGTCCATCAGGCGCTCGGCGTACAGCGCCCAGCCCTCCAGGTTGGCGCTCACCCCGCCGATGCTGACCTGGTAGGTGGAGAGCCGGTCGGCGACGTAGTTCCACTGCGCCAGCTGGAGGTGGTGGCCGGGAACGCCCTCGTGGTACCAGGTCGAGACGAGGTCCCAGACCGGGAAGCTCTCCCGGCCGAGGGTCGGCAGCCAGGTCCGCCCGGGGCGGGTGAAGTCCAGCGACGGCGCGGTGTAGTACGGGGCGGCCGCGCTGCCGGGCGGGGCGATCATCGACTCGACCCGGGTGACCGGCTCGGCGAGGTCGAAGTGGGTGCCCTGGAGGTCGTTGATGGCCTGGTCCATCAGGCCCTGGAGGAACTCACGGGCGGGCTCGGCCCCGGCGATGGCCGGACCGTCGGTCTCCAGCCACTTCATCGCCTCCATCGGGTCGGCGCCCGGGCGCACCTTCTCGGCCTCCGCCCGCATCTGGGCGAGCAGGTCGTGGAACTCCTGCCAGGCCCAGGCGTACGCCTCGTCGAGGTCGAGGTCGGCGCCGGTCCAGTAGCGGACCCACCGGCCGTAGCGCTCGCGCCCGGCGGTGTCGGGGGCGTCGGCGGCGGCCGGGCCGTAGACGTCGCGCATCCAGTCGCGCAGCTCGGCGACGGCAGCGGTGGCGGCCTCGGCGGGCTCGGCCAGGCCGGGGCGGAGCGACTCGGGGGCCTTGCCGACGAACCCGCCGAACCAGCCGCCGGGCACCTCGCCCTCCAGCCACTCGCCGAGCTGCCCGACCATGGTGGCCACCTGGCGGGGGCCGGAGAGCAGGCCGCGCTCGATGCCCTCGGCGAGCGTCTCGCGGAACTGCGCCAGCGCGACGGGCACCCGGGCCAGCCGGCGGCCGACCACCTCCCACTGCTGCTCGGTCTCGGTGGCCATCAGGGTGAAGATGTCGCGGACGTTGTGCACCGGGGAGCCCAGGTTGCGGATCGCCCGGAAGCCCTCCCCCGCGGCGTGGACGGCGAGCTCGGCGGTGAGCCGCTCGCGCAGCAGCCGGGCGCAGCGGCGCTCGGCCTCGTCCTCGGCGGCGCCGGCCTGCTCGACCTCCTCCAGCACGGCCAGGGTGTGCCGGGCCAGTTCGGCGACTGCCTCGGCGCCGGCCGGGGAGAGGTCGGGGAGGCGGTCGTCCTCGGGGTTGAGCCCCAGATACACCGCGGTCAGCGGGTCCAGCTGGGCGAGCGCCTGGACGTAGGCGTCGGCGACACGGCGCGGGGTGGTGCCGTCGGAGGTGATCAGTTCTTCAACCATTCGGACATCATTTCGCGGCCGGGGCCGAATGCAAGCCCCCCATCCATGGCATGCTCCGGCCAATCCGGTCGGTTCGGGCACCTGCACCGCCCGCCCGGCGGAGGGCCCTCTCCACCAAGGGGCCGTACGCATACGAAGCTGCAGCGGCGCGAGCCGATCGGCGCGGGGCAGAAGTGTCCGAGGCCCGCGAGGCTGTGCGAGGCGGCCGGCGGCAGCGGTGCGGCGGCACCCCGCCCGCCGTGGGCGGGAGGGCCCGCGGCCGCGCCGCGGGGGGCTGCGGGCCGTACGGACGGCCGTTCGAGAAGTACCACGCAGGACCGGGCCGGATCGGTCGACCGGCCACTACGCTGACCGCCATGGAAGCCAGCTCAGCGCCCGTTCCGTCCCCCCAGGCACGCCCGCGACGCGCCGGCTACCGGCGGCTGCCGGTGGAGCAACGGCGGGAGCAGCTGATCGCGGTGGCGCTGGAGCTGTTCGCCTCCCGCCCGCCCGAGGAGGTCGGCCTGGACGACGTGGCCGCCGCCGCGGGGGCGTCCCGGCCGCTGGTCTACCGCTACTTCGCGGGCGGCAAGCAGCAGCTGTACGAGGCCGCGCTGCGCACCGCGGCGGACGAGCTGAGCAGCCGGTTCACGGTGCCGCTGACCGGGACCCCGACCGACCAGCTGGCGGCGGTGCTGGACCGCTACTTCGCCTTCGTGGCCGAGCACGACGCCGGCTACTCGGCGCTGCTGCGCGGCGGTTCGGTGGTGGAGACGGCGCGGACCTCGGCCATCGTCGACGACGTGCGGCGGGCCGCGCTCCAGCGGACGCTGCGCCACCTCGGCGTGCGGGAGGCCGGGCCGCGGCTGACCCTGCTGGTCCGCTCCTGGATCGCGGTGATCGAGGGTGCCTCGCTGACCTGGCTGGACGAGGGCCGGACGGTGCCGGTGGAGGAGCTGCGGGACTGGCTGGTGGACCAGTTCGTGGCGATGGCGGCGGCCACGGCGCTCGGCGATCCGCAGACGGCGGAGGTGCTGGCCGGGCTGCTGGTGCTGGAGCGGCCGGACGACTCGCGGGTGCGCCGGCTGCGCGAGCTGCTGACGCCACGGCCCTGACCCCCGTGCCCGGGGTCACGGCCGCGCCGCGTGGACGCCGGGCCTGCGGGAATGCGGGCGCCGGGCCCGCACGGGCAGGTGCCGAGCGGCCCTGAGCCGCGCGCGCCCGCTCTACGCCTTGCCGAGCACCTGGCGCTGGCGGCCGAGGCCGTCCACCTCGATCTCGACGATGTCGCCCGGGGCCAGGAACGGCGTGCCCGGGCGGCCGAGGGTGACGCCGGCCGGGGTGCCGGTGACGATCACGTCGCCGGGCTCCAGCACCATGAACTGGCTGGCGTAGCGGACGATCTCCAGCACCGGGAAGATCATCTCGGCGGTGGAGCCGTCCTGCCGCAGCTCGCCGTTGACCCAGAGCCGCAGCGACAGCCGCTGCGGGTCCGCCACCTCGTCCGCGGTGACCAGCCAGGGCCCGAGCGGGGTGAAGGTCTCCGCGGACTTGCCCTTGTCCCACTGGCCGCCGCGCTCGAACTGGAAGGCGCGCTCGGTGACGTCGTTGGCGATGGTGTAGCCGGCGATGGCCCCCGCCGCCGCCCGGTGGTCCTCCAGGTAGCGGGCGGTGCGGCCGATCACGATCGCCAGCTCGGCCTCGTAGTCGGTCTTCTCGCCGCCGCGCGGCACCAGCACCTCGTCGTACGGGCCGACCACGGTGGAGCTGGGCTTGAGGAAGATCACCGGCTCGTCCGGGATCGGCGCCCCGGCCTCGGCCGCGTGGTCGCGGTAGTTGAGCCCGATCCCGACCACCTTGCCCGGCCGGGTGACCGGCGCGCCGACCCGCTGCCCGGCGATGTCGGCCACCGGCAGCAGGCCGGCGGCCACGTCGCGGGCCAGCGCCCGCGGGTCGAGCTCGGCGAGGAAGGCGCCGTCGATGTCCCGGGCCCGGCCGGAGAGCTCGTACGCGGTGCCGTCCTGGCCCTGCACGACCGGACGCTCGGCGCCCGGCGGTCCGACACGGAGGAGCTTCATCTGAGCGTCACCACCAGTTTCGTCGCAGCTGGCCGGGGCGGCCGCACACCGCACCCGGACTCTTGCCTGCGAGGTATATCAACGCGCCAGGCCCGGTCACCAGACGGTTCCGGTGAGCGAATTCCTATCAATTCACACAAGCCCGGATGCCGCCGAATCGGGTGCCCGTACGGTTGACAGCCCTCGCCCCGGGCCGGCCGCGCCGTCGGCGAGAACGGCGGCTCCCGGCCGCTGCGGCCCGATCGCCGCCGGGCGTCAGCCCTGCTGCGGGCCGCCGTCGAGGAGCCGGTCCAGGGCCAGCGGGCGCGGGGTGCCCGGGCCGCCGCGCTCGCAGACGCGCTGCCAGCGGTCGAGGTCGCGCGCCACGTCGGCCCGGGCCTGCGGCTCCGCGACGAGGGCCGCCTCCAGCTCGCGCAGCAGCGCGACGGCGGCGCCCGGGCTGCCGTCCCGGGCCAGCCAGAGGGCGAGGTCGTGGCAGGTACGCAGGGTGCGGAGGTCGCGCGGGCCGCAGACCCGGGCGAACTGCGGGATCAGCGGCAGCAGCATCGCGGCGGCCTCCCCCGGCCGGCCCTCCGCCCCGTGCTCCCAGGCGCGGTCGGCCCGCTTGCGCAGCGCCTCGGGGGTGGGCGCCTCCGGTCCGAGCCGGATCTCGCGCAGCCGGCGGCGGACTTCGGCCGCGTCCGCGGGCCGGTCGGCCGGGCTCTTGGCGAGCAGCTCGCGGACCAGCGCGGCGAGCGCCGGACAAGGGGTCCGGACGGGCGGCGGCGGCTCGTTCAGGTGCTGGTACATCATGGTGACCGCCGAGCCCGCATTGAACGGCCGCTGCCCGGTGCAGAGCTGGAAGAGCACCACGCCGAGCGCGTACAGATCGGCCCGGCCGTCGATCGGGTCGCCGGCCCAGCACTCGGGGGCGAGGTACGGCGGGGTGCCGATCACCACGCCGGTGGAGGTGAGCGCCCCGCCGGACTGGGTGAGCAGCCTGGCGATGCCGAAATCCAGCACCTTGGCCTCACCGCCGTCGGTGATCATGATGTTCTCCGGCTTGATGTCCCGGTGGACCACGCCCGAGGCGTGCGCGGCGGCCAGCGCCTTGCACACCTGCCGGACCCACTTGAGCGAGACCTCCAGCTCCGGGGTGCCCTCGCGGAGCAGCGCGGAGAGCGGCCGGCCGGGCACCAGCTCCATCACCAGGTAGTGGGTGGACCAGCCCCCCTCGCGCACCGTGCCGTAGTCGTACAGGGTGACGATGTTCGGGTGGGAGAGGCTGCCCGCGGTCTTGGCCTCCCGGACGAAGCGCTGGACGGCCTCCTCGTCACGGGCCTTCTCCTCGGACAGCACCTTCACCGCGACCCGCCGGCCGATGTTGCTGTCGCGGGCCTGCCAGACCACGCCGAAGCCGCCCTCGCCGAGCTTGGCCTCCAGCAGGTACCGGCCGTCCAGCACCTCCCCAGCCTCCATTGCTCCCCCAACCCCCAAGTCGCGCGGATCCGAACGGCGTTCACCGTGACCGGGCCACCATAGCGGCGGGGGAGCACATCGAGGTGAACGGATTACGGCTTCGGCTTGGGCAGGCCGGGCGGGTTGATCTCGGAGGCCTTGACGGCCTCGCCCTCCAGGCCCCAGCGCTTGAGGACCTGGGCGTAGGTGCCGTTCCTGATGATCTCGTCGATCGCGCCGTTGAGCGCCCGGACCAGACCGCTGTCCTTCTTGGTGGTCGCCGCGATCTTCCCGAGGACGTCGGCGCCGCCGCCCGAGTAGGTGCCGACCACCTCGCTCTCCCCCGTCTGCACGGCGTGGAAGGCCAGGCTGGGGTTGGGGCCGACGTAGGCGTCGATCCGGCCGGAGGAGAGCGCCAGGTAGTAGTCCGAGCTGTTCTGGAAGTACTTGATGTCGGTCGGCTTGAGCCCGTTCCGGACGTTCTCCTCGCTCCAGCCGATCAGCAGCTTCTCCTGGTTGGTGCCGGAGGCGACGCCGATCGTGCGGCCGGCGACGTCCTTGGCTCCGGCGATCTTGAAGCCGGCACCCTTCCTGGCCTCGAAGCCGAGGACGTCCAGGCGGTAGGTCGCGAAGTCGTACTTCTCCTTGCGGGCCTCGGTGACGGTGATGTTGGAGATGCCGACGTCGTACTTGCCGCTGTCCAGCCCGACGAAGATGTTCTCCCAGGAGACCGGGTTGAACTCGACCTTGAGGCCGAGCACGTTGCCGATCAGCGAGGCGATGTCCGGTTCGACGCCGATGATCGTCTTGTCGTCGTCGGCGTAGAAGTCCAGCGGCGGCGTGGTGCCGATGGAGTCGGTGACGGTCAGCGTGCCTCTCTTGCGGACCTCCTCCGGAACCAGCGCCGCGACGGCGTCCACCTTGGGCGTGGTGACTCTGTTCTGATTCGGCGTCAGGTTCACCTTGGTGCCGTCCGGCGCCACGCTGCCCCTGGCGGGCGCGAGTTCCGCCGAGGCGTCCGAGGAGCTGCCGCAGGCGGCCAGGGTGAGGGTGGCGGCGAGCGCGGCGGCGGCGGTCACGAGGGCGCGACGGGGTAGGGACATGGCGGAACTCCTGCCGGGGTGAAGGGGAGGTTGGGGGGGGAGAGAGAAGAGGGGAGAGGGGCGGGCCGGGGGCCGCGCTCGGCGGGCCCCGGGGCGGGCTCAGGCCCTGGGCTCAGAGCACCTTGGCCAGGAAGGCGCGGGTGCGCTCGTGCTGCGGGTCGTCGAGGACGGCCTTCGGCGGGCCCTGTTCGACCACCACGCCGCCGTCCATGAAGACGACGGTGTCGGCGACCTCGCGGGCGAAGCCGATCTCGTGGGTGACCACGATCATGGTGGTGCCGCCCCGGGCGAGGTCCTTGATGACGTCCAGCACCTCGCCGACCAGCTCCGGGTCGAGCGCCGAGGTCGGCTCGTCGAACAGCAGCACCTTCGGCTCCAGCGCCAGCGCCCGGGCGATCGCCACCCGCTGCTGCTGGCCGCCCGAGAGCTGCCGCGGGTAGGCGTCCGCCTTGTCGGCCAGACCGACCCGCGCCAGCAGCTCCAGCGCGGCCGCCCGCGCCGCGGCCCTGGGGCGGCCGAGCGCGCTGATCGGCGCCTCGACGATGTTCTCCACCACGGTGAGGTGCGGGAACAGGTTGAAGTTCTGGAAGACGAAGCCGATGTTGGTGCGCTGGCGCAGGACCTCGCGCTCCCGGAGCTCGTACAGCCGGTCGCCGGAGCGCCGGTAGCCGATCAGCTCGCCGTCGATCGCGACGAAGCCGCGGTCCAGCTTCTCCAGGTGGTTGATCGAGCGCAGCAGGGTGGACTTGCCGGAGCCGGACGGGCCGAGCACCACCGTCACCGAGCCGGCCGGCACGTCGAGGTCGACCCCGCGCAGCACGGCCAGCTGCCCGAAGCTCTTGTGCAGGCCCCTGACCTGCACCATGGGTTCCAGGGCGGTGGTGGTCACGAGCGTCCTCCGGAGGCGGTCGGGGCGGGTACGGGAGCGGGGGCGCGGGCGGCCCGCAGGCTCCGGACGAAGGTCCGGGCCCGCTGCAGCGGGGTGGGCGGCGGGGTCCGGCTGGAGCCCCGGGCGAAGTGGCGCTCGACGTAGTACTGGGCGATCGACAGCACGGTGGTCAGCAGCACGTACCAGACGGTGGCCACCATCAGCAGCGGGACCACCCGGCCGGTCCGGCCGTAGACGACCTGCACCTGGTAGAAGAGCTCGCCGATGGCCATCACGTAGACCACCGACGTGCCCTTGAAGAGCGAGATGACCTCGTTGGCGGCGGCGGGCAGGATGCCGCGCATCGCCTGCGGCAGGACGATCCGCCAGGCCTGGCGCCAACGGGGCACGCCCAGCGCGGCGGCGGCCTCCCGCTGGCCGGCGTCCACGGCGATCACGCCGCCGCGGATGATCTCGGCGGCGAACGCGGCCTGGTGCAGCCCGAGGCCCAGCACGGCGGCGCCGAGTGCGCCCAGCACGCCCACCGTCTCGAAGTCCGCGAAGGTCGGGCCGAACGGGATCCCGATGCCGAACCGCTTGTAGAGGTAGGACAGGTTGAACCAGAAGACCAGCTGGACGATCAGCGGGATGGAGCGGAACGCCCAGACGTAGGCCCAGGCGATGGACTGCAGCACGGCGCTGCGGGACAGCCGCATGGCGGCCACCACGGCACCGAGCAGGAAGCCCAGCACGGTGCCGTAGAAGGTGAGCTCGATGGTCCGGCCGACCGCTCGCAGGATGGTGTCGGTGGAGAAGTAGATCCGGAAGGTCGCCCAGTCCCAGCCGGGATTGGTGGCCAGCCCGTGGACGAACTGGGCGAGCACGACGAGGGCGGCGGCTGCGGCCGCCCAGCGCCAGGGGTGCCGGGCGGGGACGGTGCGCAGGGCGGACAGCTCGGCGAGGTCGACCCGGGCGGCAGCTGCCGTACCCGCCGAGGCATCGGCGGAGCCGGTCGCGGCGGCGGTCGCGGCGGCGGCGGTGGTGGCGGCGGTGGTGGTGATGGTCATGGGGGGATTCCTCCAACAGGCACGGGGCCCGGACAGGGGGTCACGCGTGCTCGGGCGGGCTGATCAGGGACTCCTTGATCGCCGAGTCGGAGACCCCCCACTTCTTCAGGATCCGGTCGTACGTCCCGTCCTTGATCAGCTGGTTGACGGCCGCCTGGAACGCCGGCGTCAGCGGGGAGCCCTTCTTGAACGCGAAGCCGACGTCCAGCCGGTGGAACTCGCCCAGGAACCGCGTGCCGGACGCCTCCTGGGACGCCTGGTGGCGAAGGCCGTTGATGGTGGACATCACGATGTCCACCCGCCCCTGCTGGAGGCCGGTCAGGACGGCGCCGTTGTCGCTGAACGCCTTGACCTCGTAGGGCTTCTTGCCGGCGTCGGCGCAGACGCTCTTCTTGGCGTTGAGCGTGGTCTCGAAGGTGGTGCCGGCGCCGGTGCCGATGGTCAGGCCGCAGAGCTGGACCAGCTCGGTGACCGGCTGGATCGCGGTGTCGTCCTTGCGGACCGCGAAGCCTTGGCCGTCGTCGACGTAGGTGACGAAGTCGATGGTCTTCAGCCGGGCCGTGGTGACCCCGAAGTTGCCGGTGCCGACGTCGTACTTGCCGCTGCCGAGCGCGGGCAGGATGGTCTCGAAGGCGGCCTCCTCGCGCTGCACGGTCAGGCCGAGCACCCTGGCCACCGCGTCGGTGAGGTCGATGTCCACGCCGGCCGGCTTCTTGGTGGCCTGGTCGGCGTAGAAGGCCGACGGCGGATAGCCCAGCGAGGAGCCGAACTTCACCGTCCCGGCCTTGCGGACGTCCTCCGGCAGCAGCGCCGCCGCGGCGTCCGACCTGGGGATGGCGGAGACGACGTCCTGCGCCGCGGCGTCGACCGCGGCCTTGCCGGCGCCGGACGGGGCGGCGGTCTTCGGGTCCGATCCGCACGCCGCCAGCGCCAGGACCGGCAGCAGGGCGGTGGCCGCGAACAGGCGGCGGCGGACGGTGGTCGTTCTCACGGGGCGGTGCCTTTCGGGAGTCGGTCTCGGGAGGTGCGGGGATCAGCGGGGATCAGCGGGGATCAGCAGGTTCAGGACGTGCGGGCGCCGGGCGCGCCGCCCGGCAGATGCTTCTCGAAGGGCAGCGGGCGGTGGCCGCCGGGCGGCCCGTCCTCCCCCGCGGCGCGCGGGGCGAGCGGGTCCGCGTCCACGTCGAACAGCGGCGTGTAGCCGTGGGCCAGGTAGAGGCCCTTGGCCTCGGGCTGGAGCGGGCCGGTGGTGAGGTAGATCCGGGTGTACCCGGCCGCGGCGGCCTCCCGTTCCAGCGCGGCCAGCACCAGGCCGGCCAGGCCGCGGCGGCGGTGCGCGGAGTGCGTCCACATCCGTTTCAGCTCGGCCGTCCGCTCGTCGTACCGCTTGTACGCGCCACCGGCCACCGCGGCGCCGTCCACCAGCAGGAGCAGCAGCAGGCCGCCGGCCGGCTCGGCGAAGGCCTCCGCCGGGTAGCGGCTCATCTCCTCGCGCGCCTGAGGCCCGTACCGGGTGACGTACTCGTGGGTGAGCTCGCGCAACAGCGGCTCGACCAGCGGGTCGCCGATCGCGGCCCGGCGGATCTCCACCACCGGGCCGGCGTCGGGCGCGGGGCTCAGTGCTGCGCCCCCGCCGGGGTCGGCGACGCGGAGGGATTCGACGGGCATGGTGACGGACCTTTCGGGTCGGACGGCCCCGGCGGGCTGCGGGCGGGCAGGGTGGAGGAGGCCGTGGCACGGCCGGGCGCGGTGCGCCGCCCCCGGTACGTGGCGGCGGCGGTGACAGGAGCGCTGAGCGGAACGCTGAACGGAGCGGTGACGGTGACCGGAGCGGTGACGGCGGCGATGCCGGTGGAACTGCCGGAGCGCAGTGCGGTGCTTCAAGGAGCGGCGGCAGCGTGCGCCCGACGAACCGTCAGTTGGTGACGGCTCTCCCGGCCCGCGACGGGGCACCGAGGGAGGGGCCTCCGGAGGAGGACAGGGCCGGCTGGGCGGCCCGCTGCCGGGTCAGCCGAGACACGCCGCGGACCACACTCGACCGAAGTCGATGTGGTCGCGGGTGACCAGGAGCTGCTCGGCGTACATGGCCATTAGTTGAGCAGTGAAGCCTGCGCGGCGTCAACCACCGTCCATTACCGCTCTGTTGCGATCGTCTGTCGCCCTGCGACCCGCTCCGGTGACCCTTGACAGCCGCCGTTCGCGGATGCGTACGATCGCACCGGAGTGCAAGTGCAAGCCGGCCGTGTTGAGGGACGCGGACCGGTGTGACGGCCCGTACGTGACCGCTTCCGTACCACCCGCCCCGCACCCGCGCCGCCCCCTGGAGCCCTCCTCATGGCCACCCCGCAGGACGTCCTTCCCCCGCCGGCCGCCGTCCGCAAGCAGCCCGCCCCGCCAACCGCCGACGACGCCACCGTCGCCGCCACCGCCCTCACCGCCGACCCCGGCGCCAGGATCGTCGGCCGCCGCCGCACCGGCCAGTGGGTCTCCGCCGCCGTCGCCCTGCTGCTCTTCGCGATGGTGCTCAACTCGGTGATCCGCAACGAGGCCTTCCAGTGGGACGTGGTGGCGGCGTGGTTCACCGCGCCCTCCGTCCTGAACGGCCTCACCCTCACCCTCTGGCTGACCGCCGCCACCCTGACCCTCGGCTTCGCCCTGGGCACCGTGCTGGCCGTGATGCGGCTCTCCACCAACCCGGTGCTGCGCACGCTCAGCTGGGTCTACATCTGGATCTTCCGCTCCACCCCGGCCCTGGTGCAGCTGCTGCTCTTCTTCAACATCGGCGCGCTCTACCCGACGCTCGGCCTCGGCATCCCGTTCGGTCCCGAGTTCCTCACCGTCCGGACGGTCAACCTGTTCGGGCCCACCTTCACCGCCCTGGCCGGCCTGACCCTGCTGGAGGCCGCGTACGCCGCCGAGGTGGTCCGCGGCGGCATCCTGGCCGTCGACCGGGGGCAGCTGGAGGCCGCCTCCGCGCTCGGCCTGGGCCGGTGGCGGGTGCTGCGCCGGATCGTCGTCCCGCAGGCGATGCGCACCATCGTGCCGACCGCCGGCAACATGCTGATCAGCGCGCTCAAGGGCACCAGCATCATCAGCGTGCTGGCCGTCTCCGACCTGCTCTACTCGGTGCAGCTGGTCTACCTGCAGTCCTACCAGGTCATCCCGATGCTGATGGTGGCCACCATCTGGTACGTCGTGATCACCACCGTGCTGTCGATCGGCCAGTACTACGTCGAACGGCACTACGCCAGGGGCGCCACCCGCGAGGGGCTGCCGCCCACCCCGCTGCAGCGGGCCCGGGCCGCCCTGCGCCGGCTGCGCGCCGCCGCCGACCCGGCCGCCCCGGCCGCCCCGGCCGCCCCGGCCGCCCCGGCCACGGCGGCCGGCGCGGCCCCGGCCGGCGAGGTGCGGGCATGAGCACGCTGGTGATCGTCGGAGCCGGCCCACGCGGGACCGGGCTGCTGGAGCGGATCGCCGCCAACGCCGCCGAACTCCTCCCCGCCGACCGGCCGTTGGAGATCCACCTGGTCGACCCGTACCCGCCCGGCGCGGGCCGGATCTGGCGCCGCGACCAGTCCCCGCTGCTGCGGATGAACTCGATGGCCGAGGACGTCACGATGTTCACCGACGAGCGCTGCGCCATCGACGGACCGGTCCGCCCCGGCCCCTCGATGGCCGAATGGGCCGCCCGCCCCGAGGAGTTCGAGCCCTACCGGGAGACCGCCGACCCGGCGATCCGGGCGGAGCTGCGCACCCTCGCACCCACCGACTTCCCCACCCGCCGGGCCCAGAGCGCCTACCTGGACTGGGTGTTCCGCCGCGCCGTCGCCGACCTGCCGCCGCACGTCACCGTCACCGTGCACCGCGACACCGCCCGCCGGATCGAAGGGCCGGTCGACGGACCGCAGTCGGTCCACCTCGGCGACCGGGTGCTCACCGCCGACCACGTCACCCTCACCCTCGGCCACCTGGACTCCGCCCCGCACCCCCGGTACGCCGCCGACGCCGAGTTCGCCGCCCGGCACGGCCGCTTCCACCTGCCGCCCGCCTTCTCCGCCGACGCCGACCTCGACGGGATCTCGCCCGGCGAGCACACCGTGCTGCGCGGCTTCGGGCTCGCCTTCGTCGACCTCGTCGCGCTGCTCACCGAGGGCCGCGGCGGCCGGTTCGAGGAGACGCCCACCGGCCTGGTGTACCGCGCGTCCGGCCGCGAACCGGTGATCCACGTCGGCTCCCGGCGCGGGGTGCCGTACCACTCCAAGACCGACTACGCCCTGCAGGGCCCCCGCGCCCCGCTCCCCCGCTACTTCGACGCGGCCGCCGTCGACGCCGCGCTGGAGCGGCCCGGCCCGCTCGAACTGCGCCGTGACTTCTGGCCGTTGATGGCCAAGGACATCGGCTTCGGGCACTACCACGAGCTGTTCCACGCCCACCCGGAGCGGACCGCGCTGCCCTGGGCGGAGTTCCTGGCCGGCTACGACGCGTACGGCTGGTACTCCCCCGAACTCGCCGGGCTGATCGACCGGGCCGTCCCGGACCCGGCCGACCGGCTGGACTTCGAGCGGCTCGACCACCCGCTGGCCGGCCTCGAACTCGGCTCCGCCGAGGAACTCCAGCACCACCTGCGCGGGTACATCGCCGCCGACGCCGGCCGCCGCGCCGACCCCGCGCACAGTGCCGACCTCGGCGCCTTCCTCGCCGTCCTCTCGCTCTTCGTCCAGCTGCCGCGCGTCCTCGCCTCCGGCCGGCTCACCGCGCGCTCCGTCGGCGAGGAGGTGGACGAGTGGTTCTTCGGCTTCTTCAGCTACCTCGCCTCCGGACCGCCCGGCTTCCGGCTGCGCCAGCTGCTCGCGCTCTCCGAGGCCGGGGTGGTGCGCTTCCTCGGCGCCGGCATCCGGGTCGAACGGGACGAGTCCACCGGCACCTGGCGGGCCTCCGGCAGCACCGTGCCCGGCCACACCGTGACCGCCACCGCCCTGGTCGAGGCGTACCTGCCCAAGCACGACCTCACCCGCACCGGCGACCCGGTGCTGCGCGATCTGCACGGCGCCGGGCGGATCGTGGAGGAGGTGGTCGCCGACGCCGGGCACACGCACCGCTCCGGGCTGGTCACCGTCCACCCGGGCGACAGCCGGGTGCTCGACCCGGCCCTGGACGGCGGGGCGCACCCGCGGCGCACCGCTCTCGGCCCGCACACCACCCACCGGTCCGCGGCCGCCTTCGCCCGGCCCCGCACCGATGCGCCCGGGTTCCGCCAGAACGACGCCGCCGCCCGGGCGCTGCTCCGCGCCCTGGCCGGCACCCCGGCGGCCCTGGCCGGCCGCTGAGCCGCGGCCTAACGGCGTCCCGGCCGGGGTTCGGCGCTCCCGGCCGGGGCTCAGGGGCTGAGCAGCTCCTCCACCAGGTCCTCGGCGGTCACGTGGTCGGGCGCGGAAAGGATCCAGTCCCCGACGCCCTTGATCCCGGTGCCGCGTTCCAGCGCGTTCAGGCAGGCGTTGGCCTCCTGGTCGGAGGCGAAGTCCCAGGCCAGCAGGCGCCGGACCAGGACCACGGCCTCCTCCCGGCCGATCCGCGCCCGGCGCACCGTCCGGGAGCGCCGGGCCGGCTGGGCGAGCCGCTGCTGGTAGCCGGACAGGTCGTGCCAGGCCTGGACGGTGGTCGGGTGCTGCTCGCCGAGCGCCCGGGCGAGGTCGGGCAGCAGCGTGCGCAGCTGCAGCACGGCGCCGTCGAGGTCGCCCCGGTTGGCCGCGTACACCGCCAGGTCGTGCCGCGCCTTGAGCACCCGGGCGTCGTGGCCGCCCCAGACGGCGTGCAGATCGGGCAGCAGCTGGGTGAGCTGGCGGATCGCCGTGACCGTCTCGCCGCTTTCGCCGATGCACCAGGTCAGGTGGTAGCGGGCGCTCAGGGTGTCCGGATCGGCCGGGCCGAGGGCCAGCCGCATGTCCTCGACCACGACGGTGAGCAGCCGGATCGCGCCGTCGAGGTCGCCGGCCCGGCTCAGGTACCAGGTGAAGTCCCGCCAGGTGGCCAGGGTGTCGCGGTCGGTGGCGCCGAGCGCGACGACGGCGTCCTGGGCCACCGACTGCAGCGCCGCGGCGGACTCGCCGGCCGTCGCCGCCCGGAAGGCCGCGGTCCGGCGCTCGCGCAGCGCCGCCCGGACGGCGTCGGCCGCCGCGGGCGGGGCGGTGACCGGCGGGGTGGTCAGCGGCGGGAGCACCGGCCCGGCCGGGAGCGCCGGCGCGGCCGCCGGGACGGGCGGCGCAGCCGCCGCGGACGGCCCCGGCTGCGGCGGGACGGGTACCGGAGCCGGGACCGGCGCCGGTCGCTCGGCGGGCGGCGGCGCGACCGGCGGGGCCACCGGCGGCATGGCCGGGGACGCGGCCGGGGACGCGGCCGGCAGTACCGGCCGGTCCAGCACGGTGGCGGTCGGCACCGGCCCCGCCGGCTCTGCGGCTGCCGCCTGCGCCGCGTACCGCTCCGCCAGTACGGCGAGCCGCCGCTCCACCGCCCGGGCGTCGGCCGGCCTGTCCTCCGGGTCCTTGGCCAGCAGCTCGGCGACCAGCCCGGCCACCTCCGCGGGCAGCCCGAACTGCGCCGGGTCCAGCGCCGGCGGCGGCTCGTTGAGGTGCTGGTACATCAGCACCGGCGTCGAGTCCCCGGTGAACGGCCGGGCCCCGGTGCAGAGTTCGACCAGGACGCAGCCGAAGGCGTAGAGGTCGGCCCGGCCGTCCACCCGCCCGCCGGTCCAGCGCTCGGGCGCCATGTACGCCGGGCTGCCGATCACCGTCCCGGTGGTGGTCAGCCCGCCGGCCCCGGTGTCCAGCTGAGCGATGCCGAAGTCCAGCACCTTCACCACGCCGGCCTCGGTGACCATGATGTTGTCGGGCTTGATGTCCCGGTGCACCATCCCGGCGTCGTGGGCGGCGGCCAGCGCGTCGCAGATCTGCCGCCCCCAGGTGAGGCTCCGCACCGGGTCGGGAAGACCGGCCCGGAGCACCGCGGTCAGGGTGTGGCCGATGAGCAGCTCCATCACCAGGAAGGTGACCTGCCGGCCGGCGAGCTCGCCCTCGCCGAGATCGTGCACGGTGACGATGTGCGGGTGCGAGAGGTTGCCGGCCGCACAGGCCTCCCGGACGAACCGGAGCGCCGCCTTCTGCTGGTCCTCGCCGTGGTGGCCGATGACCTTGACGGCCACCTGGCGCTGCATCCGGGTGTCGAAGGCCCGCCAGACCACGCCGAAGCCGCCCTGGCCGAGCCGCTCGACCAGCTCGTACCGGCCGTCGAGCACGTCCCCGACCCTCACCCGTCCCACCCCCGCCTCTCGCAAGCGGTCACACTCTATCGACGCCTGCCGCCGGGATCGGCGGGCCTCCCGGCACCGCCGTCCAGGTGACAGGATGGGGGCCGAGGCCCCGCAGTACTCCGGGCCGAGGCGCCGCAAGGACGCGGTGGCCGACCCAGCAGCCGAGGAGCGCAGTCATGGCCAAGCAGGCCCCGCAGAGCGACCCGGCGCAGGACGCCCCCGAGGTGTCGGCGCCCCAGCACGCGGCGGCCGGGCTGCCCGCGGTCGGCCACAGCCTGCGGATGGCCGCCGAGCAGATGGGCCCGCGCCGCACCCTGGCCACCCTGCTCAAGGTCAACCAGCCGAACGGCTTCGACTGCCCGGGCTGCGCCTGGCCGGAGCCGGACAAGACGCACACCGCGGAGTTCTGCGAGAACGGCGCCAAGGCCGTGGCCGAGGAGGCCACCGAGCGCCGGATCCGCGCCGAGTTCTTCGCCGCCCACTCGGTGGCCGAGCTGGCCGAGCGCTCCGGCTACTGGCTCGGCCAGCAGGGCCGGCTCACCCAGCCGATGCTGCTGGACGAGGGCGCCACCCACTACGCGCCGATCTCCTGGGACGACGCCTTCGCGCTGATCGCCGAGGAGCTGCGCGCGCTGGACACCCCGGACGGCGCCGCCTTCTACACCTCCGGCCGGACCAGCAACGAGGCCGCCTTCGCCTACCAGCTGTTCGCCCGCCGGCTGGGCACCAACAACCTGCCCGACTGCTCCAACATGTGCCACGAGTCGTCCGGCTCGGCGCTCACCGAGACCCTCGGCATCGGCAAGGGCAGCGTCTCGCTCAAGGACCTCTACCAGGCCGACCTGATCATCGTGGCCGGCCAGAACCCGGGCACCAACCACCCGCGGATGCTCTCCGCCCTGGAGCGGGCCAAGCGCGCCGGCGCCACCATCGTCAGCGTCAACCCGCTGCCCGAGGCCGGCCTGGAGCGGTTCAAGAACCCGCAGCACGCCCGCGGCCTGGTCGGCCACGGCACCAAGCTGACCGACCTCTTCCTGCAGATCCGGCTCGGCGGCGACCTCGCCCTGTTCCGCGCGCTGAACCAGCTGATCCTGGACGCGGACGGCGGCGTCGACCGCGCCTTCGTCGAGGAGCACTGCCACGGCTTCGAGGAGTTCGCCGCCGAGGCCCGCACCACCGGCCGCGACGAGGTGCTCGCCGCCACCGGCCTGCCCTGGGAGCAGATCGAGGAGCTGGCCCGGCTGGTGCTCGGCTCCCGCAAGGTCATCGTCTGCTGGGCGATGGGCCTGACCCAGCACAAGCACGCCGTGCCGACCATCCGCGAGGTGGTCAACTTCCTGCTGCTCCGGGGCAACGTGGGCCGCCCGGGGGCCGGTGTCTGCCCGGTGCGCGGGCACAGCAACGTGCAGGGCGACCGGACGATGGGCATCTTCGAGCGCCCGTCGAAGGCCTTCCTGGACGCGCTGGCCGGAGAGTTCGGCTTCGAGCCGCCGCGCGCCCACGGCCTCGACTCGGTCGACACCATCCGCGGGATGCGCGACGGCCTGGTCAAGGTGTTCTTCGCGATGGGCGGCAACTTCGTCGCGGCCACCCCGGACACCGAGGTCACCGAGGCTGCGATGCGCCGCTGCCGGCTGACCGTGCACGTCTCCACCAAGCTCAACCGCTCGCACGTGATCACCGGTGCACGGGCGCTGATCCTGCCCACCCTCGGCCGCACCGACCGGGACGTCACCGCCCGGGGCGCCCAGTTCGTCTCGGTCGAGGACTCGATGGGCCAGGTGCACTCCTCGCGCGGCGGCCTGCGCCCGCCGGCCCCGGGGCTGCTCTCCGAGGTGGCGATCGTCTGCCGGCTGGCCCGCGCCGCGCTCGGTCCGCAGGACAGCGTGCCGTGGGAGGACTTCGCCGCCGACTACGACACCCTGCGGGACCGGATCGCCCGCGTGGTGCCCGGCTTCGCGGACTTCAACGAGAAGGTCCGCCGCCCCGGCGGCTTCACCCTGCCGCACGGGCCGCGCGACTCCCGGACCTTCCCGACCGCGACCGGCAAGGCGAACTTCACGGTCAACCCGATGACCGCGCCCGAGGTGCCGGCCGGCCGGCTGCTGCTGCAGACGCTCCGCTCGCACGACCAGTACAACACCACGATCTACGGCCTGGACGACCGCTACCGCGGCATCACCGGCGGCCGCCGGGTCGTTCTGGTCAACCCCGCCGACGCCGCCGAGCTCGGTCTGGCCGAGGGCGCGTACGTCGACCTGGTGGGCGAGTGGAAGGACGGCGTGGAGCGCCGGGCCCCGCACTTCAAGGTGGTGCACTACCCGGTCGCCCGCGGCGGCGCGGCGGCGTACTACCCGGAGACCAACGTGCTGGTCCCGCTGGACTCCACCGCCGACATCAGCAACACCCCGACCTCGAAGGCGGTCGTCGTCCGCTTCGAGCCGGACAGCGGCGAGCGCTGAGCCCCGGCAGCACCGAGTGAACGCCGGAGGGGCCGGCGGACCCGTGACGGGTCCGCCGGCCCCTCCGGCGTTCGGCGGTCAGTTCTGCGCGGACGGCAGCGGCGTCGCCGGGGCGCTCCCCGAGGCCGGGGCGGACGCCGGGGCCGAGCCGGTGCCGCCGGCCGTGGTGGTCGCGCTCGGCGAGCCGGTCGAGGGCGAGCCCGTCCCGCTCGGCGAGCCCGTCCCGCTCGGCGAGCCGGTACCGGTCGGGGTGCCGGTGGGCGTCCCGGTCGGGGTGCCGGTCGGCGTGGTCGTCGGCGTCCCGGTCGGCGTCGTGGTCGGCGTGCCCGGGTCGGTCGGCGTGCCGGTGGGCGTCCCGGTCGGGGTGCCGGTCGGCGTGGTCGTCGGCGTCCCGGTCGGCGTGGTGGACGGCGTGCCCGGGTCGGTCGGCGTGCCGGTGCCCGGCGCCGGGGTGGTCGGCGTCGGCGTCCCCGGGGCGGGGGTGCCGGGCGCGGGGGCCGGCTGGTTCGGGACGGCCGGCAGCTGCGCGGCCGGCACCGAAGCGATCGGGGTGACGGAGTCCCAGCCGGCCGGGAGGTCCGGCACCTTCCAGACGCCGCCCGCCTCGTCCGGCGCGGTCTCCGGGTCGGGCCGGACGGCGCCCAGGATCGGCATCGAGCCGATCGGCGACACCTTGATCACCGCACCCGGCCGGGGTGCCTGGGCGATCAGCCCGCCGCCGATGTACAGCCCGACGTGGGTGGCACCCTCGTAGTAGACGACCAGGTCGCCGGGGCGCAGCTGGTTCAGCGGCACGTGCTGCAGCTGGGCCCACTGTTCCTGGCTGGTCCGCGGGATCGGCTTGCCGGCGTGCAGCCAGGCCTGCGAGGTGAGGCCGGAGCAGTCGAACACGTCCGGGCCGGCCCCGCCCCACACGTACGGCTTGCCCAGCTGCGCCAGCGCGTAGGCGACGGCGGCGCGGCCGGCCAGCGACGGCGTCCGCTCGCCCTTGCCGAGCGCACCGGAGGCGAGGAAGGCCAGCTGGGACTCGTCGGCCTTGGCCTTCTCCAGCTTCTCCAGCTCGGTGCGCTGCGCGCCGGTGAGCGAGGAGACCAGCTGTTCGAGGGCGGCGAGGTCGGTGGCGACCTTGGCCTTGGCGGTGTCCTGCTGGGCGACCAGCGCCTGAGCGGCCTTCAGCGCCTCGTCGTTCTTGCGGCGCAGCTCGGTGAGCGCGTCCCGGTCGTTCTTGAGCCGGTCCAGGAACTCGGACTGCGAGCGGCTGGCGGCGGCGAGCAGCTCGGCGATGGTGACCGCCTCGTACGGGTCCTTGGAGAGCAGCAGCTCGGCGTAGGCGGAGGCGGAGCCGTTGCGGTACTGGGCGGCGGCGAGCTGGGCGGCGACGTCGGTACCGGCGTCCACCTGCTTCTGCTGGCGCTCCAGCCGGTCCTTGAGGTCGGCGGCCGCGGCCTGCTGCTCGGCCACCTTGGCGACGGCGGCGTTGTACTGCTCGGTGGCGGCCTCGGCGCTCGTGTAGAGCTCGTGCAGCTTGTCGAGCATCGGGCCGAGGGTGGCCTTGGCGTCGGCCAGCGGGTCGGCACCGGGAGCGACGGTCGGGGCGGTGACGCCCGGGGTGCCGGGGTCGGGTGCGGCGTACGCGGCCTGCGCGCCGATCGGCAGAGCCAGCGCGGCGGCGGCGAGCAGGGCCCCACAGCGCAGCGCGGCCCGCACCCACGGTCTCGTTCCGGCCGATTCCGTGTGCTTGGCAGCCCCGCCCATGGGTGTGTCCTCCCCGACCTGTCCGCTCCGGGGTCCCCGGAATCCCCGCCGATCCTGCCATGGGTTACCCGCCAGAAACAGACCGCACCAGGGCGGGTCGGTGAATTCTCAGGTCCGGTGTGAGGCAGCTCTCAGCAGAACTACGCAAACCGGGGCGATCTCCGCTAATGTCCAGCTCAGCGCCGCTCAGGACATCTTCCGTCAAGGCGTCAGACACCCTACCGACACTGACGGAACCGTAAATCCCGGCCTAGTTCACCTTCCGTTCACCGAGCCTCCCTACCGTCGCGACCGACACCAACGTCAGTGCGACAACTACGACGATTGTTTGGGTATGGAACACATCTCGTTCCTGGTGGCCGTTGTGATCATCACGGCGCTCGCCTTCGACTTCACCAACGGGTTCCACGACACCGCCAACGCGATGGCCACCTCCATCGCGACGGGGGCCCTTCGCCCGAAGGTCGCGGTCACCATCGCGGCCGTCCTCAACTTCGCGGGCGCGTTCCTGTCCGTGAAGGTCGCCACCACCATCTCCGGCGGCATCGTCAACGAGAAGACCGGCATCCACCCGGAGATCATCTTCGCCGCCCTGGTCGGCGCGATCCTGTGGAACCTCCTCACCTGGTTGAGAGGTCTGCCGTCCAGTTCCTCGCACGCGCTCTACGGCGGCCTGATCGGCGCCACCGTGGTCGGCGTCGGTGTCAACGGCGTCAACTTCGACACCGTGGTCACCAAGATCCTCATCCCGGCGGTCGCCTCCCCGCTGGTCGCGGGCCTGGCCTCCTGGGGCGCCACCAAGCTGGCGTACGCGATCACCCGCAAGAGCAACGGCGAGACCGTCACCAAGGGCTTCAAGACCGGCCAGGTGTTCTCGTCCTCGCTGATCTCGCTGGCCCACGGCACCAACGACGCCCAGAAGACGATGGGCATCATCACCCTGACCCTGGTCTCGGTCGGCGCCCTGCCGAAGGGCGCGCTGCCCCCCACCTGGGTGATCGTCTCGGCCGGTGCCGCGATCGCGATCGGCACCTACATGGGCGGCTGGCGGATCATCCGCTCGATGGGCAAGGGCCTGGCGGACATCAAGGCGCCGCAGGGCTTCGCCTCCGAGTCGGCCGCCGCGACCGTCATCCTGACCTCCTCGCACATGGGCTTCGGCCTCTCCACCACCCAGGTCTGCTCCGGCGGCATCATGGGCGCCGGCCTCGGCGGCCCGGACGGCAAGCTGCGCTGGAGCCTGGTCCGCCGCATGGTCTACACCTGGGGCCTGACCCTGCCCGCCGCCGCCACGGTGTCCGGCGCCGCCGCCTTCGTGGCCCAGCAGGGCAACTGGGGCGTGGCCGTGGTCGGCGCCGCCCTGGTGGCCGGCTCCGGCACGATGTGGGTCCTCTCCCGCCGCCAGCCGGTCGGCGCGGACAACGTCAACGAGGCTGCCGAGGCCGCCCCGGCCGACGCCGTCACCCCCGTCGCGGCAGGCCCGGCCGCCGTTCCCACCACCGCCTCGACCACGGTCGCGGCCTGAGCGCCGCCGGCCGAGGAGCACACACCATGCACATCAAGTGGAACGCCCTGGCGCAGACCGCCGGATTCAGCTTCGGCATCACCGTCGCCGTGGTCGCCGTCTTCGCGCTGGGCATCCTGGCGCTCTCCCGCCGCGAGGCCGCGCTGTCCGCACGGAGCTCGGCCGACGGCGCCGGGGCTGCGGCCGGGGGCTCCGGCAAGCTGGCCCTGGCCGGCGCGTACGCCTGCTTCGCGGTCTGCGGGGCGGCCGTCCTCTACGGGCTGTCGCTGATCGCCGGCCACTGAGCACGACACCCGGGAAGAACCTGAAGGGGCCGGGGCCGGCAGCACTCCGACGAGTACTGCCGGCCCCGGCCCCTTCGGCATGTCCGGACCCTGCCTGCGGTCAGTCCTGCTGGGTGGTGCGCAGCACGGTCTCGCGGATGAAGAGCACCGTCACGAAGGCCAGCAGCGCGAACGGCGCCGCGGCCAGGAAGACCACGCCCACACCGTGCCCGAAGGCGTCGGTCACCAGCGGGACGACCCGGGCCGGGAGCCGGTGCAGGTCCGGGATGCCGCCGCCGGCCGCACCGCCGCCGGCCGGCAGGTGCGCGGCCGCCAGGTTCTCCGCGAGGTAGTGGCCGACCCGGTCGTTCATCAGCGCGCCGAGCGCGGAGACGCCCATCGCGCCGCCCATGGTGCGGAAGAAGGTGACCACCGAGCTGGCCGCGCCGAGCTCGCCGCGCGGCACGGTGTTCTGCACCGCGAGGACGAGGTTCTGCATGGTCAGGCCGAGGCCGATCCCGGTCACCGCCATGGAGACGGAGAGCATGCCGTACGGGGTGTCGGCCCGGGCGGTGCCGAGCAGCGCGAAGCCGACCGCGAGCAGCAGGGTGCCGGCCACCAGGAAGGCCTTCCAGCGGCCGTACTTGGTGATCAGCCTGCCGGCCACGGTGGAGGAGACGGCCAGGCCGAGGATCATCGGAAGGGTCATCAGGCCCGCGACGGTCGGGGACTTCTCCCTGGCCAGCTGGAAGTACTGGCTGAGGAAGGTCGTCGCGCCGTACATCCCGATGCCGACCAGGACGCTGGCGATCGCGGCCAGCGTGACGGTGCGGTGGCGGAACAGGTGCGGCGGGACGATCGGCTCGGCGGCGCGCCGCTCGACGGCCACGGCGAGGGCGGCCAGCGCCAGGCCGCCGCCGACCATGGCCGCGGTCTGCCAGGAGAGCCAGGCGTAGTTCTTGCCGGCCAGCGTGATCCAGATCATCAGCAGGCTGACCGCGCCGGTGATGACCAGGGCGCCCAGGTAGTCGATCCGCACCCGGCGCCTGACCACCGGCAGCTTCAGGGTGCGCTGCAGCACCGCGATCGCGGCCAGTGCGAACGGGATGCCGACGTAGAAGCACCAGCGCCAGCCCAGCCAGGAGGTGTCCACGATGACGCCGCCGATCAGCGGGCCGCCGATGGTGGCCAGGGCGAAGACCGCGCCGAAGTACCCGCTGTACCGGCCGCGCTCGCGCGGCGGGACCATCGCCGCCAGGCAGATCTGGGCCAGCGCGGTCACCCCGCCGGCGCCGATGCCCTGCAGGGCGCGGCAGGCGATCAGCTGGCCGGTGTTCTGCGAGAGCCCGGCCAGAGCGGAGGAGGCGATGTAGATGACCAGCGCGATCTGCAGCAGCAGCTTCTTGCTGGCGAGGTCGGCGAGCTTGCCCCAGATCGGGGTGGAGGCGGTGAGGGTGAGCAGGGTCGCGGTGATCACCCAGGTGTAGGCGGACTGGCCGCCGTGCAGGTCGGTCAGGATCCGGGGCAGCGCGTTCGAGACGACGGTGGAGGAGAGGACGGCCACGAAGAGGCCGAGCAGCAGGCCGGAGAGCGCCTCCATCACCTGCCGGTGGGTCATGGGTCGGTCGTCGGTGGCGGCGGCTCCGGCCGCGGCTCGGACGGTGGTCGTCATCGGGGTCCTTCGGCGGGGTGCGGGCGGAGGCGGCAACGCCGGACGACAGCCAAAAATCGTTGCCTTACACAACCATAGGAGCGATGGTTGTGTAAGGCAACTTTCTTCAAGTCCAGGCAAAGGCCCGCACCCGCGCCCGCCGCAGCCCGGAGCGGCGGGGCACCCCGGGCGGCGAAACTATTTCATGGTATGAAGTATTTGCTCTTCCCCCATGGACCCACGGACAAGGAGTCGTCTGATGACCGCCGCCGGGCAGGTACCGAGGCAGGGTCTCCTCGCCGAACTGAAGGGAGCGGTCACTCCGCGCGCCGCGCTGCTGGTGATCGCCGTACTCCTGCTCCAGCTCGGCTTCATCACCTCGTACGTCGGCGCGCTCCACGAGCCCAAGCCGCACGAACTGTCGATCGCGGTGGTCGCCCCGCCGCAGGTCTCCCCCAAGCTGGTCGCGGCGCTGGAGTCGGTGCCGAACGAGGCCGTGAAGGCGGTGACCGCGCCGGACGCGGAGACCGCCACCGCGCAGATCAAGGACCAGAAGATCTACGCCGCGCTGGTCGTGAACCCGGCCGGCACCGAGGACACGCTGCTGGTCGGCGGCGCGCGCGGCCCGTCCGCCGCGAAGGCCGCCGAGGCGATCGTCACCGGCCTGGAGAAGAGCCAGGGCCGCACGGTGAAGACCCAGGACGTGGTGCCGCTGCCCAGGTCCGACACCAACGGCCTGTCCTCCTTCTACCTGGTGATCGGCTGGTGCGTCGGCGGCTACCTGGTCGCCTCGATCCTCGGGGTCAGCGCGGGTGCCAAGCCCGCCAACGTCCACCGCGCGCTGATCCGGCTCGGCACCCTGGCGCTGTACTCGGTCGCGGCCGGCATCGGCGGCGCGGTCATCGTCGGACCGGTGCTGGGCGCGCTGTCCGGCGGGTTCTGGGGCCTGGTCGCCGTCGGGGCCCTGGTGGTCTTCGCGGTCGGCGCGTTCACCATGGCGCTGCAGTGCCTGTTCGACATCATCGGCATCGGCATCGCGGTGCTGGTCTTCGTGGTGCTCGGCAACCCGAGCGCGGGCGGGGTCTTCCCGCCGCCGATGATGCCGGCGTTCTGGCGGGCGATCGGCGCCTGGATCCCGAACGGCGCCGGGACCGACGCGGCCCGCTCGATCGTCTACTTCGACGCCACCGGGCTCACCCGGCCGATCGCGGTGCTGGTGGTCTGGGCCCTGGTCGGCGTCGGCATCACCTTCGCCGCCGTCATCGGCCGCCCGCCGCGCCGCAGCCGCGAGCTGCTGGAGAACCGGCCGGAGACCGCCTGAGCCCGGGTCACCCCTCCAACCGGCCCGGGTCGGCGACGATCGCCCGGACCACGCCGACCGCGGCTCCCAGCAGGGGGCCGCGGCGGCCGAGCCGGGAGACCCTCAGCCGCTCGCCCGACCAGGGGCGGACGGTCACCCGGGCCGCCAGCTCGGCCCGCATCGCCGGCAGCAGCCAGGGCGCCAGCTGGGCGTAGCCGCCGCCCAGCACCACCTCGGCCGGGTCGAGCAGGTTGACCGCACCGGCCGAGGCGGTGCCCAGCGCCTCGCCGGCCCCGGCCAGTGCCGCCCGCACCTCCTCGTCGCCGGCCTCGGCCCGCTCCGCCAGCATCGCCACCCAGTCTCCGCGGATGCCCTCCAGCCCGGCGGCCCGCAGCACCGCGGCCTCCCCCGCGTACTGCTCCAGGCAGCCGCGCGCCCCGCAGGCGCAGGGCGGCCCGTCCGGGTGGACCGGCACGTGGCCCAGCTCGCCCGCGTAGCCGCGGGCCCCGCGCAGCAGCCGGCCGCCGACCACGATCGCCCCGCCCACCCCGGCCTCCGCCGAGACGTGCAGGAAGTGGTCCGGCCCGCCGCCCAGCCAGAGCTCGGCGAGCCCGCCGAGGTTGGCCTCGTTGTCGGCCTCCACCGGCAGCTCCGCCAGCGTCTCGGCGCCCGCCGCCCGCAGGGCGAGCCGCAGCTCCGCGGCGAGCGACACGTCCCGCCAGCCCAGGTTGGCGGCCCGCTGCAGCACCCCGCCGCCGTCGCCGACCAGTCCGGGGACGGCCAGCGCCAGCCCGGCCGGCCGCAGCCGCGCCTCGGCGGTGGCCCGGCGCAGCAGCTCGGCAAGGTCGGCCATGACGGCGGCCGGTCGCCGGTCCCGGTTGCGGATCTCCTGGCGGCGCCAGGAGCGGACCTCGCCGCGCAGGTCGACCACGCAGGCGCCGAGGTGCTCCACGCCGATCTCGGCGCCGAGGCCGCCCGGCCCCTCGGGGTTGAGTCCGAGCGCGGTGCCCGGCCGGCCGACCTTGCCGCTGGGCGCGGCCGGGCCCTCCTCGACCAGCAGGCCCGCGGCGATCAGCTCCTCGGCCAGCGAGGAGACGGCCGCCCTGGTCAGCCCGGTCTCGGTGGCCACCTCGGCCCGGGAGCGCGGGGCACGGGCGATCACGCCGAGCACCAGCGCCAGGTTGGACCGGCGCATGCCCTGCTGGCTGGCGGGACCGGCCCGGAGGCCGTCCGTGTCGCGCATCGCCCTTCACCCCGCTCGCCGCGCTCGGCTGCCGCTCCCCGGCCGTCGGGCCGGTCGTTTGCAGCGTAACCGCGTTCGGGCGCCCGCTCCCGGTGGGGCCGGAGCAGGCGGCCGGCCGGTCCGGTCCCTGCCCGTCAGGGGATCCACTGCGGCTGTTCGACCGGGGCGGCGGCCGGTTCGGCGGTCCGGGTGAAGACCCAGCGCTGCATCGCCCAGAAGCGGAACAGCATGGCGATGAAGGTGCCCACCACCATCCCGCTGAGGAAGTCGGCCACCTCCTGGGTGAAGGCCGTCACCTGCGGCTCGCGCAGCTCCAGCAGGTACCGCGAGGCGATCAGCGGCAGGTCGTTGACGACGATCGCCACCAGGCTGACCAGCACGAACAGCAGCACCTCGCGCCGCCGCCCGGTCGCCCGGAAGGACCACTGGCGGTTCAGCACGTAGGAGACCGCGGTGCCCGCGACGGTCGCGACGGTGAGCGCGGCCACCGGCTTCCGCTCCAGCACGGTGAACTTCAGCGTGAAGTCGAGCACGGTGGTCAGGGCGAAGCAGAGGCTGCCGACCATCAGGAACTTCACCAGCCGGCGGTGCCTGACCAGGAAGGGGCGCAGCCCGGCCGGCACCTTGGCCAGGGCCCGCTGCGTCGGGGACGGCATCTTCGCAGTGTGGCCAGGCCACCCGCCGCCCGCTACTCGGCGGCGGTCGGCCGGGGCCCGCGCCGCCCCGGCCGGGCCGCCCACCGACCCCGAAGGGGTGCGGGGAACCGCGCCGGGTTCCCCGCACCCCTTCGGGTGAACCGCCGTCAGGCGGCGGCGACCAGCACCTCGGCCGGCTCCAGGGCCAGCTTGAGCACCTCCCGCACGTCCGAGACCGGGTGGACGGTCAGCCGCTCCAGCACCTCCGCCGGGACGTCGTCCAGGTCGGCCTCGTTCCGCTTGGGGATGATCACCGTGGTGACGCCGGCCCGGTCGGCGGCGAGCAGCTTCTGCTTCACCCCACCGATGGGCAGCACCCGCCCGGTCAGCGACACCTCACCGGTCATCGCCACGTCCGTGCGCACCTTGCGGCCGGAGAGCAGCGAGGCCAGCGCGGTGGTCATGGTGATGCCGGCGCTCGGCCCGTCCTTGGGGACGGCTCCGGCCGGGACGTGCAGGTGCACGCCGCGGTCCCGCAGCGAGGTGACCGGCAGTTCGAGCTCGGCGCCGCGCGAGCGCAGGAAGGAGAGCGCGATGTGCGCCGACTCCTTCATCACGTCGCCCAGCTGCCCGGTCAGGGTGAGCCCGGTGCCGCCGGTCTCGGCGTCGGCGAGCGAGGCCTCGATGTAGAGGACGTCGCCGCCGGCGCCGGTCACCGCGAGGCCGGTGGCCACGCCGGGGACGGCGGTGCGCCGCTCGGCCGGCTCCTGGGCCGACTCGGGGACGTGGTGCGGCCGGCCGATCAGGGCGCGCAGGTCGTCGGCGCCGATCGCGGCGGGCAGCTCGCGCTCCCCCAGCTCGCTCTGCGCGGCGATCTTGCGCAGCACCCGGGCGATCGAGCGTTCGAGGTTCCGCACGCCGGCCTCGCGGGTGTACTCGCCAGCCAGCCGGCGCAGCGCCTGCTCGTCGACCGCGACCTCGCCGGTCTTCAGGCCGGCCTTCTCCAGCTGGCGCGGGAGCAGGTGGTCACGGGCGATGACGACCTTCTCGTCCTCGGTGTAGCCGTCCAGCCGGACCAGCTCCATCCGGTCGAGCAGCGGCTCGGGGATGGCCTCCAGCACGTTGGCGGTGGCGAGGAAGACGACGTCGGAGAGGTCCAGCTCGACCTCCAGGTAGTGGTCCCGGAAGGTGTGGTTCTGCGCCGGGTCCAGCACCTCCAGCAGGGCGGCCGCCGGATCGCCGCGGTAGTCCGAGCCGACCTTGTCGATCTCGTCCAGCAGGACCACCGGGTTCATCGAGCCGGCCTCCTTGATGGCCCGCACCAGGCGGCCGGGCAGCGCGCCGACGTAGGTGCGCCGGTGGCCGCGGATCTCGGCCTCGTCCCGGACGCCGCCGAGCGCCACCCGCACGAAGTTGCGGCCCATGGCCCGGGCCACCGACTCGCCGAGCGAGGTCTTGCCGACGCCGGGCGGGCCGACCAGCGCCAGCACCGCGCCGCCGCGCCGCCCGCCGACCTGCCCGAGGCCCTGGTCGGCCCGGCGCTTGCGGACCGCCAGGTACTCGACGATCCGGTCCTTCACGTCGGCCAGGCCGGAGTGGTCGGCGTCCAGCACCGCGCGGGCGCCGGCGATGTCGTAGGCGTCCTCGGTGCGCTCGTTCCAGGGCAGCTCCAGGACGGTGTCCAGCCAGGTGCGGATCCAGGAGCCCTCCGGCGACTGGTCGGAGGCCCGCTCCAGCTTGTCGACCTCCTTGAGCGCGGCCTCGCGGACCTTCTCGGGCAGATCGGCCGCCTCGACCCGGGCGCGGTAGTCGCCCTCCTCGTCGGCCGGGTCGCCGTTCAGCTCGGCCAGCTCCTTGCGGACGGCCTCCAGCTGGCGGCGGAGCAGGAACTCCTTCTGCTGCTTGGCCACGCCCTCCTCGACGTCCTTGCGGATGGTGTCGTTGACCTCCTCCTCGGCGAGGTGGTCGCGCAGCAGCGTCAGCGCGTACTCCAGCCGGGCCACCTGGTCGGCCTCCAGCAGCACCTTGAGCTTCTGCTCGGCGGTGACGAACGGCGCGTAGCCGATGTTGTCGGCCAGCTCGCCGACGCCCTCGATCTGGGCCACCCGGTCGACGATCTGCCAGGCGCCGCGCTTGCGCAGCCACTGGGTGGAGAGCGCCTTGTACTCCTTGACCAGCTCGGCGGCGCGCCCCGCCACCGGGGTGCCGACCGAGGACTCCCGGAACGGCGTGGTCTCCACCCAGAGCGCGGCGCCGGGCCCGGTGGTGCCGACGCCGATCCGGACCCGGCGCACGGCGCGGACCAGCGCGGCCGGGTCGCCGTCGGCCAGCCGGCCGACCTGTTCGACGGTGGCGAGGGTGCCGGCCGCCGCGTACGAGCCGTCCACCCGCGGGACCAGCAGGACCTGGGGTTTGCCGGTGCCGGTGGCCGCGGCGCGCGCGGCCTCCACCGCGGCGCGCACCTCGGTGTCCTTCAGGTCCAGCGGGACGACCATGCCCGGGAGCACGACCTCGTCGTCGAGCGGCAGCACGGGCAGGGTGAGCGGAGTGGACGTCGATGCCATGATCTCTCCCCAGTCAGTGAACTTGAGCTGACCTGACTAAGGTTTGGCAGGCCCCGGATGTTCCCCGCCCCGTGTTCGCCATGAGCGAACAGGGAGAGGCGTGGGAGGGCCCGTCAAAAGCGTCTGCGAACCGTCACATCCGGTCGAGCACCGCGGCTCCGCCCGCCGCGGAGGGCGCGGCGGACGCGGCGGGGGCGACCGCCGGCGCGGAGGCCTGGGCGACCCCCCGGGGGTGGTGCGCACGCCGGTCGGGGACGCGGCGCAGCCAGCGCCAGAGCGCCACCCCGGCCAGCAGCGCCGCCGGGTGGCCGATCCCGGTCACCAGGTCCTGGTCGGTGGCGTACTGGTCGGCGAGCAGCAGGGCGGCGCCGCCCAGTGCGAGCAGCCGGCCGCGCGGGCGGAGCAGCCCGGCCAGGGCCGCGATGCTGGCCAGCACGCCGTAGCTGACGCCGATGTCGAGGCGGTCGAGCTCGGCGGGATCCAGCCGCCCGGCCAGCACGGCGACGATCACCACCCCCTGGGAGAGGACCGTCGCGGCGATGTGGCCGGTCGCGAACACCGCCGCCGCCCGCCCCGCGCCGATCCGGCGCTCCAGCGGTGCGACGGTGAAGGCGAAGGCCCAGAGGTACGGCATCCAGACCGTCCCGGCCACCCAGAAGCCGCTGAGCAGCAGCGCGCGCAGCGGGTGGTGCAACAGGTTGTCCCCGTCCGAGCTGGACGCCTCCTGCAGGCGGAGCACCAGGTCCGGGTCGGCGAGCATCGCGAAGGTGCTGGTGGCGCCGACGACGGCGACGTAGCCGAGCGCGAAGGGGTTGCGCCGGGGGGTCGGCACCCGGGCCAGCAGCCAGCCGAGCAGGGCCGACCGCAGTCCGAACCGCAGCATCCCGTACGGCGGCCCGGAACCGGTGCCCGCACCGGGCTCCCGGCGCGGCCCGTTCCGCTCGGCGCCGATCCGCAGCCCCGCCATGCCGCCTCCGCTCCAGACCCCGCAGCCCTCGGCTCCCCGTCCGGTGCCCAACGTACCGGCGAACGCCGGAAATCCCGCCCCCCGATCCTTGTCGTGGCCACGGTACGTCCGGGTCCTGGGAGTCGGCTGGGAAATCCCCGTGAAGATCGGTGGGCCGCCGGCGGCCGGAACCCCGGCATTTGGTCCGGACCATCCCTCTGTTTACGCACGAGTAGCGGCTCTGACCGGCGGCTCGGCGTCAAGTGGACTGCATACATACCGTTACGCAGTGAAAATTCGCCGGGTAAGGTATCGGCCCGTGCCCACTTCCGAGTGGGTCCGAGGGCGGCCCGACAAGCCGGCCCGCGGGCCGGAAACATCCGGTCCACCTGCCGGGAACCACCCGTTGTCCGTACGCTGCGGAGTGCGCGGGAGACGTGGGCAGTCCACACCTGTCCACCGATCCACGCGCGTTCGAAACGGGACGGCGGACCCGGCACAGTCCACGACGGAACAAGACTACGAGCGGAGCCCCGCCATCCCCACAGGTGGCCGGCCCGCAGCCCTGGGGGCGGTGGCGTGACCGTGACAGAAATTCAGCAGGACAACCACAACAGCGGCGGCACGGTGAGCAGCCAGCGCAGAGTGCTGGTGGTGGAGGACGAGCCCACGATCGCGGAGTCGATCGCGGCCCGACTGGGCGCGGAGGGCTTCAAGGTCGCCGTGGCCCACGACGGTCCGGGCGCGGTCGACGGCTTCCACACCTGGCAGCCCGACCTGGTCGTCCTCGACATCATGCTGCCCGGCTTCGACGGCCTGGAAGTGTGCCGCCGGATCCAGGCCCAGCGCCCGGTGCCGGTCCTGATGCTGACCGCGCGCGACGACGAGACGGACCTGCTGGTCGGCCTCGGCGTCGGGGCGGACGACTACATGACCAAGCCGTTCTCCATGCGGGAGCTGGCGGCCCGGGTCAACGTGCTGCTGCGCCGCGTCGAGCGCGCCCAGCAGGCGGCCCGCACGCCCGCGCTCGGCAGCCTGCGCTTCGGCGAGCTGGAGATCGACCACGTGCAGCGGCGGGTCCGGCTCGCCTCGGGCGACGTCCACCTGACGCCGACCGAGTTCGACCTGCTCGCCTGCCTGGCCGCCCAGCCGCGCGCCGTGCTCACCCGCGAGCAGCTGCTGGCCGAGGTCTGGGACTGGACGGACGCGTCCGGCACCCGCACCGTCGACAGCCACGTCAAGGCGCTGCGCCGCAAGATCGGCGCCAGCTGGATCCGCACCGTGCACGGTGTCGGATACGCGCTGGAGGCTCCGCTCTCCTAGGCGGCGCCTCGGGCACCGGGCCTCCGGGGGGCCCGTGTCCCGAACCGCCGTGCACACCATGCGGGGGACCACCGCACGCGGGGGATCACAGGGACCAATGACCTTTCCACAGCAACGCAACGGGGCCGCCGACGGCACCCGGCGGCCGACCCTGGCCGCCCGCGCCGCCCGCCGGGTCTGGGCCGACATCCGGCCGCTCGACCCGGTCCGCTCGATCAAGGGCAAACTCGCCCTCCTGGTGATCGTCTCGGTCTTCCTGGCCACCGGGATGGTCGTCGTGGCGATCCGGTCCGAGACGCAGATCCGGATCATCATGGTCTTCTCCATGATCGCCTCGCTGCTCTTCATGCAGTTCCTCGCGCACGGGCTCACCGCCCCGCTGCGCGACATGACCGCCGCCGCCCGCGCGATGGCCTCCGGCGACTACAGCCGCCGGGTCGAGGTGAACTCGCGCGACGAGATCGGCGAGCTGGCGGCCACCTTCAACCAGATGGCGGCCGATCTGGAGGCCGCCGACCGGCACCGCCGCGAACTGGTCGCCAACGTCTCGCACGAGCTGCGCACGCCCATCGCCGCGCTGCGCGCCGTGCTGGAGAACGTGGTCGACGGCGTGGTCCAGCCGAATCCGGCGACCCTGGGCGCGGCCCTGGAACAGACCGAACGGCTCGGCCGGCTGGTCACCCACCTTCTGGACCTCTCCAAGATCGACGACGGCGTGGTCGACCTGGACGCCCGCCCGTTCGAGGTCCGCGAGTTCCTGGACGGCGTCCTGCGCGGGGTCACCGTGGACGGCGCGACGGCCGGCGGGGCGTTCTCCCGGCGCGGCGACGTCCGGCTCGCCCTGGAGGTCAGCCCGGCCGGGCTGACCGGCGTGGCGGACCCGGAGCGGCTCCACCAGGTGGTCGCCAACCTCGTCGACAACGCCTGCAAGCACTCCCCGCCCGGCGGCACCGTGACGGTCCGCGCCCGGCCCGGCGACGGGCCCGGCGCCCTGCTGCTGGAGGTCGAGGACGAGGGTCCGGGCATCCCGGCGGCCGACCGCGGCCGGGTCTTCGAGCGGTTCAGCCGCAGCGGCACCGCCACCGCCCAGGGGCCCGGCTCCGACGGCGGCACCGGGCTGGGGCTGGCCATCGCCCGCTGGGCGGTGGACCTGCACGGCGGGCGGATCGAGGTGGCCGAGGCCGCCCGCGGCTGCCGGATCGAGGTCCGGCTGCCCGGCCCCCGGTGACCGGGAGCAACGATTCGGGCACCGTCCATGTCACAGAAGCGACACAGACGCGGACGGAGGATCGTCCGCGGACCGTCCCAGGTTTTGTCCGTTTCTGTCCGGGTATGGGCCACGATCAGGCGCGATCGGTTCCCATCCCTAGCGAGTTTCTAACGCACAATTTCAGCCAAACTGCAGGTCAGGACTGTGATCTGGGCGACGCCTGCGCCCTGGGGACTGCGCGATCACTGGTCAGGGGCGTAGCCTTAATCCCCGCTGTCCAAACATCCCAAAAGGAAGCGGAAGAGGGCGGTTGCCGCCGTGTCGCCACAGTCCCCAGAACCCCCAAACAGCTCGGCAAGCTCCACTGGCTTCGGCCCCAATGAGTGGCTCGTCGACGAGATCTACCAGCAGTACCTCCAGGACCCGAACTCGGTCGACCGAGCCTGGTGGGACTTTTTCGCCGACTACAAGCCCGGTACCGAGGTGACCCCAGTGACCCAGGCCGCGACCCAGGCCGGCCCCACGCCGACCCCTGCCGCTGCCCCCGCGCCCGCCGCTGCTGCTCAGGCCGCGCCGGCCCCCGCCGCACCGGTCGCGCCCGCGCCGGCCGCCGCGGCCCCGGCCCCCGCGCCGCTCGCCGCAGCGCCCGCCGCGCCGCCGGCCCCCAAGGCCGCCGCCCCGGCTGCGGCCGCGACCGACGCCGCGGCCGGCCCCGAGCTGGTCCCGCTCCGCGGCCCGGCCAAGGCCGTCGCGACCAACATGGACGCCTCCCTGGAGGTGCCGACCGCGACCTCGGTGCGCGCCGTCCCGGCCAAGCTGTTGATCGACAACCGCATCGTCATCAACAACCACCTGCAGCGCGCCCGCGGCGGCAAGGTCTCCTTCACCCACCTGATCGGCTACGCCCTGGTCAAGGCCGTCAAGGCGCACCCGGGCATGAACCACAGCTACAAGGTGGAGGGCGGCAAGTCCTTCCTGGTCAAGCCCGACCACGTGAACCTGGGCCTGGCCATCGACCTGGTGAAGCCCAACGGCGACCGCCAGCTCGTCGTCGCGGCCATCAAGAAGGCCGAGACCCTCGACTTCTTCGGCTTCTGGCAGGCCTACGAGGACATCGTCCGCCGGGCCCGCGCCAACAAGCTGACCATGGACGACTTCACCGGCGTCACGGTCTCGCTGACCAACCCCGGCGGCATCGGCACCGTGCACTCCGTGCCGCGCCTGATGCAGAACCAGGGCACCATCGTCGGCGTCGGCGCCATGGAGTACCCGGCCGAGTTCCAGGGCTCCGCCCCGGAGACCCTGGCCCGCCTCGGCGTCTCCAAGATCATGACGCTGACCTCGACCTACGACCACCGCGTCATCCAGGGCGCGGCGTCCGGCGAGTTCCTGCGCGAGATCCACCGCCTCCTGCTCGGCGAGAACGGCTTCTACGACGAGATCTTCGAGTCGCTGCGGATCCCGTACGAGCCGGTCCGCTGGGCCACCGACGTCGCCACCACCCACGACGACGAGGTCAACAAGACCGCCCGCGTCATGGAGCTGATCCACGCGTACCGCGTGCGCGGCCACCTGATGGCCGACACCGACCCGCTGGAGTACAAGCAGCGCAAGCACCCCGACCTGGACGTCACCACGCACGGCCTCACCCTGTGGGACCTGGAGCGCGAGTTCGCGGTCGGCGGCTTCGGCGGCCAGCGGATGATGAAGCTCCGCGACATCCTCGGCCTGCTGCGCAACACGTACTGCCGCACCGTCGGCATCGAGTACATGCACATCCAGGACCCGAAGCAGCGCAAGTGGCTGCAGGAGCGCCTGGAGAAGCCGTACACCAAGCCCGAGCGCGAGGAGCAGCTGCGCATCCTGCGCCGGCTGAACTCCGCCGAGGCCTTCGAGACCTTCCTGCAGACGAAGTACGTCGGCCAGAAGCGCTTCTCGCTGGAGGGCGGCGAGTCGCTCATCCCGCTGCTCGACGCCACCATCGACGCCGCCGCCGAGCACCGCCTGGACGAGTCGGTCATCGGCATGGCCCACCGCGGCCGCCTCAACGTGCTGGCCAACATCGTCGGCAAGCCGTACGGCAAGATCTTCGGCGAGTTCGAGGGCAACCTCGACCCGAAGTCGATGCACGGCTCCGGCGACGTGAAGTACCACCTGGGCGCCGAGGGCACCTTCACCGGCCTGGACGGCGAGACCATCAAGGTTTCGCTCGCCGCGAACCCCTCCCACCTGGAGGCCGTGGACCCGGTCGTCGAGGGCATCGCCCGCGCCAAGCAGGACATCCTGGACCAGGGCGGCACCACCTTCCCGGTGCTGCCGATCCAGATCCACGGCGACGCGGCCTTCGCCGGCCAGGGCGTCGTCGCGGAGACCCTGAACATGTCGCAGCTGCGCGGCTACCGCACCGGCGGCACCGTGCACATCGTGGTGAACAACCAGGTCGGCTTCACCGCCGCCCCGGCGTCCTCGCGCTCCTCGATGTACTGCACCGACGTGGCCCGCATGATCGAGGCCCCGATCTTCCACGTGAACGGCGACGACCCGGAGGCCGTGGTCCGCGTCGCGCGACTCGCCTTCGAGTTCCGCCAGGAGTTCCACAAGGACGTGGTGATCGACCTCATCTGCTACCGCCGCCGCGGTCACAACGAGGCCGACAACCCGTCGTTCACCCAGCCGCTGATGTACGACCTGATCGACAAGAAGCGCTCGGTGCGCAAGCTGTACACCGAGGGCCTGATCGGTCGCGGCGACATCACCATGGAAGAGGCGGAGCAGGCGCTCCAGGACTTCCAGGGCCAGCTGGAGAAGGTCTTCGCCGAGGTCCGCGACGCCGCCCAGACGCCGGCCCCGGCCGCCAACGGCAAGCCGGTCGCCGACTTCCCGGTCTCCATCCGGACCGGCATCTCCGAGGAGATGGTCAAGCGGATCGCCGCCTCGCAGGTCAACCTGCCGGACTGGCTGACCGTCCACCCGCGCCTGCTGCCGCAGCTGCAGCGCCGCGCCGCCTCGGTCGAGGACAACACCATCGACTGGGCGATGGGCGAGACCCTCGCCATCGGCTCGCTGCTGATGGAGGGCCACCCGGTCCGCCTGGCCGGCCAGGACAGCCGCCGCGGCACCTTCGGCCAGCGCCACGCCGTCCTGATCGACCGGAACACCGGCGAGGACTACACCCCGCTGCTGTACCTGACCGAGGACCAGGCCCGCTACACCGTGTACGACAGCCTGCTGTCCGAGTACGCGGCCATGGGCTTCGAGTACGGCTACTCGCTGACCCGCCCGAACGCGCTGGTCATGTGGGAGGCGCAGTTCGGCGACTTCGTCAACGGCGCGCAGACCATGGTGGACGAGTACATCGCGTCCGCCGAGCAGAAGTGGGGCCAGCACTCGGGCGTCGTCCTGCTGCTGCCGCACGGCTACGAGGGCCAGGGCCCGGACCACTCGTCCGCCCGCCCGGAGCGCTTCCTGCAGCTGTGCGCGCAGAACAACATGACGGTCGCCATGCCGACCCTGCCGTCGAACTACTTCCACCTGCTGCGCTGGCAGGCGCACAACCCGCACCACAAGCCGCTGGTCGTCTTCACCCCGAAGTCGATGCTGCGTCTCAAGGCCGCGGCGAGTGCGACCGAGGAGTTCCTGTCCGGCTCGTTCCGCCCGGTCATCGGCGACACCACCGTCGACCCGTCGCAGGTCCGCAAGGTGGTCATCACCGCGGGCAAGTTCTACTACGACGTCGAGGCGGCGCGCGCCGAGCGCGGGGTCACCGACACCGCGATCGTCCGGGTCGAGCGGCTCTACCCGCTGCCGGTGGCCGAGCTCCAGGAGGAGCTGGCCCGCTACGGCGACGACGTCCAGTTCATCTGGGCGCAGGAGGAGCCGGCCAACCAGGGCGGCTGGCCGTTCATCGCGATGAACCTGGTCGACCACCTGCAGGTCGTCATCGGCCGCAGCGCCAACGGCTCGCGCCTGCGCCGCGTCGCCCGCACGGCCTCCTCGGCCCCGGCGGTCGGCTCGGCCAAGCGCCACGCCGCCGAGCAGCAGGGGCTGCTGGAGGAGATCTTCTCGCTCTGATCCCGCTCCGGCCCCGGCCCGACCCCGTCGGGCGGCAGTCGAACGAAGGCCCCGGCCCCCGTGCACACGCACGGGGGCCGGGGCCTTTCGCGGCCCGGGAACGGCACGGACACGCCATGCCAAGGTCCCAGCTCTGCAACCAAACCGGCACCGACCTGCGAAGCGAGCTGACGGGTCGATAGGTTATGCCTCGCCAGACCGCCGCCCGGGCGCCCGTCATCGCCCGCGGCCGGCCGATGACCTCACGCTCTCCCAGGGGGACCCACCGCATGACTGCCGACGCACCACGGGACGCCGTCGCCTCCCCGCTGCCCCCGGTGTTCCAACCGCTGCACCCCGACGACCCCCGGGAGGTGGGCGGCTACCGGCTCTTCGCCCGGCTCGGCGCGGGCGGCATGGGCCGCGTCTACCTGTCCTACACGCCGGGCGGCCGCCCGGTCGCCCTCAAGGTGGTCCGCCCGGAGTTCGCCGAGGACAGCGAGTTCCGCCGCCGCTTCGCCCAGGAGGTCACCAACGCCCAGCGCATCCACGGGCTGTACACCGCGCAGGTGATCGACTCCGGCGTGGACGCCGAGGCGCCCTGGCTGGTCACCGCCTACGTGCCGGGCCCGTCGCTGCAGCAGGTGGTCCGGGAGAACGGCTCGCTGCCGGTCCGCACCGTACTGCTGCTGATGGGCGGCATCGCCGAGGCGCTGCAGGCGATCCACAGCGTCGAGGTGGTGCACCGCGACCTCAAGCCCGCCAACGTGCTGGTGGCCGGCGACGGCCCGCGCGTGATCGACTTCGGCATCGCCCGGGCCGCCGACGCCACCGCCCTCACCGGCACCGGCTACCGGATCGGCTCGCCCGCGTTCATGTCCCCCGAGCAGGCCCAGGGCCGCCCGGTCACCCCGGCCACCGACGTCTTCGCGCTCGGCGCCCTGGCCGCGTACGTGGCCGGCGGCACCGCCCCGTTCGGCGACGGCCCGGACACCGCGGTGCTCTACCGCGTGGTGCACGAGCAGCCCGAGCTGGAGGGCGTCCCGGCCGACCTGCGCGAGCTGGTCCTGCGCTGCCTGGCCAAGTCCCCCGAGGACCGCCCGAAGCCGGCCGAGATCATCGAGATCGCCCGCAACCACCCGTCGGTCGGCGGTCAGCTGCGGTTCTCCGACGACTGGCTGCCCAAGCAGGTCAACACCGAGATCACCCGGCGCTCGGACCTGCCGAAGACCCCGCCGACCCCGCTGCCGGCCGCGCCGGCCACCCCGCCGCCGTCGCCGGCGGTGCCGCCGACCGCGCCCACCGCCGCCCCGACGGCGGCCACGCCGCCGCAGCCGACCCACCCGGCGACGGCCGTGTCGTTCGGCGCCCCGCAGCAGCCGCCGGTCACCCCGCCGCCCGGCTTCAGCCCGCCGCCGCTCGGCGCCTACGGCGCCCCGCAGCCGACCGCCGAGTCCCCGACCGGACCGGTGATCTCCTCCCCGCCGACCATGCAGCTGCGCCACGAGCCGCCCTCCTACGACACCCCGCCGCCCGGCCCGGTGGTGACCGACACCCCGGCCCCCGCACCGGAGCCCAAGCGCAAGGGCGTCTCCTGGAAGGCGCTGCTGGTCGTCGCCCTGGTGATGGCGCTCGGCGGCACCGCGGGCGGCGTGGTGCTGATGAAGAAGCTCGGGAACGACGACAAGAAGGCCGACAACGCGGCCTCCGCCCCGCAGACGCCGGGCAGCCTGCCCGCACCGGCCCAGACCACCCCCGCCGCCGCGGACTCCCCGACGGCGACCCCGAGCCCGACCGCGAGCAAGACTCCTCCGGCCTCGTCCTCGAAGTCGGCCTCGCCGACCTCGGGCGGCGTCTCCGCGCCGGCCCGGCCGAGCGGCTACACCCCCGCGCTCGAAAAGGTCTCGCTCGCCATCCCGGGGACGGAGTACGCCAGCGACGCGTACCGGATCGACCTGAACTCCGGCAAGGTGGTGCCCCGCAACACCAGCGGCCTGAAGTGGGGCCTGGGCGTCAAGAAGGCGGTGTGCTGCGGTGGCCGGGCCGACTCCTTCGACTCGGTCGGCGACGGCGAGTCCGACTTCGCGGTGATCAGCGACGCCGCCGTCACCCCCGAGCAGTGCGCCGCCGCGATCGACTCCCGGCCGGACACCGACCTGAGCTTCAACCGGGTCACCGCGGGCCGGCTGCTCTGCATCCGCGACCGCACCAGCCAGAACATCGCGATCGCCGCGGTGGAGATCGCCGACGCCTCGTCCGGGGCGGCCAAGGTGGTCGTCAGCACCTGGCGGGCCAACGGCCAGCCCGGTCTATCCTGACCAGGTCTTATCCCCATCGGACCGGAGCGAACCGTGTACTTCACCGACCGCGGCATCGAGGAGCTGGAGAGCCGGCGCGGCGACGAGGAGGTCACCTTCGAGTGGCTGGCCGAGCGCCTGCGCGAGTTCGTCGACCTGAACCCGGACTTCGAGATCCCGGTCGAGCGGCTGGCCACCTGGCTGGCGCGGCTCGACGACGAGGACGACGAGTGACCGGGGACGACGAGTGACCCGGTGAGACGCCGCCGAAGGGCCCGGGAGGCAACCGCCTCCCGGGCCCTTCGCGTGCCCTCCCGTAGGGGGCGGTTCGGGGACGGCTCCGGGTCGGCCTCGGGGGTGGGCTCCCTTGACTTCGGCGTTACGCGATATATCGTCTTTAAAAGAGAACGCGATACATCGCGAGTCGCAACGGGAGGCGGCAGAGATGAGCCAGTGGACGATCGAGGGACCCGACAGGATCACCATCGACGAGGAGGTCCGGACGGTCCACGTCCGGATCATCGACGGGGCGGTCAACGTGGTCGCCGCCGAGGGGCCGGCCCGCCTGGAGGTCACCGAGCTCAAGGGCGAGCCGCTCCACGTCACCCTGGTGGACGGCGTCCTGACGGTCACCTACAAGGACCTCAACAGCTGGAGCGACTTCGGCGACGTGCTCAAGTCGGTCGACTCGGTGAAGGGCTTCTTCTCCTCGCTGAAGCGCAGGCGGACCGCCTCGGTCACCCTGACCGCGCCGGCCGGCACCGAGGTCAAGGTCGGCACCGTCTCGGCCGACACCACCGTCTCCGGCTTCGCCGAGCACGTCTCGGCCCAGTCGGCCAACGGCGACGTCACCCTGGTCGGCCTGGCCGGGCGGACCTCCGCCAACACCGTCTCCGGCGACGTCGACGTCCAGTCGGTGGCCGGCCAGCTCAAGCTGAACACCGTCTCCGGCGGGCTCACCGTGGTCGCCGGGAAGGCCGACAAGGTGCTGGCCAACGCCGTCACCGGTGCGGTCACCCTGGACCTCGACGTGGTCAACCCGACCGACATCAAGGTCACCACGGTCAGCGGCCCGGTGGGCGTCCGGCTCCCCTCGCTGGCCGACACCAAGGTCGAGGCCGGCACCAACAGCGGGGACATCTCCAGCACCTTCGACCAGCTCAAGGTCGGCGGCACCTGGGGCGCCAAGCGGCTCTCCGGCCAGCTCGGGGACGGCCAGGGCAGTCTCTCGGTGACCACCGTCTCCGGCGCCGTCACCGTGCTGCGCCGCCCCGACGCCGAGGACGACGGCCCGGTGCTCGTCAAGGAGCTCCCGTCCGGCCCGAAGCCGGAGAAGGACGCCGGCAACGGCCCCGACCTCACCAAGGAGGCCTGACATGAGCCCCGTCTTCGGCCACGGCCGGCTCCGGCTCTACCTGCTGAAGCTGCTCGACGAGTCGCCGCGGCACGGCTACGAGGTCATCCGCCTCCTGGAGGAGCGGTTCCAGGGCCTGTACGCGCCGTCCGCCGGCACCGTCTACCCCCGCCTCGCCAAGCTGGAGCAGGAGGGCCTGGTCGCCCACAGCACCGAGGGCGGCCGCAAGGTCTACCGGCTCACCGAGGCCGGCCGCACCGAACTGGCGGCCCGCCAGGGCGAGCTGGACGAGCTGGAGCTGGAGATCCGGGACTCGGTGGCCCAGCTCGCCGGGGCGATCCGCGAGGACGTCCGGGACAGCGCCAAGGACCTCCGCGAGGAGCTGTGGGGCGCGGCCAAGCGGGCCCCCCGGCCCGAGCCCGCCGAGGACGGCGACCCGTGGGCCGGGCCCTGGGGGGACAAGGACGCCTGGCAGCGCGCCAAGGAGGAGTTCACCCAGTTCAAGCGGCAGGCCAAGGAGCAGGCCAAGCGCGCCAAGGAGCAGGAGAAGGCGGCCAAGGCCAAGGCGAAGGCCGCCGAGGACGAGGCCCGCCGGCTGCGCGAGCAGTCGAAGGCGGCGCGGACGGCGGCGCAGCAGGAGGCGCTGCGGATCAAGCGCCGGGTCGAGCAGCAGGTGCGCGAGCACGCCGCCAAGGGCGACTGGCCGACCGGCCTGGCCGAGGGGCTCTCCGAGCTGACCAAGGGCCTGGCCGGGCTGGCCGACGCTGCCCGCTGGGGCAACCCGGCCGAGGAGGCCGGGCCGGCCGCCGAGCGGATCACCGTCACCCGGATCGACCTGGACAAGGACGAACCGGCCGGCACCGCCCCGGCCGACCTGCCGGCGTGGACGGCCACCGACCCGGCCGGCGACCCGGCCCGGGAGCTGGAGCGCCTGCTCGACCGCTTCCGCGACCAGGTCCGCGACGCGGCCCGGGACGGCCGGGTGACGGCCGACCGGCTCGCCGAGGCCCGCGCGGTGCTGGGCCGGTCCGGCGAGCGGCTGAAGCGCCTGCTCGGCTGAGCGAAGGCACGGGTGCCCGGTGTCCCTCGGGGGGGGAGCACCGGGCACCCGTGCGTTCACGGGTTGAGGACGATCTTCCCGAACACGTCGCCCTCGGCGAGCCGGGCGAAGCCCTCCCGGGCCTCGGCCAGCGGCAGCACCGAGTCGATCACCGGCCGGACGCCGGCCGTCGCGCAGAGCGAGAGCAGGCCGGCCAGCTCTTCCTTGCTGCCCATGGTCGAACCGACCACCTTGAGCTCCAGGAAGAAGATCCGGTTCAGCTCGGCGGCCTTCGGGCTGGGGCCGGAGGTGGCACCCGAGATGACGATGGTGCCGCCGGGGCGCAGCGACTTCACCGAGTGCGACCAGGTGGCGGCGCCGACCGTCTCCATCACCGCGTCCACCCGCTCGGGCAGCCGCGCGCCGCTCTCGAAGGCGGCGTCGGCGCCGAGCCCGACGGCCCGGGCGCGCTTGGCCTCGTCCCGGCCGGTGACCCAGACCCGCAGGCCGGCGGCCTTGCCGAGGACGACCAGCGCGGTCGAGACGCCGCCGCCGGCCCCCTGCACCAGGACGGTGTCACCCGGCTTCACGCCGGCGTTGGTGAACAGCATGCGGTAGGCCGTCAGCCAGGCGGTGGGCAGGCAGGCGGCCTGCTCGAAGGAGAGCTCGGCGGGCTTGGGCAGCAGGTTCCAGGTGGGCACGGCCACCCGGGCGGCGAAGGTGCCCTGGTAGCGCTCGGTCAGGATCGAGCGCGGCTCGTCCGGGCCCACGCCGTGGCCGCTCTGGCCGATCACCGAGTGGATGACCACCTCGTTGCCGTGCTCGTCGACGCCGGCGGCGTCGCAGCCGAGGATCATCGGCAGCTTCTCGGCGGGCAGGCCGACCCCGCGCAGCGACCAGAGGTCGTGGTGGTTGAGGCTGGCGGCCTTGACCGTGACCACGCTCCACCCGGGCCGCGCCTGCGGTTCGGGGAGCTCGCCCAACTCCAGGGCGCTCAGCGGGTCGTCGGCGTCGATTCGGGCGGCGTAGGCAGCAAACATGATCCGGACGATAACGGCGAAGGACCGGGCCCGGAACCACGTGGAAGTGTGACGCGTGTCGTGCTGTTCCCGCGCTCGGCGGGAGAGCGGCCGGGGGAGCGCTCCTCGTGGCGGGAGCGCTCCCCCGTTCGCGTCAGATCCGCGCCACGCCCTCGGCGCGGGCGGCGTCGGCGACGGCCTTGGTGACCGCCGGGGCGACCCGCTCGTCGAACGGCGAGGGGATGACCTTCTGCGGCGTCAGCTCGTCGGCGACCACACCGGCCAGCGCCTTGGCGGCGGCCAGCTTCATGCCCTCGGTGATCCGGCTGGCCCGGACCTGCAGGGCACCGGCGAAGATGCCGGGGAAGGCCAGCACGTTGTTGATCTGGTTCGGGAAGTCGCTGCGCCCGGTGGCGACGACCGCCGCGTACTTGTGCGCGACCTCGGGGTGGATCTCCGGGTTGGGGTTGGCCATCGCGAAGACGAAGGCACCCTCGGCCATGGTCGCCACGACCTCCTCCGGCACGGTGCCGCCGGAGACGCCGATGAAGACGTCGGCGCCGGCCAGCGCGTCGGCCAGCGAGCCCTTGATGCCGGACTTGTTGGTCTGCGCGGCGATCTCCGCCTTGACGTCGGTGAGGTCACCGCGGCCGTCGTAGACCACGCCCTTGCGGTCGCAGACCGCGACGTCGCCGATGCCGGCGGCCACCAGCATCTTGGCGATGGCGATGCCGGCCGCGCCGGCGCCGGAGATGACCGCGCGCAGCGAACCGATCTCCCGGCCGGTCACCTTGGCCGCGTTCCACAGGGCCGCGGTGGTGACGATCGCGGTGCCGTGCTGGTCGTCGTGGAAGATCGGGATGTCCAGGGCCTCCTGGAGCCGGCGCTCGATCTCGAAGCAACGCGGGGCGGAGATGTCCTCCAGGTTCACGCCGCCGAAGGAGGGCGCGAGCCGGACGACCGTCTCGACGATCTCGTCCACATCGGTGCAGGCCAGCGCGATCGGGACCGCGTCCACACCGCCGAACTGCTTGAACAGGATGGCCTTGCCCTCCATGACGGGCAGCGAGGCCTCCGGGCCGATGTCGCCGAGGCCCAGCACGGCGGTGCCGTCGGTGACGACCGCCACCGTGTTGGCCTTCCAGGTGTAGTCGTTCACCAGCTCCGGCTGCTCGGCGATGGCCGTGCAGACCCGGGCGACACCGGGGGTGTAGGCGAGGGACAGGTCGTCCGCGTCGCGCACCGGGACGGTGGCCCGAACCTCCATCTTGCCGCCGCGGTGGAGCGCGAAAACGGCGTCGACCGGATCGTCGGTGTCCTGCGTGCTGGTGTGGATGATCTCCGCTGCCACGATGACCTCTTCGTCATTGATAGCGAGGGCACGGCCGACGGAGCTGGGGCGACCCTGCCGGAAACCCGAAACCGGGTACGCCGAAGCGGACCCGGGGGATGGCGGGGTCGGGGCGCTGCCGTCGGGGCCTGCGCCCTCGGGTGAGGGTTGTTTCCAGTTGTCTGCGCTGTGCTACCGGGCCGAGCGTAGGTCGGACGGCGGCATCGCACCTATGCCTTTTCGTCCTCGTTACGTGCATTTCATCCGCATCTCGGCCACTTGACGGCGCCGGGCGTCGGAAGCGCCCGGACCCGGTGGCGGCAACGGCGAACGTGCACGAACACCCGTAGGAGTGAACGCAGACACGAGGGGAGCCGGTGCCACGGATACGGAGTCGGCGTCGATGACTTCCGTTCCTCTGCACCCCGAGTCTGTCTCGACTCGGCGGTCTGGGTTCGAGCGTCGGGGGTCACCCGGTACCGAATTCTGACACACCCGCCGCCGGGCCCCGGAGGGTGGGATGGGAGGATCCCATGGCCCGCCATCTCGCGTACACCCCCGCGACGCCGCGAGGCCTCCACATCCCTCCCACAGGAGCCCGCTCATGCACCACCGTCCCCACCCCCGACGTACGGCCGCCGCCGCCCTCGCGCTGGTGTCCGCCGGAGCCCTCCTGCTGACCGGTTGCGGCGGCGACAGCGGCGCGGAGACCACGAAGGACGCGGGGCAGGTGGCACGCGACAAGCTCCCCAAGGCCCAGCGCAGCGCCGGTGTGCTCCGGGTCGGCTCGGACCTGAACTACGCCCCGGTGGACTTCCGCGGCACCGACGGGAAGCCGGCCGGCCTCGACCCGGAGATCGCCGAGGCCCTCGGCAAGGTCCTCAACGTACGGATCGAGATCGTCGACACTCCGTTCGACAAGTTGATACCGAACCTTCACGCCAAGCAGGTCGATGTGGTGATGTCCGCGCTCAGCGACATCCGCCAGCGCCGCGAGGGCGTCGACGACGCGGGCAACAAGATCCACCCCGGCGTGGACTTCGTGGACTACTTCATCGCCGGCAGCTCGATCACCGTCCCGAAGGGCAACCCGAAGGGCGTCCACACCCTGGACGACCTCTGCGGCCGGACCGTCGCGGTGCAGCAGGGCACCACCCAGGACGAGATCATCGGCCGCCAGGTGACCGCCTGCAGCCGGGCCGGCAAGCCGCTCACGGTGCACAAGTTCGACAGCGACGCCAAGGCACTGGCCGAGGTGGCCTCCGGCGCGGCGGCGGCCGGTCTGAACGACTTCCCGGTCGCCGCCTACGCCGCGAAGACCACCGACAACGGCAACCGCTTCGAGGTCACCGGCGCGCAGTCCAAGTCCAACCCGTACGGGATCGCGGTGCGCAAGGACGACACCGCGCTGCGCGACTCGCTGTCCAAGGCGGTGGACCAGCTGATCCGCAGCGGTGACTACGACAAGATCCTCGCCAAGTGGAACGTCTCCGCGGGCGCGGCGCAGAACGCGGTGGTCAACGGCGGCATCTGAACCGCCGCATCCGGACGAAGGGGCCGGGTCGGATCCGGGCGGGATCCGACCCGGCCCTTCGTGCGCCCGCAATCCCCCGGGCGCGCGGGCGGGCCTCCCGGGCGGAGTGCAGGGGGATCCGCATACTTATACGCAGGGTGACAGGAGCCCGGCATTCGTCCGTATAGCGGACAGCGAGGCCCCTCGTTATCCGATTTTGATCTGAATGAGGGCCATCCGACCGTCATCTGGTGGCAGGATTCCCCCCATCTCGGATCGAGCCGACCACTGGTCGAGGCGGTTCGATCAACGTCCACCTCGGCGGAGGGTGGCGGAAGCAGTAGTACCTCGCACCACCCTGCGCAGACCATGCCCAGGCCCTGCACCACCGGCTTTGCCCGTACGCAGTACAGCGAAATACACCCGTACCCGTACAGCGCAGTACGGCCTGCAGCCCCGGTGTGCCGCTCCCCCGCGGCGCGCTCCGCCCGACCTCTCCCTCAGGAGGAGATCCCCCATGACCGCCCGTACCCAGCGCACCCGCCTCCTCGCCGCCGGCGTGGCAGCCGCGTCCCTCTCGCTCGCGCTGACCGCCTGCAGCAGCAGCAAGGAAGAGGGCGGCGGCGCTCCCAACGCCACCGCGACCGTCAGCGAGGTCAAGGCCGACGACAAGCTCGCCGCGCTCGTCCCCGCCGACGTCAAGTCCTCCGGCAAGATCATCGTCGGTTCGGACGCGTCCTACGCCCCGAACGAGTTCAAGGACGACAGCGGCAAGATCATCGGCATGGACGTCGACCTGGCCAACGCCATCGCGGCCCGGCTCGGCCTCAAGGCCGACGTCCAGGACTCGCAGTTCACCGCGATCATCCCCGGTATCCAGTCGAACAAGTTCCAGCTCGGCATGTCGTCCCTCACGGACAACAAGGAGCGCGAGCAGACCGTCGACATGGTCACCTACTTCAACGCCGGCAGCGCGATCGCGGTCAAGAAGGGCAACCCGGACAAGATCAGCGCCGACGACCTCTGCGGCAAGAAGGTGGCGGTCCAGACCGGCACCACCCAGGCCCAGGAGATCGTCGACGTCCGCAACCCCGCCTGCGCCAAGGCCGGCAAGCCGGGCGTCGTCAACGACGGCGACAAGTTCGACCTGCAGACCGACGTCACCAACGCCGTCGTCTCCGGCCGCGACCAGGCGATGATGGCCGACTCCCCGGTCGTCGACTACGCCGTCAAGCAGTCCGGCGGCCAGCTGGAGAAGATCGGCACCACCTACGACTCCGCGCCGTACGGCATCGCCCTCGCCAAGGGCGCCGCGATCGCCCCGGCCATCCAGGGCGCGGTCCAGTCGCTGATCGACGACGGCACCTACAAGCAGATCCTCACCAAGTGGGGCGTCGAGGCCGGCGCCCTCGACAAGTCCACCCTCAACGGCGCTGTCAGCTGACCTTCCGCCGGCACATCTCTCCCCCGAGGCCACACCGTGAACTCTCTGGACAAGGGGCATGCGGAGAAGGGACGGCCTGAGACCATCAAGGCCGTCCCGGTCCGCCACCCCGGACGCTGGGCGGGCGCCGCAGTCATCGCCGTACTCGCCGCGATGCTCATCAGCGCCCTCTTCACCAACCCCGCCTTCAAGTGGGACATCGTCGGGAAGTACCTCTTCCACGACAGCATCGTGCACGGCATGCTCGTCACGTTGGAGCTGACCGCGCTCTCCATGCTCATGGGTGTGGTCGGCGGCATCATCCTCGCGGTGATGCGGCTCTCCGCGAACCCGCTGCTCTCGGCCACCGCCTGGGTCTACATCTGGGTCTTCCGCGGTACGCCGGTCCTGGTGCAGCTGGTGTTCTGGAACTTCCTCGGCCTGATCTGGGCCAAGCTCTCGATCGGTGTGCCGTGGGGACCGGAGTTCTGGTCCGAGTCCACCAACGTCCTGATCCCGACCTTCGTCGCCGCCCTGCTGGGCCTGGGCCTCAACGAGGCCGCCTACATGGCGGAGATCGTCCGCGGCGGCATCCAGTCGGTCGACCTGGGGCAGACCGAGGCCTCGCACGCGCTCGGCATGAGCCAGTTCAAGACCATGCGGCGGATCATCCTGCCGCAGGCCATGCGGGTGATCATCCCGCCGACCGGCAACGAGACCATCTCGATGCTCAAGACCACCTCGCTGGTCTCGGTGATCTCCCTGGAGGAGATCTTCCGGGCCGGTCAGGTGATCTACTCTCGGAACTACCAGAACATCCCGATCCTGATCGTGGTCAGCCTCTGGTACCTGTTCTTCACCTCCGTGCTGACCATCGGCCAGTACTACATCGAACGGCACTACGCCCGCGGCTCCAACCGGACGCTCCCGCCGACCCCGCTGCAGCGGGTGCGGGGCCTGTTCCGTGGGAAGCCCGCCCCGAAGAAGACCACCGACGTGGTCCCGGGGCTCGAGGGAGGTGGTCACGTATGACCGATCTGACCAAGCCCGCCGACGCCGTCGGCGGCCCGATGGTCCGCGCCGAGAACGTCCACAAGTCCTACGGCCTGGTCGAGGTGCTCAAGGGCATCGACCTGGAGGTCAAGCAGGGCGAGGTGTTCTGCCTGATCGGCCCCTCCGGCTCCGGCAAGTCGACCTTCCTGCGGTGCATCAACCACCTGGAGAAGATCAACGGCGGCCGGCTCTGGGTCGACGGCGAGCTCGTCGGCTACCGCCAGAAGGGCGACAAGCTCTACGAGCTCAAGGACCGCGAGGTCGCGCTCAAGCGGCGCGACATCGGCATGGTCTTCCAGCGCTTCAACCTGTTCCCGCACATGACCGCCATAGAGAACGTCATCGAGGCTCCGATGCAGGTCAAGGGCGAGTCCAAGGCGGACGCCCGGGAGCGCGCGATGGCCCTGCTGGAGCGGGTCGGCCTGTCCGACAAGGCCAAGAGCTACCCGTCCCAGCTCTCCGGCGGCCAGCAGCAGCGTGTCGCGATCGCCCGCGCGCTCGCCATGCAGCCCAAGCTGATGCTCTTCGACGAGCCCACCTCGGCGCTCGACCCCGAGCTGGTCGGCGACGTCCTCGACGTCATGCGCGGACTGGCCGAGGAGGGGATGACCATGGTCGTCGTCACCCACGAGATGGGCTTCGCCCGCGAGGTCGGTGACGCCCTGGTCTTCATGGACGGCGGCGTGGTCGTCGAGTCGGGCAACCCGCGCGACGTCCTCACCGACCCGCAGCACGAGCGCACCCGGGCCTTCCTCTCCAAGGTGCTCTGACCCGAGGTGCTCTGAGCTCACCGGGGTGCGCCCGCCGCATCCCTCGGCGCCCGGCAGGCCGGTCCTGCCGGGCGCCGACGTTTTCCCCGCCCAGGTAATAGGCTGGAGGCATTCAGGCCGTTACCGAATTCTGGAAGGACCACCGTGGAGCTCGCCTCGTACGCCGATCTGGCCGTCCGGCTGGTGAACACCGAGGAGCCCGAGCGCGGCACCGACTCGCTGACCTCGGTGGAGGCGGTGCGCGCCCTCTTCTCCGAGTCCTCGCGCGCCGCCGCGCTCGCCGACGAGTCGGACCTGCCGCGACTGCGGACCGTCCGGACCCGGCTGCGCGGGGTGTTCGAGGCCGCCGCCGAGGGCGACGAGGTCCGCGGCGTCGACCTGCTGAACAGCCTGCTCATGGAGTTCCCGGTCAGCCCGCTGATCTCCGGCCACGAGCACCTGGACGACGCCGGGCGCCCGCGCTGGCACCTGCACCTGGCCGACAACTCGCCGACCGCCACCGCCCACTTCAGCGCCGTCGCCTGCATGGGGCTGGCGGTCCACCTGACCGAGCTGGGCGCCGACCGGCTGGGCATCTGCCAGGCCGCACCCTGCCGCAACGCCTACCTCGACACCTCCACCAACCGGTCCCGGCGGTACTGCTCGGACCGCTGTGCCACCCGGGCCAACGTCGCCGCCTACCGGGCCCGCAAGCGCCAGGAGGCCCAGGACGCGGCCGCCCTCGGCGGACCGGCCTGACCACGCCCGGGCCCGGTCCGGGGCCGGGGTCGGGGTCGTCCTAGAAGGCGTCCGGGTCGACCCAGACGCCGCAGCGGCGGGCCAGGCCCGGCACCCGGGCGAGCGGCCCGGAGAGCAGCAGGCGCTCCAGCCCCCGGCCCGGCGCCAGCCAGGCCGGGCGCGGCCGCAGCCGCAGCAGCACCCGGCCGAGCACGAGCTCGTCCGGGACGGCGCCGTAGCTGCGGCTGTCGCTGTCGATCGGCCGGTTGTCGGAGAGCAGCCACCAGCCCTTGGCCCGGCGCTCGGCCGCCCGCTTCACCACCAGCAGGTCCTGCTGGAACGGGTGGCGGAACACCACCACCGCACCCGGCCGGATCCGCGCGCCGTAGCGGACCAGCAGCTGGTCGCCCTCGCGCAGGGTCGGCACCATCGAGGGGCCCGCCACGTCGATCAGTCCGAACGGCGCACCACCCCCCGGGGTGCCGCCCTCCGGTTCCGCCATCCGCGCCACGACTCCTCCTCCCGGCCGCGTCCAAGTCTGCCGCACCGGCGGCCTCCGGCCGGTGTCCGGATTGGCCCGGTTCCGACTCCGCCTTTTGACCGAGGCCCACCGCCCGATCGCGAAACCCGGGGACCGGAAGGGTAATCTCGGGCGCGGGAAGACGATCTAAGGAAGGACTCCCATGTTCTCTCGTCTGTTTGCACCTCGCGCCACCGCCCACGCCCACTGCGACCTCCCCTGCGGCGTGTACGACCCCGCGCAGGCCCGGATCGAGGCCGAGTCGGTCAAGGCCACCCAGGAGAAGTACCAGGCCAACGAGGACCCGCACTTCCGCGCCCGCGCCATCATCATCAAGGAGCAGCGCGCCGAGGCGGTCAAGCACCACATCTCGGTGCTGTGGAGCGACTACTTCAAGGCCCCGCACTTCGAGAAGTACCCGCAGCTGCACCAGCTGATCAACGACACCCTGAAGGCCGCCTCGGCCACCAAGGCGTCGACGGACCCGGCCACCGGCCAGGCCCTGCTCGACCTGATCGCCGAGGTCGACAAGATCTTCTGGGAGACCAAGCAGGCCTGATCCCCGATCAGCCCGCACCGACCGCCCCCGTCCGACCCACCGGACGGGGGCGGTCGCACGTTCTGCGGCTGCCGGGTGCCGGACTGACGGGCGGTCGGCTGCCGGCCGAGGACGCCGCCGCGTACGCCATCGTCCGGGAGATCCGGCTGCCGCGCACCGTGCCGGCCGCCGTGGTCGGCGCCGGGCCCGGCGCCGGGCTCGCGGCCATCGGGGTCACCGTGCAGGCGATGGTCCGCAACGCACTCGCCGACCCGTTCGTCCTACGGCTTCGGCGAGGCCGACGGCTTCGCCCCGAAGGCACTGGCCGGCCTCGGCATCGACTCCTGCGTGCTGAGCGAGTCCTGCCGCAGCGGCTCGGGCCCGGACCACCGGGTGGGGGGCGGCCCTACGGGCGTAGGCTCGGAGGTACGAGCCGACGGAACCGACCGGAGGAGCGAGAGCATGAGCACGATGGCCGCGCCGACCGCCTTCGACACCGACGCACTCCGCGAGGGCATCGAGCGCAGCGACGCCGAGGCCCTGCTGGCGCTGTACGCGGACGACGCCGAACTGCGCGTCGTCGACCGCAAGACCCAGCCGAGCCACCCGCTGGTGATGCACGGCCGGGAGGAGATCGCCGCGATGCTGGACGACCTCTACGGCCGGGAGATGACCCACAAGCTGGAGCGGGCGGTGGTCCAGGACGACCACCTCGCCTTCCTGGAGTCCTGCCAGTACCCCGACGGGATCCGCGTCCTGATGAGCTCGATGGCCGATCTTCGGGACGGCCGGATCGTCGACCAGACCTCGGTCCAGGCCTGGGACGAGAACGAGCAGGCCAAGTAGGCTCGTCGCATGATCCGTACCGCCGTTGCCACCGATGTCCCGGTCATCCACGCCATGATCCGCGAGCTCGCGGAGTACGAGAAGGCCCCGCACGAGGCGGTGGCCACCGAGGAGCAGCTGCGGGACGCGCTGTTCGGCGCCGGACCGGCGCTGTTCGGGCTGATCGCCGAGGACGACGCCACCGGCGAGCCGGTCGGCTTCGCGGTCTGGTTCCTCAACTTCTCCACCTGGCGCGGGACGCACGGGATCTACCTGGAGGACCTCTACGTCCGCCCGGAGGCCCGTGGCGGCGGCCACGGCAAGGCGCTGCTGCTGGAGCTGGCCCGGATCGCCGTGGACCGCGGCTACTCGCGGATGGAGTGGTCGGTGCTGGACTGGAACGAGCCCTCGATCAACTTCTACAAGTCGCTCGGCGCGGTGCCGATGGACGGCTGGACCGTCTACCGGCTCACCGGCGAGGCGCTGACCGCGGCCGGCACCCGCTGACCGCTCCCCGGGAGCCCGCTCCCGGGGGTTCGCGGAAGGCACCGTCCGACCGCTGACACCCTGTGTCGCAAGGGCTTACCATGAGTGACTCCCGCGCGGGGATCAAAAGCGGTAACGTCTCGTGCGGGCGCGGCGTCCGGCCACTCTTCGAGGGGTATGACCGGTACGTACCGCACCACCCCTCTGGACAGTTGGGGCGAAGCAGTTGAGCCAAGCAACAGACAGTGCCGCGGCCACCGGCCCGGAAGCACAGCGCGTCACCCAGGAGGTGAGGGTGTCCCAGATCGACGGCGAGCCCGGAGTGCAGGACTTCGTGGAGGTCCGGCTGCCCGCGGCGGGGGCCTACCTCTCGGTGCTGCGAACAGCGACGGCGGGGCTCGCGGCCCGGCTGGACTTCACGCTGGACGAGATCGAGGACCTCCGCATCGCGGTGGACGAGGCGTGCGCCATCCTGCTCCAGCAGGCGGTGCCGGGCTCGGTCCTCTCCTGCGAGTTCCGGTTGGTCGGCGACTCGCTGAAGGTCATCGTCTCCGCCCCGACCACCGACGGCCGGGCCCCGGAGCGGGACACCTTCGCCTGGACGGTGCTCTCCGCGCTGGCCGGCGAGGTGGAGTCCTCGGTCGGCGAGGACAACACCGTGTCGATCAGCCTGCACAAGAAGCGCGGCGGACCGGCCGCGCACTAGAGCCACCGCAGCAGCACACCGAACAAGGGCCGTCCGCCCGGTTCCCCACCCGGGCCGGCGGGCGGCTCCCGGTACCGCCCTTCACGCGGTACGACCCACAAGACGAATCCGGGACCGCCACGGTCCCGGTGCTCCCGGAACGGAACGGGGGAATGGCCGTGAGTGATCTGGACCGTACCGGCCTCGCGACGGCGGGCCCTGCCGTACCGACCCAGGCGAGCGTTCCCGGCCTCGCCGCCAACGACGACGCGCACCCGAAGGACGCCCACCGGATGAGCCAGCCGACCGAGCCGACCGAACCGTCGCAGACACCCTCGCCCCCGCCCTCCCCGGAGGACCCGGCGGCCGAGGCGCTGCGCGGCGCGGTGCCCGCCCAGGGCCCGCACCGCTCGGGCGCGCCGGACCGGGAGGCGGCCCGTGCGCTGTTCGTCCGGCTGTCCGCGCTGCCCGAGGGCTCGCCGGAGCGGGTGGAACTGCGCAACCAGCTGGTGCGCATGCACATCCCGCTGGTGGAGCACCTGGCCCGGCGGTTCCGCAACCGGGGCGAGCCGCTGGACGACCTCACCCAGGTCGCCACGATCGGGCTGATCAAGTCGGTGGACCGGTTCGACCACGAGCGCGGGGTCGAGTTCTCCACCTACGCGACGCCGACCATCGTCGGCGAGATCAAGCGGCACTTCCGGGACAAGGGCTGGGCGGTCCGGGTGCCGCGCCGGCTCCAGGAGCTGCGGCTGTCGCTGACCACGGCGACCAGCGAGCTCTCCCAGCGGCACGGCCGCTCCCCCACCGTGCACGAGCTCGCCGAGCACCTGGGGATCTCCGAGGAGGACGTCCTGGAGGGCCTGGAGTCCGCCAACGCGTACTCCACGCTGTCGCTGGACGTGCCGGACAGCGACGACGAGTCGCCGGCCGTCGCGGACACCCTGGGCGCCACCGACGAGGCGCTGGAGGGCGTCGAGTACCGCGAGTCGCTCAAGCCGCTGCTGGCCCAACTGCCGCCCCGGGAGCAGAAGATCCTGGTGCTGCGGTTCTTCCGGAACATGACGCAGTCGCAGATCGCCGCCGAGGTGGGCATCTCGCAGATGCACGTCTCCCGGCTGCTCGCCCGCACGCTGGCGCAGCTGCGGGAGAAGCTTCTGGTGGAGGAGTAGGGCGTGTCGGACACGCCCTGTGCCTGACGGCCGCTCAGCGGTCGTGAACGGCCGTGCGGCCCTCTGTGCTCAGCCCTCGTGCGGAGCGTAGAGGGCCGCCGTCGACTTCGGGCTGAGCAGGGCGCCGATGCCGACCGCGCCGAGCAGGCCGACGCCGATCCCGACGGCCGCCATGGCGCCGCCGCTCTGCCACATGTAGTACGCCACGGGCAGGCAGATCGAGTTGGTCAGCACGGCCGGGCTGCGGCCCCAGCGCCGGCCCTTCAGGAGCGCCCGGGCGGCCAGTATCGGCAGCGCGCCGAGCAGCACGATCACCAGGCCGCCGAACTCGTTCAGGGCGAGCTGCTTCTCCTGGCCGGACAGCGCGGACACCATGTCCCAGACGCCGACGACGGCCAGCGCGGCGCCCGCCAGGGCGGTGATGGCGGCGCCCACGACCAGGGCGGCCGGCCGGTCGCTGCCGGGCGTGGGTGCGGGTGCGGAGGATTCTGCGGTCACTCCAGCAGGGTAGCCGCCGCCCGGTCCGTACCGACCCGTAGGCTGAGCACATGCGCGCTCTCCTGGTCGTCAACCCGAAAGCGACCACCACCAGTGGCCGCACCAGGGATGTCTTGATCCACGCCCTGCGCAGCGACCTCAAGCTGGAGGTGGCGCAGACCGAGTACCGGGGTCACGCGCGCGACCTGGCCCGGGAGGCGGCGGAGGACGGCACGGTCGACCTGGTGGTGGCGCTGGGGGGCGACGGCACGGTCAACGAGACGGTCAACGGTCTGCTCTCGCACGGCCCGGGCGAGAAGGTCCCCCGGCTGGCCGTGGTGCCCGGTGGCTCGACCAATGTGTTCGCCCGCGCGCTGGGCCTGCCCAACGACCCCGTGGAGGCGACCGGGGCCCTGCTGAACGCCCTGGAGGCCCGCCGGGAGCGGCCGATCGGCCTGGGCAAGGCGATGACGGACGGGCTGCCGGACCGCTGGTTCACGTTCACGGCCGGCCTGGGCTTCGACGCCGGCGTGGTCGGCCGGGTGGAGGAGCAGCGCCGGGCGGGGCGCAGGTCCACCCACGCGCTCTACGTGGGGCAGGCGCTCCGGCACTACGTCACCCAGCGTGAGCAGCGTCGATCGGGCCCGGTCACCCTGGAAATGCCGGGCCACGAGCCGGTGCCGGGCCTGGTGCTGGCCATAGTCAGCAACACGTCCCCCTGGACGTTCCTCGGCAACCGGCCGGTCTACCCCTCCCCGCTCGCCTCCTTCGACACGGATCTCGACGTCTTCGGGATCACCCGGATGACGGCGTTCGGCACGGCTCGAACGGTCCGTCAGATCCTGCGGTCGCACAGCGCTTCGAGCGACGGCTCCGCCCCGGTCGGCCCGTCGGGCAAGCACGTCGTTTCCTACCACGACGCCCGGCACTTCACCTTGGTTTCACAGGAACCGGCCCCGTTTCAGGTCGATGGGGACCACCTTGGAGACAGGAGTCGCGTCAGTTTCACAGGCGTACGGCGGGCACTGCGTGTGATTGTGTGACCGGAAGGGGGGTTCGCCCTTCTTCTCGAACGCACAAGCCCCCTTCACTCCATAGAAGTACTGGCTGTGAGCTAGGCGACACCGAAGAATCAAAAATTCCTCCCTGAAGGGGGTTGTATCCGGGCCCGAGGTTTGCGAACCTCTACATGGCGATCGGGACACATCGCAGCGACGGCAACCTCGGACCGACGGAGGCCGACCGCGGAGTGTCCCTCGAATCGCCGAATCCCTCCCCAGCACAGACCTCCCGGGCCCGGTGGGCCTTTGGTCTCTTTTGCTGTTGCGGGATTCGTGAAAGCGTTCACATTCACAAGCCATCGATTGTGCCGCCGGGCCACCCCCGTCGGCAGGAGGAGTTGGACGACCATGGACTGGCGCCACCGCGCTGTCTGCCGCGAAGAGGACCCGGAGCTGTTCTTCCCGATCGGGAACACCGGTCCTGCTCTGCTGCAGATCGAGGAAGCCAAGGCCGTGTGCCGCCGCTGTCCGGTCATGGAGCAGTGCCTCCAGTGGGCGCTCGAGACCGGCCAGGACGCCGGCGTCTGGGGCGGTATGAGCGAGGACGAGCGTCGCGCGATGAAGCGCCGTGCTGCCCGCAACCGCGCCCGCACCGCCTGATCACACGCCGTAGTACCGGCTGTGACCGCAGGACCGATCAACACATGATCAAGGGCTTCCCTGCACTTCCTGGCGAAGCCTTCCGTACAAAGGACCTTGCTCGACGAGGTCCTGCGACACCGGGCCGCCCAGCCACTTGATACTGTTCACTTAGAGCAATATTGTGGAGCTGTGGCGCTCACCGTGTGCAACGCACCGGTGGGGTGTCGCACTACCCAGAGCCCCCGTTCCGGCCGACTCCCCCCGACGGCCGGAACGGGTTGAGAGGCCCTGTCGACCCACCCCCCCCCGGTCGACAGGGCCTCGTTTCTGTCTCTGCGGCCGACCGCCCGGTCCTCGCCGGCAGCCCGGCCGCCCGCAGGCCGCCGCACCGTGTGGTTGCGCGGAAGCGCGCACCCGGCTCCCCCGCCCGGTGCGCGCCCCGCCCCCGCCTCAGCGCACCGGGATCTCCAGGACCACCTTGGTGCCGCCGTTCGGACCGGCCACCATGTCGAAGGTGCCGCCGAGCTCCCCGGTGGCCAGGGTGCGGACGATCTGCAGACCGAGGTTGCCCGCCTGCTGCGGGTCGAACCCCTCCGGCATGCCCTTGCCGTCGTCCTGCACGGTGATCAGCAGGTACTCCTCCGGCCGGGCCCCGCCGTTCCAGCTGTCCGACCAGCCCATGCCGGTGGCCGGCGCACGCCCGCGCAGCGCGCTGACCTCCAGGTGGCCGGAGGCGGACGGGCCGAAGGCGTGCTCCAGCGCGTTCTGCAGCAGTTCGGTCAGCACCATCGCCAGCGGGGTGGCCACCTCGGCGGAGAGGATCCCGAAGCTGCCGCTGCGGCGGGTCGTCACCCGGCCGTCCTGGGAGAGCTCCATCACCATCGCCAGCACCCGGTCGGCGATCTCGTCGAAGGCGACCTGCTCGTCCAGCGCCTGGGAGAGCGTCTCGTGGACGATCGCGATCGAGCCGACCCGGCGGACCGCCTCGTCGAGCGCGGCCCGGCCGGACTCCGAGTCCATCCGGCGGGACTGCAGCCGCAGCAGCGCGGCCACCGTCTGCAGGTTGTTCTTCACCCGGTGGTGGATCTCCCGGATGGTGGCGTCCTTGGTCATCAGCTCGCGGTCGCGCCGGCGCAGCTCGGTGACGTCGCGACAGAGCACCAGCGAACCGGTCAGGGTGCCCTTGGGCTTGAGCGGGATGGCCCGCAGGGTGACCACGCCGCCCTGGGCCTCGACCTCGGTCTGCCGCGGCGCCCAGCCGCTCGCCAGCTTCACCAGCGCCTCGTGCACGGCCGCGCGCGACGGCGGGGCGAGCTCGGCGGTGGCGCGGCCGAGGTGGCTGCCGACCAGATCGGTGGTGAGGCCGAGCCGGTGGTAGGCGGAGAGCGCGTTGGGGCTGGCGTAGGTGACGATGCCGTCGGCGTCCAGCCGGATCAGGCCGTCGCCCACCCGGGGCGCGGCGTCCATGTCGGCCTGCTCGACACCGTGGAACGGGAACGCCCCGGCGGCGATCATCTGGGCCAGGTCGGAGGCGCTCTGCAGGTAGGTGAGCTCCAGCCGGCTGGGGGTGCGCACGGTCAGCAGGTTGGTGTTCCGGGCGATCACCCCGAGCACCTTGCCCTCGCGCCGGACCGGGATCGACTCGACCCGCACCGGCACCTCCTCGCGCCACTCCGGGTCGCCCTCGCGCACGATCCGCCCCTCGTCGAAGGCGGCGTCCAGCAGCGGGCGGCGCCCGCGGGGGACGAGGTGGCCGACCATGTCGTCCTGGTAGGACGTGGGCCCGGTGTTGGGCCGCATCTGGGCCACCGAGACGTAGCGGATGCCGTCCCAGGTGGGGATCCACAGGACGAGGTCGGCGAAGGAGAGGTCGGAGAGCAGCTGCCACTCCGAGACCAGCATGTGGAGCCACTCCACATCGGCACCGGTCAGGGTGGTGTGGCGGCGGACGAGTTCGTTCAGCGAGGGCACATGGCGAGCGTAGCTCCAGGCCGGGCCGGCGGGCCCCTCGCACCCGCCCGCGGGGGGGGGTGCGACGGGCCTCTCGCGGGACGGTGAGTTGTCCAGACCAATTTCCGGGGATCCCTGGACAACCCAGATTGGTCTAGTCCACAATGGAAGGGCACCAAGGAGAAGCCCACCGCGCAACTGCCCTGACCCGCGCACGGCTTCTCCTCGGTCGGACGCCACCGAGCGAGGACCCCGCACAGTCCTCGACCGGCCCCGGCGCCCGACGACAGCTCCGGGCTGCGGTGCCGCACGGGTTGAGGGTCCCGTGTCGGCGCCGTGGCCCGTAGTGCTTTCCGCCTCCCGGCGGGGTGCGCACCCGGGCTTCCCCAGCCGCTCAAAGGCCGAGCCCCCGTCCACAGCCTGTGGACGGGGGCTCGGCCTTACTCGGAGAGTGTCAGTGCGTCTCGGTGACCTTGGCGAGGGCGCGGGGGGCGTCCGGGTCCTGGCCGCGGGCGATGGTGACCTCGTAGGCCAGCAGCTGCAGCGGCAGGATCTCCAGGATCGTCTGGACCTCCTCGGGCACGCCGGCCGGCAGCGCGAAGCCCGCCGAGGCGACGTCCACCTGCTCCTGCTGGCCGATGACCACCAGGTCCGCGCCGCGGCCGCGCAGGCGGTCCAGGACCGGCTGCAGGGCCTCGCCGCCCTTGCCGTCCGGCACGATCGCGATGACCGGGGAGACGTTGTCCACCATGGCCAGCGGGCCGTGCAGCAGGTCCGCGCCGGAGAACGGGGAGGCCGGGATGTAGGTGGTCTCCATCAGCTTCAGCGCCGCCTCGCGGGCGGTCGGGTAGCCGTAGCCGCGCGAGGTGATGACCAGGCGCTGGGCGAAGCGGTAGCGCTCGGCCAGGGCCTTCACCTCGGCCTGGCGGGCCAGGATGCCGGCGGCCAGCGACGGCAGCTCCTTCGCGGCCGCGCCGTCGCCGCCGCGCAGGCCCTCGACCAGCAGGTAGAGCGCCAGCAGCTCGGCGGTGTAGGTCTTGGTGGCGGGCAGCGCCTTCTCCGGGCCGGCCAGCACGTCGATGTGGAACTCGGAGACCTCGGCCAGCGGCGAGGACGCGTTGTTGGTGACGGCCAGGGTGATGGCGCCGGCCTCGCGGGCCGCCTTGGTGGAGGCCACCAGGTCCGGCGAACCGCCGGACTGGCTGACGGTGATCACCAGCACGTCGGTGAGGTCCGGCTTGGCCCCGTACGCGGTGGTGGTCGACATCGAGGTCAGGCCGGCCGGCTTGCCGAGCAGGATCTCGATCAGGTACTTCGCGTAGAGCGCCGCGTTGTCGGACGTGCCGCGGGCGGTCAGCAGGACGAACCGCGGGTTGCGGGCGGCGATCTCGGCCGCGATGTCGAAGATCTTCGGCGCGCCCTCGTCGAGGATGCGCCGGAGGACGGCCGGCTGCTCGGCCATCTCCGCCGCCATGATCCGGCCGGGGACGGGGACAGTCTGCGTGTCGGACATCTTGGGTGTGCCTCCGATGAGATGGTTCTACCCCACGCGGGCGGGGATGCCCGGTGGGGACCTCTACGGCGGCGAGTCCGCACACTCGCTGCGGTGTTTCCTGCGGCAATCCTACGGGGACCGCCACCCGGGAGCACAGTCGAGGCGCCGGCCCGGGCCCCTCCCCCGCCGGTGGGGAGGGGCCCGGGCGGGCCCCCGCGGCTGCGCGGCGGCGGGTCAGCCCGCCTTGTTGATCAGCTGGTCGATCGCGGCGTCCGCGTCCTTGGTGGCCTGGTCGATCGGCTTGTTGTTCTTCAGGATCGCGGTGAGCATGTCCGGAAGGACCTTCTGCTTCTCGATCGCGCCCCAGCCCGGTGCCAGCGGGGTGAACCAGGCGTCCGGCACCGCGTTGGCCGCGGCGGCGGTGGCCGGCTTGTTCTTCAGCGGGCCCAGCTGGGTCAGGTTGTTCGGCAGGATGTCCCGGTCCGCCAGCGCCTGCTGGGACTTGGTGCCGGTGAACATCCGGATCCAGTCCGCCGCCAGCGCGGAGACCGGGGACTTCGCGGTGACGGCGAGGTCCGAGCCGCCGATGAAGGTCGGCAGCGGCTTGCCGCCCGGGCCGGGCATGGTGGCCATCTTGACCGCGTCCTTGAGGGTCGGGTCGCCGGTCACCGGCGCGGTGACGCTGGCCGCCTCGAAGGGGTTGCCGTAGAAGGCGCCGGCGTGGCCGCGGGCCATCGCCTCGAACTGGTTGAGCTCGTTGACCGCGAGGTCGCCCTTGTTGTACTTGCGCACCAGGTCGACGAAGTGGGCGATGCCCTGCTGGGACTTCGGGTCGTTGAGGGTGCCGTGCCAGTTGCCGCTGCTGTCGAAGCGGGCGATCGCACCGCCGTACGCGGAGACGTAGCTCATCGCGGCGTACCAGTACGGGCCGGGCAGGTAGAGCGCCGAGTAGGTCTTGTCGGACTTGTTCTTGTCCGCGACCCGGTCGAGCGCCGCCTTCAGCTCGTCCTCGGTCTTGGGGAACTCCGTGTTCCCGGTGGCGGTCTGGAAGGCCGTCGCGTTGTAGATGGCGACCCGGGCGCCCGCGTAGTACGGCACGCACCAGAGCTTGTCCTGGTAGGTGCAGGTGTTGGCGAGCGCCTTGATCCAGGCGTCGGAGTTGTCGAAGCTGCTGCGCTCCACCGGGGCCAGCGCGCCGGACAGGATGTACTTCATGGTCTCGGTGTTGCCGAGCTCCACCACGTCCGGGGCGAAGCCCTCGGCGAGCGCCTTGTCGAACCGGGTGACCTTGTCGGCCCAACCCTGGTACGCCAGCTTCAGCGTGACGTTCGGGTACTTCGCGGCGAACTGGTCGTTGACCCGCTGGACGAGGTCGGGCCAGTTCTTCTGGGCGTCCTCCATCAGCCAGACGGTGACCGTTCCGGTCGCGGACTTCGGGTCCGCCGTACCGCTCCTGGTGCCGCCCGACGGCGAGCCGGTCGAGGAACAGGCCGTCAGGGCGACGGCCAGCGCCGTGGTCCCGAACGCGGACACGAGCTGACGCTTCTTCACGCCATCCCTCCGAGAGTGCTAGAGCTGGGTGCCCGCCGGCAGCGTGGGCGCCCGCCGGGAGTGGTCTCCGGGAAGGGGCGGCATAGTGCGGGAAGGGCTGATACCACATCCGGTGATGTTTGAGTTCGAACCGGATGCAGTGGAGCCTGGCCTAGACCACTCGCGGTGTCAACGCCAAATGGCCTGCCCGCCAAGGGCGTTGCCAACCTGTTGTACCGCGTGGCGATGCGTTGCCGGTTCACTACCCTAAGTGGAATTTAAGGCTGCCTTAAGGGCGATTTGAGGGAGCACCGACAGGCGGGGAAACCGCAGGTCAACCGGGGTGGAACGCGAACGGGCCCGCCATGCGGCATGCGCATGGCGGGCCCGTTCCGAAGGGTGCCCGGCGGCACCCCGGCACGCCCTCCGACGACGGCTCAGCCGATCGCTCCCGGCTGCCCGGTGAGCACCTCCACGGCCGCCAGACCGCAGACGCGGGCGGCGCCGTGGGTGGCGATGTGGAGGGCGCCGACCGGCTCGGACTGCGGCAGCCCCATCTCGACCACCGCGGCGTCCGGCCGGGCCGCCACCAGGCGGGCCAGCGCGGCGGCCATCCACTCGTGCCGGTGGGCGTCCCGGACCACCAGCACCAGGCTGCGGTCCTCGGCACCGGCCAGCACCTCGGCCATCAGCGCGTCCAGCTGCTCCGGTGCGGCGTCCTGCGGCCGGACCGAGCGGGTGCGGGTGCCGGGGAAGCGGTCGGCCAGCATGTCGGCCACGCCCCAGGGGGTGACGTCGCCGACGGCGATGTTCGGCTCGTCGGCGAACGAGGCCACGTACGGGCGCTCGGTCACCGGCCGGACCACCCGGCCCGGCGCCCGGACCACCCGCAGCGCGCGGCGGGCGGCCCGCAGGCCGACCGCCAGGTCCGGCTCCGGCCGCTCGGCCTGGGCCGCGATCCGGCCCCAGCTGCCGAGCGAGCGCACCCGGGCGGCGGCGTCGGCGAGGCGCTCCTCGGCGAGCCGGCCGGACTGCACGCCCGCCACGATGGCGTCGCGCAGCATCAGCACGGTCTCCTCGTCGGCCAGGCCGCCGCCGACGCAGATCGCGTCCGCACCGGCCGCCAGGGCCAGCACGGTGCCCTCGCCCATGCCGAACGTGTCGGCGATGGCGCCCATCTCGATCGCGTCGCTGACGATCAGCCCCTGGTAGCCGAGGCCGCCGTCCTCCGGGGCCGCCCGCAGCAGGTCGCGCAGCACCAGCGGGCTGAGCGTGGCCGGCAGCTTCGGGTCGAGCGCCGGGATCATGATGTGGGCCGTCATCACGGCCTTGGTCCCGGCGGCGATCGCGGCCTGGAACGGGATCAGGTCACGGGCGCGCAGCACGTCCAGGTCGACGTCGATCACCGGCAGGCCGTGGTGCGAGTCGACGGCGGTGTCGCCGTGGCCCGGGAAGTGCTTGGAGCAGGCCGCCACGCCGGCCGACTGCAGGCCCTCCACCCAGGCGGCGGTGTGCCGGGCGCACAGCTCCGGGTCGGCGCCGAAGGAGCGGACGCCGATCACCGGGTTGCGCGGGTTGGAGTTGACGTCCGCGGTGGGCGCCCAGTTGTAGTTCACGCCGGCGGCGGCCAGCGCCCGGCCCAGCTCGCGGGCGACGTCCCGGGTCAGCGCCGGGTCGTCGATCGCACCGAGGGCGAAGTTGCCCGGCCAGGACGAGCCCGAGCCGGCCTCCAGGCGGGTGACGTCGCCGCTCTCCTCGTCGATCGCGATCAGGAGGTCGGGGTTCTCCTCGCGCAGCGCCCTGGTGAGCGCGGAGAGCTGCTCCAGGTCGGTCACGTTGCGGTCGAACAGGGCGACCGAGCCGAGGCCGGCGGCGAGGTGGCGGCGGACCCACTCCGGGGGCTCGGTGCCGACGAAGCCGGGCTGCAGCACGGTCAGCGCGTCCCGGTGCAGCTGGTCGCTGGCCGGCAGGGTGGGGATGAGGATGCTCACGTGGGATCAGCCCTTCACGGCGCCGTCGGTCAGTCCGCCCACGGCCTTGCGCTGCAGGAAGATGAAGAGGATCAGGATCGGGATCGCGAACATGGTGGACGCGGCCATGGTGGCGCCCCAGTCGGTGCCGAAGTTGGTCTGGAACGAGGAGAGCCAGAGCGGGAGGGTCTGGAACTCCTCCTTCTTGTTCAGGATGTTGACCAGCGGGAACTCGTTCCACGCGGTGATGAAGCCGAACAGCGAGGTCGACATCAGACCGGGGGCCAGCAGCGGGAAGATCACCTTCAGGAAGGCCTGGGTGCGGGTGCAGCCGTCCACCATGGCCGACTCCTCCAGCTCCTTGGGCACGGCGGCGATGAAGCCGCGCAGCGTCCAGATCGTGAAGGGCAGCACCATCATCAGGTAGAACGCGGTCAGCGGCACGAGGCTGTTGAGCATGTCGTTGTCGCGGACCAGCAGCCAGGCCGCGATGATCATGACCTCCCAGGGCGCCATCTGGGCCGCCATGACGACCAGGACGAAGCTCTTGCGGCCGCGGAAGCGCATCCGGGCGATGGCGAAGGAGGCCAGGGTCGCGATCACCAGCGAGCCGAGCACGGCGCCGACCGTGACGACGAGGCTGTTGGTGACGTACGTCCAGAACTTGGGGGCGTGGACGGCCTTGTCGAAGTGCTCGAAGGTCACGTCCAGCGGGACGAAGACCGGCGTCCGGCTGATGATGTCGTTGTCCTGCTTGAAGGCCGTCGAGATCATCCAGTAGACGGGGAAGATGAAGAAGACGAAGAGGACGACCGCGATCGCGTTCGGCCAGGTGCGTCCGATGAGCGAGCGCCTCACAGCTCGTCCTCCTGCTTCAGAATGATCCGGAAGTAGTACGCCATCAGCGCGCCCAGCATCAGGATGGTGAGTACCGCGATCGCCGAGCCGACGCCGAAGCGCTGCGATCCGAAGCCCTCCAGGAAGGCGTGGACCGGGAGGGTCCGGGTGAGCCCGTCCGGGCCGCCCTTGTTGATCAGGTAGACCTGCGTGAAGGCCTTGAAGACCCAGATGACTTCGAGGAAGGTCGTCGCCAGGAAGAACGGCTTCATGATCGGGTAGATCACCGCGCCGAAGATCTTGAAGGAGCCGGCGCCGTCCATCCGAGCCGCCTCGTAGAGCTCCTTCGGGATGGTGGTCAGGCCCGCGTACATGTTGAACGCCACGAACGGGATCGAGCCCCAGACGATCAGCAGGACGATCACGAAGAACGTCGAGTACTGGCCGCTGGTCCAGTTGAAGTGGGCCATCCCGTGCCAGCCCAGCTTGTCCAGGAGCCAGTTGACCACGCCGAACTGCGAGTCGAAGAGCCACTGGTAGACGGTGGTCGCGGCGACCACGGGCATCGCCCAGGCCAGGATCAGCGCGAGCGAGAGCGCCAGCCGCATCCGCTTGCCGAGCCGGTCCAGCAGCAGGCCGACCAGGGTGCCGAACACCATGATCAGGACGACGTTCACCACCGTGAAAGCCACCGTCCGGCCGGTGACCGACCAGAACTCCGAGCTGGTCAGCTGGTCCGTGTAGTTCTCGAAGCCGTTCCACTCGGTCAGGTGCTGGATCACCTGCCGCTTGTTGAGGTTCTGGAACGACACCACCACGGTCTTGAGCAGCGGCCACCCCAGCAGGAGCAGCGTCACCGCGATGGCCGGCAGCAGCAGCAGGTACGGGGTGACGGCCTGCCCGACCCGCCGGTCGACCGGTCTGCCGCTCTTCTTCGGGGTACCACCGCCGACGATGACGTCGGTCTGGTCAGTACTGGCCACAGCAGCCTTCCCTGATTCCGGGGACTGCGTCTGCACCCGCTCCGAATGCACAGCCATCGTTCTCTCTTCCTAGCTACCGACCACGACGGACAGGCGCCGCCCACCGGCCCCCCGCCGGGAGCCGGTGAGCGACGCCGCTCACCTGCTTACTGCTTCTGGTTGAGACGCTTCGCGATCTCGTCGTCGGCCTTCTTGGCAGCGGCCGCGTAGTCGCCGGTCAGGGCGCCGGTCAGGAACTCCTTGATCGGGTTCGGCTCGTTCTCCACGTTCGCCCAGGTGGGGGTGTTCGGGGTGATCGCACCGTTGGCGGACGCCGGGAGGGCGGCCTTGGCGAACTCGCCGGCGACCTGGCTGTTCAGCGAGGTCTTGTTCGGGATGGAGCCGGCGGCGGCGACCAGGCCCTCGTTCTTGTCGTTGAGGGCGACCTTCAGGAAGTCCTTGGCCATGTCGGAGTTCTTGCTGGCCTGGGCGATGGCCAGGTTCGAGCCGCCGAGGAAGACGCCCGAGGACTTGTCGGCGGTCTTGCCCGGGAGCGGGAAGAAGCCGATCTTGTCCTTCGGCATGACCTTCTCCTCCGGCAGCTCCCAGCCGAGGCTGATCATCGTGCCGATGTCACCCTTGCCGAAGACCTCCTTCTGCTGCGGAGTGGCCTCGTCCTTGTCCTTCGGACCGGTGGCCGAGTAGCTCTGCAGCTTCTTGTAGGTCTCGAAGGCCTTCTGCGCCTCGGGGGTGGACAGGCCGCCGACCCACTTGTCGCCGTCCTTCTTGGCCAGCTTGCCGCCCTCGCTGGAGAGGAGGCCGAAGTAGACGTACCACTCCTGGCCCGGCATGTAGATCGGGTCGGTGACGCCCGCGGTGGCCTTCAGCTTGTCGAGGTCGGCGTAGAACTCGTCCAGGGTCTTCGGGGCGGCGCTCAGGCCGGCCTTGGCCCAGAGGTCCTTGTTGTAGGTGACCACGCGGTTGGAGACCCACCACGGGGCGGCGTACTGCTTGCCCTCCAGGGTCGCGGCCTCGTTCTGGTTGGCGGCCCAGTCGGCGCCGCCCAGGGCGGCCTTGTCCTTGGTGATGTCGAGCAGGCCGCCGCTGGCCGCGTAGCCCGCGGTCTGGGTGTTGCCGAGCTCCAGGACGTCGACGGAGCCCTCGGAGAGCGCGGTGGTGATCTTCGCGCCGATGCCGTTCCACTTCTGGATCTGGAAGTCGACCTTGGCGCCCGGGTAGGTGGACTCGAACTCGGACTTGACCGACTCCGTCCAGCCCTTCGGGGCGGAGCCGTCCATCAGCCACACGGTCAGGGTCTTGCCGCTGTAGCTCTTGCCGCCCGCAGAGGCCGAGGACGAGCCGCCCTTGCCCTCGTCGCTGGACTTGGCGTCCGAACCACAAGCCGCCACGCCGACGACCATTGCTGCGACGCCGACCGCCGCGATGAGCTGACGCTTCACGCCATCCTCCTGAGGGATGCCTGGATTGCCCCCGTCGGGTGGCTGCGGCAGACCCACGCAAGGCGGGAGAAATGGTGCCGCGGACCCCAGCGAACGGGTGGGGGGATTCATAGTGACCGGCCTAGTGGTGTAGACCAGATGCCTGGAGCTTGGCCTAGACCAATGGGCCTGTCAACGGCTGTTCATGCGATCAGGACCACCCGTTATCAAGCCGACACCGCACATCGTTCATCGCGTGATGAGGTATTCGTTCCGTTGCCATACATGCAACGATGTGAGCTGTTAACGATGTGGCGCGGCCACCAAGAGCCGCGCGAGAAGCGGGAGACAGGTCCGATGAGCAGCGACGGGGGCAGCACGGCCCAGGTGAACGACCCCCAGGCGAAGAGCCTCCCGACGCAGACCGGCGCGGACCAGACCGCCCGGGTCCCGAAGTACTACGGGCTCAAGCGCCACCTGCTCCAGCTCACCGAGACCCAGCCCGCCGGCACCCCGGTACCGCCCGAGCGGGCGCTGGCCGCACAGTTCGACACCTCGCGCACCACCGTCCGGCAGGCCCTCCAGGAGCTGGTGGTCGAGGGCCGGCTGGAGCGCATCCAGGGCAAGGGCACCTTCGTCGCCAAGCCCAAGGTCGCCCAGGCCCTCCAGCTGACCTCCTACACCGAGGACATGCGCGCCCAGGGCCTGGAGCCCACCTCCCGCCTGATCGAGATCGGCTACATCACCGCCGACGACCGGCTGGCGCCGCTGCTGGACATCAAGCCCGGCGGCCGGGTGCTGCGGATCGAGCGCCTGCGGCTGGCCAACGGCGACCCGATGGCCATCGAGGTCGCCCACCTCTCGGCCAAGCGCTTCCCCGCACTGCGCCGCAACCTGGCCAAGCACAACTCGCTGTACGCCGCCCTGCGCGAGGTGTACGGGGTCACCGTGGCCGAGGCCGAGGAGACCATCGAGACCACGCTGGCCACCCCGCGCGAGGCCGGGCTGCTCGGCTCCGACCTCGGCCTGCCGATGCTCCAGCTCGCCCGGCACTCCTTCGACGCGGAGGGCGCCCCGGTCGAGTGGGTGCGCTCGATCTACCGCGGCGACCGCTACAAGTTCATCACCCGGCTCAAGCGCCCCGAGTAGCCGCCGCTCCCCCCTCCGCTCCCGGGCACCGGCCTGCGCGCCCGCGCACGCCGGTGCCTTCGCGCATCCGGGCGGCGCCCGGGGCCGCGCCGCGGCGCGCGGTGCGTCCGGATGGCGGGAAGTTCCGTCGAATCCGGTGACAGAGATCACGCCATGCTCTAGATTTCGCAGCCGTATTGACTGCCGATCACCAGTGGTGCTGCTCGGCGGGTTCCGGGGGGTTGTGCGGCCTCTCGGGGCTGCGGCGCCGACCGGGTGAGCCCTCCTCCGGAGCGGAGCCGAACCATGCCGACAGACCGCGCTGCCACCGAACCTGTCATGCCCGAGCCACCCGGCCCCGACTCCGTGCCGGCGGTGACGCCGGAGCGGGTGCTGGCCGCGCTCGCCCTGCTCGTGCCGATCGTCGCCATGCTCTGGGTGACCTCGTACGACAAGACCGACCCCGAGGTGGGCGGGGTGCCGTTCTTCTACTGGTACCAGCTGCTCTGGGTGCCGGTCTCGGCCGTCTTCACGGTCGCCGCCTACCTGCTGATCAACCGGGACGAGAAGGCCCGCAAGGCCGTCCGGAAGGCGGGTGGCGCGCGATGAAGGACGTCAACGTGCCGGCACTGACGGTGTTCGTGCTCTTCTTCCTGCTGGTCACCGTGATGGGCTTCCTCGCCTCGCGCTGGCGCAAGGCCGACGACGCCCTGCACCTGGACGAGTGGGGCCTCGGCGGCCGCAGCTTCGGGACCTGGGTCACCTGGTTCCTGCTCGGCGGCGACCTCTACACCGCGTACACCTTCGTGGCCGTCCCGGCGGCCGTCTACGCGACCGGCGCGGCGGGCTTCTTCGCCGTCCCGTACACGATCATCGCGTACCCGCTGGTCTTCCTCTTCCTGCCGCGGCTCTGGTCGGTCTCCCGGGTGCACGGGTACGTCACCCCGGCCGACTTCGTGCGCGGGCGGTACGGCTCCAAGCCGCTCTCGCTGGTGGTCGCGCTGACCGGCATCCTGGCCACCATGCCGTACATCGCGCTGCAGCTGGTCGGCATCCAGGCGGTGCTGGACGTGCTGGGCGTCGGCGGCGGCGAGAACGCCAACTGGTTCGTCAAGGACCTGCCGCTGTTCATCGCCTTCGGCGTACTGGCCGCGTACACCTACTCCTCGGGGCTGCGGGCGCCGGCGCTGATCGCCTTCGTCAAGGACACCCTGATCTACATCGTGATCATCGTCGCGGTGATCTACATCCCGATGCGGCTCGGCGGCTACGGCCACATCTTCGACGCGGTCGGCGAGAAGTTCAGCGCCCCCAAGGCGGCCGGCTCGCTCACCGTGCCGGAGAACAAGCAGTGGACGTACGCCACGCTGGCGCTGGGCTCGGCGATGGCGCTGTTCATGTACCCGCACTCGGTGACCGGCGTCCTGGCCTCGAAGTCCCGCAACACCGTGCGCCGCAACATGGCGATCATGCCGGCGTACTCGCTGATGCTCGGCCTGCTGGCGCTGCTCGGCTTCATGGCGGTCGCGGCCGGGATCGGCAAGGGCGACAAGAAGTTCAACGCCCAGCTCTCCGTGCCGCAGCTGTTCGAGAACATGTTCCCGGACTGGTTCACCGGCGTGGCGTTCGCGGCGATCGGGATCGGCGCGCTGGTGCCGGCGGCCATCATGTCGATCGCGGCGGCCAACCTGTTCACCCGCAACGTCTACAAGGAGTTCCTGAAGCCGGCCGCCACCCCGGCCGACGAGACCAGGGTCGCCAAGATCGCCTCGCTGCTGGTCAAGGTCGGCGCGCTGGTCTTCGTGCTCACCATGGACAAGCAGGCGGCGATCAACCTGCAGCTGCTCGGCGGCCTGTGGATCCTGCAGACCTTCGTCTCGATCGTCGGCGGTCTCTTCACCCGCTGGTTCCACCACTGGGCGCTGTTCGCCGGCTGGGCCGTCGGCATGATCTACGGCACCTGGGAGGCGTACGACATCGCCAGCCCCGCCACCAAGCACTTCGGCGGCAACTCGGCCGAGATCCCCGGCATCGGCGAGCTCGGCTACATCGGGCTGACCGCGTTCGTGATCAACCTGCTGGTCGCCGTGGTGCTCACGCTGGTGCTGAAGGCGGTCAAGGCGCCCGAGGGCCCGGACGAGACCCGCCCCGGCGACTACAGCGCCGAAACCGGCGACGACGAGCTGAAGAACGCGCCGGAGCCCGTATCGGCGCACTGACAACCCCTGCGCGCGCCCTGTGATCGTGCCGTCTCCTCCGTGAACACTGGAGGAGACGGCGCGATCATATGTATGAACGGCCGCACACACAGGGCACCACCAGACCGGACCGACAGCCGGCCGGCAACTGATCGACCCACGGGGAGCAGCGGCGATGGCAGACCTCCGCACCACACTCAACGGCCAGCACCACTCCGCCCACGCGGCCGGCGGGCCGCCCGTCCCGGCCGTCACCGGCCCCACCGCCAACGGGAGCGCGGCGGCCACCCCGCTGCCGTCGGTCCTGATCGCCACCCGGCACGGCGAGTCCACCGCCAACGTGGAGTTCCAGCTGGCCGAGGCGGCCGGCGCACTGAGCGTGCCGATCAACTGCCGGGACGCCGACATCCCGCTCTCGTTGCAGGGACAGCAGCAGGCCCAGGCGCTCGGGCGCTGGTGGGCCGGCCTGCCCAGCGCCGACCGGCCGCGCAGCGTCTGGTGTTCGCCGTACGTGCGCACCGCGGAGACGGCCCGGTTCGCGCTGGCGCAGGCCGCCGGGCTGGGCGCGGTACCGGTCTCGCTGGGCATCCGCTACGACGAGCGGCTGCGCGACCGCGAGCTCGGCATCCTGGAGATGCTGCCGAAGGCCGCCATCGAGGCCAAGTACCCGGAGGAGGCGGCCAGACGCCGCAAGATGGGCGAGCTGTACTACCGCCCGCCGGGCGGGGAGTCCTGGGCCGACGTCGCCCTGCGGGTGCGCAGCCTGCTGCGCGACGTCTGCGCCGAGGAGGCCGGCCGGCCGGTGCTGCTGGTGGCACACGACTGCACGGTGCTGATGCTCCGCTACGCGCTGGACCGGCTGACCGAGGAGCAGCTGACCGCGCTGGGGCCGGTCAACAACTGCTCGACCAGCCTCTGGCGGGCGGAGGGCGGGCGGCTTCGGCCGGACCACTGGAACCAGACCGGGCACCTGGCGGCCGGCTGACGGGCGGTCGGGCGGCTCCTCGGCCGGGCGGCCGGCGGCCCGCCCGGGCGTCAGCCGACCGCCGGCTCGGCGAAGCAGCGGCGGTACGCCAGCGGGGTCGTGCCCAGCCTGCGGCCGAAGTGGTGGCGCAGCGTCGCCGCGTTGCCGAAGCCGCAGCGGGCGGCGATCGCGTCCACCGGCTCGGCGGTCGACTCCAGCAGCCGCTGGGCCAGCAGCAGGCGCTGCCCGACCAGCCAGCGGTGCGGGGTGGTCCCGGTCTCCTGCTGGAAGCGGCGGGCGAAGGTGCGCGGCGACATGTGCGCCCGGGCCGCCAGCTGCTCGACGGTGGACTCCTGGTCCAGGTGGTGGCGCATCCAGTCCAGCACCGGGGAGAGGGACTCGCCGTCCCCCTCCGGCAGCGGGCGGTCGACGAACTGCGCCTGCCCGCCCTCCCGGTGCGGGGCCACCACCATCCGACGGGCGATCCCCCGGGCCACCTCGGCGCCCTGGAGCCGGCGCACCAGGTGCAGGCAGGCGTCGATGCCGGCCGCGGTACCGGCCGAGGTGATCACCGGGTCGGCGTCCACGTAGAGCACGTCCGGCTCCACGGTGGTCAGCGGGTGGCGGGCGGCCAGCTCGTCGGCGTGCCGCCAGTGCGTGGTGGAGCGGCGGCCGTCGAGCAGCCCGGCGGCGCCGAGCAGGAAGGCGCCGCTGCAGATGGAGAGCACCCGGGCGCCGCGGTCCACCGCCGCCCGGAGTGCGTCCAGCAGCGGCTCGGGGTAGCCCTCGCGGAGGCTGGTGGCGGTGACCACCACCAGGTCGGCCTCGGCCAGCCGCTCCGGACCGTGCGGGACGTCGACGGTGAAGCCGGCGTGGGTCCGGTGCGGGCCGGTGCGGGCTCCGGCGATGGCGAAGTCGTACCGGGGCAGGCCGTCGTCGCTCCGGTCCAGGCCGAACACCTCGGCAGCCACCCCGAGTTCGAAGGGGTGGACCTCCTCCAGCACCACCGCGACCACGTTCTTCAGCATGCCGTCAGGATGCCCCGGGCCCACGGCCGCGGGGAAGGGGTCGGCTGGCAGTTTTTCGATGTGATCAGGCATTCCTGCCACTCGTCGGCGGGCCGCCGTGCCGGAAGAGTGGAGCCATGGACTCCGACACGATCGCCGGCGCACTCGCCGTCGCCGGGGCCGTCGGCGGCTTCGGACTGCTCGGCAGCCTGATCGGGCGCGAGGTCGCCCGGGGCGCCGCCGCCGGCCGCGACAACTGGCACCGCCCCGGCGGCTACCCCGTCGACCCCGCCCTGCCCGACCGGCTGTACGGCACCATGCCGGCCGCCTCGCTCCGGCCCTCCGCCGACCCGGCCGCCGCCTTGCCCGCCGTCCCGTCCGCCGACCCGTCCGCTGCCCCGGCCCCGGGCGGCCACGACGGCTCCGGCACACTGACCGCATGGACATCGTCATCCGCCACGCCCGTGAAGAGGACCTCGAAGCAGCCGGCCGGGTCTCCGTCGAAGCCTTCGTCGGCGACGGCTTCACCTCGCCCGGGAGCGGCTACGTCGACCTCCTGCGCGACACCGCCCGCCGGTCCCGGGAGGCCGAGCTCCTCGTCGCGGTCGACGCGGTCGAGGGGAGCGTCCTCGGCTGCGTGACCTTCGCCGTGGGCGGCACCGAGTGGGCCGACATCGCCGACCCGCACGAGGGCGAGATCCGGATGCTGGCCACCGCCGCGGCCGCCCGCGGCCGGGGCGTCGGCGAGGCGCTGGTGCGCGCCGCCATCGGCCGCAGCCGCGAACTCGGCCTGGCCGGGATGGCATTCTCCACCCGCCCCGACATGACGAACGCTCACCGCATCTACGAGCGGCTCGGGTTCCGGCGCACACCCGAGCGGGACTGGGCGCCGTACCCGGGGATGGACCTGATGGTCTACACGATGGCCTTCTGACGGCTCGGCCACGGCGGCCGCGCCGGCTCCGGGGCCCGCGCGGCCCCGGAGCGGGTCACTTCCTCTTCTCGTGCCCCGGCGCGACGTAGATGGTGTACCGGCCGTGCGCACCGCTCTGGACCACCGTGACCACCTTGTACCCGGCGGCCTTGAGGGTGGGCTGGATCGCCTTGTCCGTGGCGGCGGTCTGGGTGAAGTCCAGCACCACCACCTTCCACTCGTGCGCCTCGATGCCGGCCTGGATCGCGGGCACCCCGACCTGCTGCTTGCCGGTGGCCGGGTCCTTGCGGTAGACCGCCACCAGGTCGTGCCACTGCTGCCAGTCGGTCGACTCGCGCAGGTAGTAGGCGGGCACGTTGTAGTTCTCGACCAGGTACCGGTCCGTGCCCTTGGAGACGTACGGCTCAAGCGCCGCCACGAAGGACTCGGTGTTCGACCACTCGCCGAACATCTCCCGGCCCTGGGCCGAGCCCGCCCAGCCGAGCGGGCCGATCACCAGGGCGGCGACCACGATCCCGGCCGTGACGTGGATCCGGTCCTTCAGCAGGACGACCACCCGGGCGAGCAGCGCGCCCACCACGATGCAGGAGAACCAGGCACCGAAGTCGACGTGCTTCTGCAGCGAGAGCCAGGTGTGGATGCGGATCTGGTTCACCGGCGCGAGCACGCCGGCGGTCAGCAGCACGGCGGCCAGGCAGGCCTCGGACCACGCGGCGCCGCCGCGCCGGCGCGCGGCCAGCAGCTGCACCACCGCTCCGACCAGCGCCAGCACCACCAGGGCGCCCACCCACTTGGCGGCCTCGGAGGCCACGTACGAGTAGGCGTCGTGCCCCGGGGCGCGCTTGAGCGTGGTGTGGTTGAAGCCGTTGATGTAGCGCTCGCCGGCCACCAGTGCCGCGACGCCGACCCCGGCCACGAAGACCAGCAGGAGCTGCAGCCCGCGCTTCCACCGCGCCCACGCGCCGGGCGCCCCGCCCGCACCGGCGAAGACCGCGACCCCGCACACCACCGGCACCCAGAGCAGCGCCGCGTACTTGGTGCAGCCGGCCAGCGCCAGCAACAGGCCGGACAGGACCAGGCTGGGGTAGCCGCCGCCGGTGGTCAGCCGCACCGCGAGGTAGCCGGCCCAGGCCAGCAGGGCGAGGGCCATCGAGTCGTAGGTCGCCAGGCCGCCCAGGAACTGGGTGGGCCCGAGCGCGGCGAAGGCCGCCGCCGCGCAGAAGGCGGCGAGGGAGCCGTGCAGCCGGCGGGTCGTCAGGTGGACCGCCACGGTGGCGGAGAGCATGAACGCCATGCTCAGCAGCCGCGCGGTGGTCAGGCCGCCGAGCATGTCGGCCAGCGCCACGACCACCGGGTAGATCAGCGGCGAGCCGGAGAAGAACGTCTCGTACGTCGCGACCGGGGTGCCGTGCGCGAGGTTGGCGATCTCCTGGTAGCCCGCGTAGATGTAGGTGCCCTCGTCCACGAAGGCGGTGTTGCTGCCGAGCAGGTGGAACGAGAGCCCGCCCTGGACGAGCAGCACGGCCAGCAGCGGCAGCAGGTCCGGCTTGAGGCCGGGCCGGGGTATCCGGACCGCCGGCTGCGCCGTGCGCCGCCGGCGTCCGCGGGACGCCTGCTCGCCGCCGGACCGCCCGGACGGTCCGCCGCTTCCCGGGCCCGCCCCCGGGCCCGCCGCACCGGGCGGGCGGACGCCCGCGGAGGTGAGCACGGGCCGCCGGGTGGACGCGGGCCGGATCCAACGGCCGTCGGCGCTCATCAGGTACTGCTCCTCAACTCAGGACCGCGCGCCCGGTGCGGCACGCCTCGGGCTCGGGACGACGAGTGGCGCCGGGGCAGCCCGCAGCCCCGGCGCCGTGGATGTCCGCAGCGGGCGTCGGCCCGCGGCGGGACCGGCTCAGCCGGTGAGCCAGCCCGCGGTGGGCGGGATCGCCGGCGGCGAGCTGGGGCCCGCGACGATCTTCACGATGTCGGCCTCCGGCAGCACCTGGTCCCAGGTCTGGACGTCGGCGACGGCCCCGTGCCAGGGGTCGCTCCACTGCCCGTTCGAGCTGAGCCGGCCGAGCTGGAGCGCGTTGGTACCGCTGCTCTGCACGCCGGCCGCCGGGGCCGAGGACTGCGCGGCGCCGTTGACGTAGAGGGTGATCTGCTTGGCCGCGGAGTCGTAGACGCCGGTCAGCAGGGCCCACTGGTTGACCGTCGCGTCGCCCTTGGCCCAGGCGATCGCCGAGCCGCCGCCCTGGAGCTGCACCTTGAAGTACCAGAGCTCGTGGCCGTTGTTCGTGCCACGGCCGAGCGAGAAGGAGTAGTACGGGCCGTCGCCCTGGCTGACCGCGGAGCGGACCCCGGTCGGCACGTCGACGAACACCCGGGCGGACACGGTGAAGCTCTTGTTGGTGTCGACGACCGGCTGGGCGCTCTGGGCGAAGGAGTTCTGTCCGCTGGGCAGCTTGAGGACCTGTGAGGGGAACCCGGCCACCGAGCCCGTCTTGGCGTCGGCGCCCAGGCCCAGGGCGGGCCCGCCCTTGCTCGCCGGCAGCGAGCCGACGGTGGGCGGGCCGGCGATGGGCTTCGGGGCGGCGCTCGGCGTCGCGCTCGGGCCCTTGGTCGTCGCCTCGGCGGTCGGGGCGGCGGACGGCTGGGCCGCCGGGTCGTCCTTCTTGTCGTCCTTGAGCAGCACCACGCCGCCGGCGGCAGCGGCACCGACCACCAGCACGACCACCGCGGCCATGATGATCCGGAACCGGCGCTTGCGCTTGGCCTGCTCCTCGTTCCTGGCGGCCAGCGCCTCCCAGTCCGGGGTGGCGGCGGTCTGCTGCGGCGGGAAGCCGTTCTGCTGCGGCTGCGGCTGCGGCCACTGCGGTGCGGGAGAGCCGGGGGCACCGGGCGCGGCAGGCTGCCCGGGCGCAGGCGCGGGCGGCATCAGGCCGGCCGGCGGCACGGGCGCGCCGGGCTGCACGGGCGCGGCAGGCTGAACGGGCGCGGCAGGCTGAACGGGTACGCCGGGCGGCACGGGCGCGCCGGGCTGGAAGGGCGCCCCGGGCTGCACCGGCGCGCCGGGCGGCGGGCCGAACGCACCGACCGGTGGCTGCTGCGGCACACCGGCGGGCGGCTGCACCGCGGCCGGGGGCATCGGACCTGCCGGGGGCATCGGACCGGCCGGCGGCTGCACCGAGACCGGCGGCACCGGAGCAGGAACCGGCACCGGACCGGGCGCCGGAACGGCCGGCGGCTGCACGGCGGCCGGGGGCACCGGACCGGCCGCGGGCTGCGCGGCGTCCGGCGCCGGCGGGCCGAACGCTCCGGCCGGCGGCTGCTGCGGGGACCACCCCGGGGTCTGCTCCGGCTCGCCAGTCGGTACCGGTCGATCGCTCATGTGTCGGAATGGTAGGGCATCGGTGCCCCAACGCCCATGGAGGGTGCTGCGGCTGACGGGGCGGCCCTACGCCAGTCCGTTGTACGGAAGCTTCCACTTCTGCCCGACCGCGCCCGCGCACGGCTTGAGGGTCACCGCCGTCCCGTCCGCGAGGACGCCGCCGACCGTGCTGAGGCACTGGCCCGACTCCATGTGCAACAGGCTCTGGCCGGGCCCGGCTGCCCAGCGCTGCGGAGCCCCGCCGGTGCAGCGGGCCAGCGCCACGGTCCGGCCGTCCTCGGCCGGCGCCAGACAGGCTGCGCCGCCGCGCAGCGAGCCGTCGTTTCCGACGGTCCAGCCCGTCGACACCGCCTGGTCGCCGCAGGAGCCGACCGTCACCGGCGTCCCGGCCAGGCCCCCGCCGCCGTGCCGCAGGCAGATCCCGGGCGCGCCGGCCGGCACCTCGCCGGCCGGCAGGCCCACTCTGTTGTGGAAGGCGAACGCCCAGCTCTTCAGGCCGGTGCCGCCGCTCCAGATCTCGAAGCCCGCCTGCACCCGGCACAGGTACGACCCCGGCGGGACGTAGCCGCGGATCAGGGCGTCGGCGGTGAAGAGCCGCAGGTTCAGCCCGTGGGCGCTGTGCGTGTTCGCCGTCCGCACGTAGCTGATGACGCTGTGCGGGCCGGTGATCGGCGCCTGGAAGACGTCGTAGGTGGCGTCACCCAGGGTCTGGGCGTCCGTCACCTTGCTACCGGCCGGCTTGACGCTGTCGGTGGAGTCCAGCCAGATCATCACCTCGGCGCTCTCGCCCGGGGCGCAGTTGTCGGGGTTGGGCCCGTACCAGAGGTCGTAGGAGACGTTGTAGGAGCCGGTCGTCTGGGCCGTGGCGTCCCAGTCGCTGGTCGCGTCGCCCAGCGCGCTGACCGGGACGGGCAGTCCGCTCGCGCCGGGGGCGGTGGAGATGTTGGGGTAGGCGCCCGGGGCGAGCGGCGTCTTGGGCGCGAGGTCGCGCACCTCCGTCACCGTGAAGCCGGTCCCCTGGGTGTCCAGGCACAACGTGCCGGAGGAGTTCCACGGGTTGGTCTCGATCACCCTGGTGCCGCCGTCGACCAGCCGCTTCGGGAACCGGACCTCCGGGGTCGAACAGAGCTTGCCGGAGCCGCTGTCCACCGGGTCGTCGGCGCCGGCCACCCCGCTGGTCCGCGCGGGCGCCGGGGTCGCCTCGGCCGTGCAGCCGAGGAGCAGCACGGCCACCGTGCCGTGGGCGAGCAGCGCCCGCACTCCCCGCGCCAACCGTGCGGCAGTGCCCTCCACGATGCCCTCCCTCTCCTGGTGAATGGCCCAGCTGTCCTGGTGAACGGCCCAGCGGCCGCCAACCGTATACGTCTGCCCCCACATCACGATCGGAGATCGATCCCGGTTCCGGGCTCCCGGCCGGAGAGGAGGGTGGGAAGCCGCCGGAGCCGGTCCCGTACGATCCTGACGTCCCAGTGGCCGCACACTGAACGGCCTTGGGTGGATTTGGACCACTTCAATACGGTTTCCGGGGGAGAGCGACGTGACTGTCACCGAGAGTGCACAGCTCGCGGGCAGTAGGAGGGCGGCCGCCTCACGCCGCAGGAGTCGGCCGGACGCGAGCGCCCGGGTCCAGCGCGGACTGCTGCCGCAGCCGCCGGACGGCGTGGAGAAGTACTCCTACACCCGCAGCCACCTCTGGGTGCTCACCTGCTTCTCCCTCGTCAGCTTCGGCTGCATGGTGGCCAGCGAGATCGGCCTGGTCGGCGCCACCCCGTGGTTCTGGGTGTTCGTCCCGTTCCTGGCCTTCACGATCGTCTACTACCTGATATCCCGTTGGGTGCACGGCTTCAACGAGAACTTCGACCTCAAGGCGCACCGCGCGCTGGTGAAGGCCTGGCGCCCGGAGCGGTACCCCACGGTCGACGTCTTCCTCCCGGTCGCGGGCGAACCGATCGAGGTGCTGCACAACACCTGGACCCACGTCGCCAGACTGCGCGACCAGTACCCGGGCGAGGTCACCCCGTACGTCCTGGACGACAGCGACAGCCCCGAACTCGCCCAGATGGCCGTCGACTTCGAATTCGTCTACGGCACCCGGAACAACCGCGGGTGGTTCAAGAAGGCCGGCAACCTCCAGTTCGGCTTCCGCAACTCCGACAGCGACTACATCCTCATCCTCGACGCCGACTTCGCGCCCCGGGCCGATCTGCTCGACGAGCTGCTCCCCTACATGGAGAACGATCCCGAGCTGGGGATCGTTCAATCCCCGCAGTACTTCCGCATCCTCGACTCCCAGAACTGGATCGAGCGCGGCGCCGGGGCCGTCCAGGAGCTCTTCTACCGGACGGTCCAGGTCTCCCGGCAGCGCAACGACGGCGCGATCTGCGTCGGGAGCTGCGCCGTCTACCGGCGGGCCGCCCTGGAGCAGAACGGCGGCACCACGCTGATCGAGCACTCCGAGGACGTCCACACCGGCTTCGACCTGCGCCGGCTGGGCTGGAACCTGCACTACGTGCCGATCGCGCTGGCGGCCGGCGTCTGCCCTGACAACGTGGGCGGCTTCTTCAACCAGCAGTACCGCTGGTGCACCGGCTCGATGAGCCTGCTGGGCAGCCGGAAGTTCTGGAGCACCAAGCTCCGCCCGATCACCCGGATGTGCTACATGTCCGGCTTCTTCTACTACATCCACACGGCGCTGTTCACCATCGTCTCCCCGCTGGTGCCGATCGTGCTGCTGATCACGCGGCCCGACCTGATCCGGTGGGAGAACACCATGCTGGTGATCCCGGGCCTGGTGTACGCGACGCTCATCTTCCCGCTCTGGCACCGCAACCCCTACCGGCTGGAGGCCTGGGCCGCCCGGATGATGTACGGCTGGGCCCACGTCTTCGCCATCTGGGACATCCTGCGCCGCAACCGGATGGCCTGGCAGCCGACCGGCTCCAGCGGCGCCCGGAAGAACAAGACCCGCCGGTTCTGGATCGGCGTGATCGCCTGGGGCGGCGGGACCGCCCTGGCCTGGGTCGGCTTCGGGATCTGGCGCATGCTCACCATGGGCGCGCTCAACTTCGCCCTGGTGCTCGCGTCCGGCCTCTTCTACGCCGTCATCGTGGGCCGCGTCCTGGTCCAGCCGCGTCCCACGGAAGCTGTGTGATCACCGTGTCCGCCCACCGCCGCCGGGCCGGCCGCCGCCCGCTCGCCCTGATCGCCGTGCTGACCGCCGGCCTGCTGCTGACCACCGCCTGCGGCCCCGAGGACCCCGGGTTCGCCGTCCCCGAGTCCGTCGCCGCCGGGGCGACCGGCACCGGGACCGCCGCCGCGGCCGCCCCGGGCCACAAGAAGCCGGCCACCGGCGACGTCCCGTACGACGTCACGCCGCTGCTCAAGCCGAGCCGCAAGTACCTGGGGACGGCGCTGGACGACGTCCCCGCGAAGCTGGACCCGCTGAGCAGCTTCACCGCCATGATCGGCAAGCAGCCGAACGTCGTGGAGTACTACGCGAGCTGGGGCGACGGCTTCGACACCGCCGGCGTCCGACGGATCTACGAGGCCGGGGCGCTGCCGTTCATGGCCTGGGAGCCGCACTCCCCCTCGATGGCGGCGATCGCGGCCGGCGAGACCGACGACTACGTCAGGGGCGTGGCCAAGGCGGCCGCCAAGCTCAACCTGCCCATCGCCATCAGCATCGCGCACGAGATGAACGGCGACTGGTACCCGTGGGGCCGGCAGGCCGCAAGCGCCGCCGACTTCGTCGGCGCCTGGCGCCGGATCCACGACATCTTCGACCGGGCCGGCGCGACCAACGTGATCTGGGTCTGGAGCCCGAACATCACCGTCCCGGCGCCCAACACCCGGCTCGCGCCGTACTACCCCGGAGACACCTACGTGGACTGGGCCGGCATGACCGGCTACTTCACCCTCACCGGCCCGAAGACCTTCGACACGCTCTACGGCGCGACCATGGCGGAGATCCGCGCCTTCTGCAAGAAGCCGTTCTTCATCAGCGAGACGGCCTCCCAGCAGGGGAAGCGCCAGCGCGCCGACATCGACCAGCTCTTCACCGGGATCGAGACGCACGACGACATCGTCGGGTTCGTCTGGTTCAACATGGTGAAACGGGCGGACTGGCGCATCGAGACCTCCCCGCCGTCGCTCGCGGACTACAAGCAGCGCGTGTCCGACCCTCGCTACGGCTTCGACATCCGGAACCCATGATGCCCTCAGAGACCGACTCCCCCTGGTTCACCCCGCACACCCCGGCCCGGACGGCGAAGACCGAGGACACCGCGCAGGCCGGGAGCGGAGCGCACGGCCCCGGGCACCCGGACGAGCCGGCCGGCTTCCTCGACCCTGCGTACCCGGTGGATCCGGCGTACCCGGCGTACCCGGACGAGCCCGCGTACCCGGACGACAACGCGTACCCGGACGACAGCGCCCACCGGCAGGACGTCGCGTACCCGGAGGAGCAGGCCCACCACGACGGGCCCGCGGACCAGGACGCCACCGCGCACCAGGACGCCACCGCGCTCCACGACGGCACCGCCCACCACGACGGGCCCGCGCACCACGACGGCACCGCCCACCACGACGGGCCCGCGCACGCCGAGGAGGGCCCGGCGCCCACCGACCCGCGGTTCCACCCGTCCGACGGCCCGCCCGTGGAGCTGGCCCCGTACACCATCCCGGCCGTCCCCGCGACCGGCTGGGACCCGGCGCCCAGCCCCCGGCGGCGCTGGATCGGCCGCGCCCTGCTCTTCGCCGTGCTGGCCGTCCAGGCGGCGCTCTCGCTGCGCCTGCTCGGCGCCGCACACCCCGACGAGGCCATCGCCATGATCGTCGGCCGCCAGGAGCTGGACCACCTGTTCGACGGCACCCCGGTGACGACCGACCTGGTCCACCGCATCCCCGGCGCGCCCTGGCTCTACCCGCCGCTGGCCGGCGCCGCCGCCAACGCGAGCGGGATCTTCGGGGCCCGGCTGGTCAGCCTGGTCCTGGCCCTGGCCACCACCGTCCTGGCCTACTCGCTGACCCGCCGGCTCTTCAACGAGCGCGTGGCCATCTGCGGCGCCGCCGCGTACGCCGTCGTGCAGTCCACCGTGGTGGTCGGCTTCTACGCGGCCCCGGACGCCCTCGCGATCGCCCTGGTCGCGGTCACCGCCTGGATCGTCGTCCGGACCGCCCGCGCCCCGGTGGCCCTGGTGCTGCTGGCCGCGCCGGTGGCGGCCCTGGCGGTCGCCGCGGAGTACGCCGCCGTGGTCGCCCTGCCCACCCTGCTCGCCCTCACCGTGATCTCCGCCTCGGCCCGGAAGGGCCGCGGCCCGGCCGCCCTGCGGGCGCTGCTCCTGGCCGTCGGCACCGTCGGGCTGCTGCTGCCCTTCGGCCTGCTGGACGACATTGCGGCCTGGTCGCCCACGCAGGGCCACGAGGCCCGGTCGGCCGGCTCGGTCCTGCTCTCCGCGGCCCAGTGGAGCGGCCTGTTCACGCTGCTGGCCTGCGCCGGGGCGGCCGCCTACGTGCGGCGCGAGCGGATGTACGAGTCGCCCGAGGACGACGAGATCACGGCCACCCGGCTGCGCCGCGCGGCGCTGAGCACCACCCTGTGCGGAACGGCGCTGCTGATCCCGGTCCTGTACGCCTGTCTGGGCACCCCGGGCGTGATGTTCCGGCACCTCGGGTTCGGCATGCTCTTCGCCGCACCGCTGGCCGGCGTGGGCATCACCCGGCTGGTCGGCGCGCACTTCCGCAACCCCCAGCTGGGCATCCTGGTGTGGGTGGTGCTGCTCGCCCTCGGGCTGGAGCAGGCGTCCCTGCGCTACCAGGACGGTCCCGACTCCGGCCGGCTGCTCAGCGTGCTGCGCCTGCACGCCCAGCCGCACGGCGGCCGCTACCTCACCGAGGTCGAGGGACTGCCCGAGTACTACCTGGGCAGCGTCAGCAAGCCGGACCAGTGGTTCTCGGCCCGCCGGGGCACCGAGTACCAGGACCGGGCCGGCGTGGTGCACCGCGGCGACGACGGCACGGTCACCGCCGTCCGGGACGGCTGGTTCAACCTCGTCGTCCTCGACAGCACCGCGCCGAGCGCCATCAACCGGGCCGTCGCGGACGCTGTCGGGGCCGGCGGGCACTACCGCCTGATCGCTCAGTTCAGCTCCCCGACCGGCGATTCCGGCACGTACAAAGTGTTCCTCCGGTACTGAGAGCCCGGGCGCGCGGCCCGGGCTCGGCGACACGCCCGCCACTACATATGGGGCCGTCATACTCAGCCGCCACTAGATGTATGCTCGTCCCTGCTGTCGACGCAGGGGAACCCGGTGGGAATCCGGGACTGCCCCGCAGCGGTGTGCGGGCGGCTCAAGCCGAGCCCGCGAGTCCGAGTACCTGCCGACGGTGTGCCGGTCGCCCTCCCCGCAGAGGCCTTCAGCACCAGTAGTACTTCCGGGCCTCGCGGGCGGGCCGGGGATGACACCGTCGCGCGACGCCGTTCGGCTGCCGCGCCGTGCTCCCCTGCCCCGAACGGCCCGGTGATTCGATCCACCGCCGCCGATCGCCGCCAGGAGAGAGCGCCTTGACCACCGCTGCCTCAGCCACCCTGCCCGCCCAGGTGTCCAGCTCCGCCACCGCCGACCCGACGGTCTCCGACCCGGGCGGCGCTCTGCTCCGGGTGCTGACCGACCGCAGCGTCGACCTTCCGCAGGTGGACCCCGGCCATGTCGCCGCCGCCGCGCTGCGCGGCCGCCACGCCGGCTCGGACTTCGCCGAGCTGCGCGGGCTGGCCGTGGACGCCGCAGCGTCGATGATCGCCGAGGACCCGCAGTACTCGAAGCTCGCCGCCCGGCTGCTCGCGCTGGAGATCGTCGACGAGGCCGCGACCCAGGGCGTGGTCTCCTTCTCCACCTCGATCGCGGTCGGCCACGCCGAGGGCCTGATCGGCGACACCACCGCCGCCCTCGTCGCCAAGCACGCCGACGTCCTCGACGCGATGATCGACCCGCAGGGTGACGACCGCTTCGAGTACTTCGGCCTGCGCACCGTGCAGTCCCGCTACCTGCTGCGCCACCCGATCACCCGCAAGGTCGTCGAGACCCCGCAGCACTTCCTGCTCCGCGTCGCCTGTGGCCTGGCGGTCGGCGACAACGAGCAGTCGGTGCGCGAGGTGGCCGAGCTGTACCGCCTGATGAGCCGGCTGGAGTACCTGACCTCCTCGCCGACCCTCTTCAACTCGGGCACCCGGCACCCGCAGATGTCGAGCTGCTACCTGCTGGACTCGCCGCTCGACAACCTGGACTCGATCTACTCCCGGTACGCCCAGATCGCCCGTCTCTCCAAGCACGCCGGCGGCATCGGCCTCTCCTACTCGCGGATCCGCTCGCGCGGCAGCCTGATCCGGGGCACCAACGGCAAGTCCAACGGCATCGTCCCGTTCCTGCGCACCCTCGACTCCTCGGTCGCCGCCGTCAACCAGGGCGGCCGCCGCAAGGGCGCGGCCTGCGTCTACCTGGAGACCTGGCACGCGGACATCGAGGAGTTCCTGGAGCTGCGCGACAACACCGGTGAGGAGGCGCGCCGCACCCACAACCTCAACCTGGCGCACTGGATCCCGGACGAGTTCATGCGCCGGGTCAACGCGAACGAGGACTGGTCGCTGTTCTCCCCGGCCGACGTGCCGGAGCTGGTCGACCTCTGGGGCGAGGACTTCGACGAGGCCTACCGCAAGGCCGAGCTGGCCGGCAAGGCCGTCCGCACCATCCCCGCGCAGACCCTCTACGCCCGGATGATGCGCACCCTGGCGCAGACCGGCAACGGCTGGATGACCTTCAAGGACGCCTCCAACCGCGCCGCCAACCAGACCGCGCTGCCCGGCCGCACCGTGCACTCCTCCAACCTCTGCACGGAGATCCTGGAGGTCACGGACGACTCCGAGACCGCCGTCTGCAACCTCGGCTCGGTCAACCTCGGCGCCCACGTGGCCGACGGCGCCACCGCCGCCGACCTGATCGGCGCGATGGACTGGGAGCGGCTGGACGCCACCGTGCGCACCGCCGTGACCTTCCTCGACCGCGTGGTGGACATCAACTTCTACCCGACCGTCGAGGCCGGGACGTCGAACTCCCGCTGGCGGCCGGTCGGCCTGGGCGTGATGGGCCTTCAGGACGTCTTCTTCAAGCTGCGGATCGACTTCGACTCCGCCGAGGCGAAGACCCTCTCCACCCTGATCGCCGAGCGGATCATGCTCACCGCGTACGAGCGCTCCGCCGACCTGGCCGAGCAGCTGGGCCGCCACGAGGCGTACGGCGAGACCCGCGCCGCCCGCGGCGAGCTGCACATCGACCACTTCCCGTCGGCCGCCCCGCAGTGGGCCGACCGCTGGGCCGCGCTGCGCACCCGGATCGCCGGGACCGGGCTGCGCAACTCGCTGCTGCTGGCCATCGCGCCGACCGCCACGATCGCCTCGATCGCCGGTGTGTACGAGTGCATCGAGCCGCAGGTCTCCAACCTGTTCAAGCGCGAGACGCTGTCGGGCGAGTTCCTCCAGGTCAACCCGTACCTGGTGCGCGAGCTCAAGGAGCTGGGCGTCTGGGACCAGCAGACCCGGGACGCGCTGCGTGACGCCAACGGTTCGGTCCAGGAGCTCAACTGGCTGCCGGCCGAGGTCCGTTCGCTGTACCGGACGGCCTGGGAGCTGCCGCAGCGCGCGCTGATCGACCTGGCCGCGGCGCGCATGCCGTACCTCGACCAGAGCCAGTCGCTGAACCTCTTCATGGCCGCGCCGACCATCGGCAAGCTCAGCTCGATGTACGCGTACGCGTGGAAGGTCGGTCTGAAGACCACCTACTACCTGCGCTCGCGCCCGGCGACCCGGATCGCCCAGGCCGCGTCCGGGACCGCCCGCACGGCCGCGCCGCAGCCGGCCAACCCGGTCAGCGTGGGCACCCCGACCATGACCCAGGAGGAGCAGGACGCCATCGCCTGCTCCCTGGAGAACCCCGAGTCCTGCGAGGCCTGCCAGTGAGCACCGACGACGACCGCAAGATGCTGCTCGACCCCGGCTTCGAGCTGACCCTGCGCCCGATGCGCTACCCGTCGTTCTACGACCGGTACCGGGACGCGATCAAGAACACCTGGACGGTGGAGGAGGTGGACCTGCACTCCGACGTCGCCGACCTCGCCAAGCTGAGCGAGGGCGAGCGGCACATGATCGGGCGGCTGGTCGCCTTCTTCGCGACCGGTGACTCGATCGTCGCGAACAACGTGGTGCTGAGCCTCTACAAGCACATCAACTCCCCGGAGGCGCGGCTCTACCTGAGCCGGCAGCTGTTCGAGGAGGCCGTGCACGTCCAGTTCTACCTGACGCTGCTCGACACCTACCTGCCCGACCCGGAGGACCGCAACGCGGCCTTCGCCGCGGTGGAGAACATCCCCTCCATCCACCAGAAGGCCCAGTTCTGCTTCAAGTACATGAACGCGGTCGACCACATCGACTCGCTGCAGACGAAGGAGGACAGGCGGGCGTTCCTGCTCAACCTGATCTGCTTCGCCGCGTGTGTGGAGGGGCTGTTCTTCTACGGGGCGTTCGCGTACGTGTACTGGTTCCGGAGCCGGGGCCTGCTGCACGGTCTGGCGACCGGGACGAACTGGGTGTTCCGCGACGAGTCCATGCACATGGACTTCGCGTTCTCCGTGGTGGACACGGTTCGCGAGGAGGAGCCCGACCTCTTCGACGAGGAGATGGCCAAGCAGGTGACGGAGATGCTGGAGGAGGCCGTCGAGGCCGAGCTCCAGTTCGCCCAGGACCTGTGCGGTGAGGGTCTGCCCGGCATGAACACCGCGTCGATGCGCGAGTACCTCCAGGCCGTGGCCGACCAGCGTCTGGCGCGCCTCGGCATGCCGATCCGGTACGGGTCGAGCAACCCGTTCGGCTTCATGGAGCTGCAGAACGTCCAGGAGCTGACGAACTTCTTCGAGCGCCGGGTGTCCGCGTACCAGGTCGCGGTCGAGGGCTCGGTCGCCTTCGACGACGACTTCTAAGTCGTCGGACATGACAGCGCTGCCCCGCACGGCCAAGCCGTGCGGGGCAGCGCTGTTGAATCAGGGGGTGGGGAACTCGCCGTCCTTGACCCCGGTGAGGAACGAGTCCCAGGCGTCGGTGCCGAAGAGCAGAGCCGGCCCATCAGGATCCTTGGAGTCCCGAACGGGCACCAGCCTGGCCGCACCGACAGCGATCTCGACGCAATCACCACCCTGCCCGCTGTAACTGCTCTTGCGCCATGCGACGTTTCCAAGTTCCGCTGCGAGCATGCTCACCTCTCTACTGCCTAGTGGTACAGCTCCTGCCGCACCCGAGCGATCATGTCGAGACTGTCAGCCGGGCTCAAGGCGATCGAGCGGAGCGAATCGAAGATCAGCGTGTAGTCCTCAGTCTCCGCCGGCGTCTCCATGTAGAGCGTCCCCGTCCGGTGTTCGACACACACGACGTCCGAGTATGTCGGCGTGGGGAAGCTGAACAGCACGAATGACCCCATGAGCCCGGGATGAGCCCCAGCTCGATCCGGCAGTATCTGGAGCTCAACGTTGGGCCGCTCCGCCATCTCCAGGAGCCGGTCGAGTTGTTGGCTCATGACCTTCGCCCCGCCCACCTGGACCCGCAGAGCCGCTTCCCCTTCGATTACGCAGATGCGCGGCGGGCTGGCGCGGTTCAACACCTCCTGCCGTGCAATCCGCGCAGTCACAAGAGCCTCCACCTCATCCTTGCTCAAGGTGGACGGTCGCGCTTGAAGCACGGCTCGGGCATAGTCCGGTGTTTGCAGCAGGCCTGCCACCAGCACGTTCTGGAACGACCGGATGTAGTCAGCCGTCTCCTCATAGCCGATGAAGTCCGAGTAAGACGGCCTCGCCAAGCTCGCGCGCTGCACCCAGCCCGGCTCACGACCACGACGCGCCATGCCCACCAGGTCGTCGACGTGCGCCTGATCACCGACGCCGTAGAAGGTCAGCAGGTCACGCAACTCTCCGAGGGAGATGCCCAACCTGGCGTTCTCGATTCGACTGATCTTGGTCCGGTGGCAGCCGATCCGTCGAGCCGCTTCCTCAGGCGTCTTGCCCGCATCTTCCCTCAGCTTGACCAGCGCGGCAGCCAGTCTGCGGCGGCGCACCGTCGGCCGTACATCGCTCATTTGACGCCCCTTCACGCCTGGACCGCACCAGCGTACCGCCACACAAAGATCTTGGAACATGTTCCAAAGAGTCGGTTGCGAAATGCACGAGAGCGAGAGCATGCTACTCAACGTAGCCCTCGACGCGACACAAAGTGATCAAGATGGGCTCATCACCCGGGCATTCCCATGCCCTCTTCAGCTGCTCTCACCTGCACCCCCGCGAGGTGGCCCCGCCATGCCTGAAACCGTCTCCCCCGCCCCGACCGAGCAGGCCTGCTGGTTGCCCCGGCACCAGCGGTCCCCCCGAACCGCCCGGCAGCAGCTCCGCGACTTCCTCCGGCCCCACCCCAGCGGCGAACCGCTCCTCGACACCGGCGAGTTGCTCGTCTCCGAGCTCGTCACCAACGCCGTCCAGCACACCCGTACGCCCCGGGGCCGCCTGATCCAGGTCCGTTTCAGCCTCTCCGACGACCTCCTCCGCATCGAGGTGCACGACGCGGACAGCGAGAAGCCCGTCCCCCGCCCGACCGCCGCCACCGACGAGTGCGGCCGCGGCCTGCTCCTGGTCCGGGAGTTGGCGACCCAGTGGGGCTGCTGCCCGCGCGTGGGAGGCATCGGGAAGTTCGTCTGGTGCCACATCGCCGCTCAGCCGGCCCCGGCCGGGGAGACCGTCGCGTGAACCCGGTCCACGCCGAGATCACCGGCATCATGCTCCCGGCCGACTTCCCGACCCTGGACCACGCGCTCCCCGTCCTCTGGGAGCGGATCCGCGGACTCCCCGTCCGCGCGGCCCACCGCGACTTCATCCGGGTCTGCATCGGTCCCGGCTCGGGCGACGGCGTCGCCCGCTGCCTCGCCCGGAGCGGCCGCTGGAGCGTCACCCTCTACGTCGGCGAACTCACCCGCTGGACCGCCCACCCCATCACGATCAGCACGCTCTGACTCCCGCGTCCCCGCCCGGCGCCCACGCCGGGCGGGGACGCCCGAACCACTTTCCCGCCCCGGAAAGCTCGCACCCTTGACCCGGCGCCCGGAGGCCGGGAGGCTTTCGCGCACCGAGACTTCTACGCACGTGATCACCTCGCAGTGAGGATTCCCCGTGACAATCTCTCGTACCGCCTTCGGCGCACTCTTCGACGACTTCCAGCGAGAAGCGTTCCGGCTGGAGACGCTGGACGACTACAGCAAGTCCGGCAACGTCGACGCCTTTCAGGCGTTCCTGGCCGGAGAGTCCCAACCCGTCGACTACAACGCCCGGTGGCTGGCGCAGGTCCGACGGAACACCAACGCCGGGCGCCGGATGTACCGCGTCCACGTCCTGGCCCGCCCTCTCACCCCATACCTCCAGTTCGAACTGGGATGGGGCTATCGAACGAATATCACTGCCGGCGAAGAGTTCTTCATCCTCGACGTCACGGAGAAGCCGAACCCTCTCGAAGGTGTCCCGGACTTCTGGATGTTCGACGAGTCCAGGACCGTTTCGATGGTCTACGACGACGAGGGCGGATTCCTCGGAGCAGAGGAAGAGCCCAACGTGCAGAAGTGGGTTCACTGGCGCGACACGGCCCTGAGCCACGCCGAGCCGTTCATCGACTGGTGGGAGCGGCACGGAACCAGGTGAACCCACCATCCTGGACCACCCCCGCCCAGCCCCTGCGACGCCTGACCAAGATCCTTAGTCAAGGACGTGAATAAGCACGTCCGCGCGTGGACGGCAAGCCTTCCACGCCAGTACGTTGTCCGCTGGTCAGTCAAACCAGCTTGATACAAGGAGGCTTGACATGTCTGGACGCTCAGCGCTCACTCGTCTTACGGGCAGTGGGAACGGCGAGTGCGGAGAGAAGGACTGCCCCAACGTCTACCGAACGGAGACGGGATCGTTCGTGGTTCAGGGCAGCCTGTCGCAAGCTTTCGTCCCGCCCAGCGGAGAGGGCATCGTCGAAATCCCCGAGAGTGTCCTCAAGGAGGCGTTCCGTGCTCTTGGCTGGTGACGCCTGGAACCAGTGCTTCGATTCCATGCAGTCGGAGGCATGGCGACTTGAGACGCTTTCCACCTACACCATGCCTCAGGAAGCAGAGAAGTTCACCCGATTCCTGGCCGGCGAACAGTCCCCCGACGACTATCGCTCCGGCTGGATGGATGAGGTGGCACAGTGGACGGCCGTGGGGAAGCGCGTGGGCCGCGTCCATGTCCTGACCCGCCCGCTCTCGGACTACCTCCGCTTCGAGTTCGAGTACTACTACCGCCACCACGTGAGAGCCGGCGAGGATATCCGAATCCTTGACGTCACGGACAGGGGAAACCCGCTCGCGTCGGTGCAGGACTTCTGGATGTTCGATAAATCCACCATTGTCCTCATGAACTACAGGGCAGACGGAACCCAGATCAGTCGCCAGCTCATCGATGGCGACCCCGCGCCCTACATCGAGTATCAGCGGATCGCCATTGCGGAATCGATTCCGTTCCTGGAGTACGTCAGCTCGTGACGCTCCTTCCCGAGCAGCTGGGCCATTCCAAACAGGAACTAGCTGCAGCACTGAAAGATCTGCGAAAGCGAGCCGGGCTCTCTGGAGCCCGGCTCGCTGCGCGCTGCAACATGTCTCAGTCCAAGATTTCAAGGATTGAGAACGGGAAAACCCCAGCCAGCCTCGTGGATGTGAAGCAGATCCTCCGAGCCTTGGCGGCGCCGCCGGACACACTGGCCCGGATCACAGAGCTTGCCCGCCTCGCGAACACCGAGTGGCAAGGCCTCCGAGCACTTCGACGAAAAGGGCTTCACCACAAGCAGCAGGAACTTGCCGGCCTGGAATCCACGTCCGCCGAGTTCAGATTCTTCATGCTGTCGATGATCACTGGGCTGCTCTCGACACCCGAATACATCAGGGCCAGCCTCGCCCACCTCCACGGGGACCAGAGCCAGCTCATCGCGCGAAAGCTGGGCCGCCAAGAAGTCCTCTACGACACCGGCAAGAAGTTTACGTTCCTCGTGTCGGAAATGGCAGCCAAATGGCCATTGATCCCTGCACCCGCGATGGCCCTTCAGCTCGATCGACTCATCTCCGTCTCAAGGCTCCCCAACGTCCGAATCGGCGTGATCCCCTTGCGGGGCCTCATGCCCGCGGCGCCGATGGACACTTTCACCGTCTATGACTCATCGCTCGTCACGATCGAGACAACGAGCGGAGTGCTGGCACTCAGGGACCCGAAAGACATCGCAGCACACCTTGAGGCGTTCTCCACGATGGAAGGTTACGCAGTCTTCGGCGCAGACATGAGACGCCTTCTCGAACGATGGGCGGACGATTTTCGGGAAGCACCCTAAGAGTTTATGCAATCACGCGCATAGGTGGGGAAATAGCCGACTCCTGCACCTATCTTGGTGACTCAGCCAAGAAGGCCGAAAGTCACGGGAGTGCCCCATGTCCGATGCGGATTTCGCGCAGCCAGCCGGCACGAAGCGTCGCCGGACGCATGCAGAACTCCTTGCGCTGATCGATGCCAACCCGGTCCGGAAGGACCTGACGACCGGGGGTCTGGTGGAACTGGTGGGGGCACAGGACGGCCGGGCCCTGGTGCGGCCGCTGTTCGAGCCGGACGCGCCGCCGCGGCAGGTGCCCGTCGACCAACTCACCAAGCGCATCAGCCTGTGGGGCTGAGCTTCCTCGAATTGCCTCTCGAAACCTCCGCCCGGCTCCCGGGCGGGACGGGGCCCTTAAAACGCCCCGAACCAAACACCGGAAGGTGCACGTGATGACCGATCACGACCTCTACGAACTCGACCTCTCCCGAGTCGAGTTCAACCGCGCGTGCGGTGGCAACCAGGGCGGGGGCGACGACGGCGAGTCGTGCGTGACCCTCGGCGCCGTGCCGCAGGCCCCGGGCGTCTTCGCCCTCGGCGACAGCAAGCGTCCCGACCGCGAGCCGCTGCTGTTCACCGCCGAGGAGCTCACCGCGGCCGGGGTCGACCCGGCGCGGTTCGGCCTCTCGGTCTGACGCCCCACCTCCCCCGACAGCCCCGGCCGCCCGCAGTCCCGTGCGGGCGGCCGGGGCCTCGACGTCCCCCAGGAGAAGCGCAGGTGCACTTCCACGGCTACGAGTGGGCCGGTGACGGCCGGCTGCTGGCGAAGGAGTCCGAGCGCCGCCCGGTCGAGGGCGGAGGGTTCAGGCTTTCCGATCTTCCCCCGATGATGACCCGCTGGTGGCTGCTACGGCCGGCATCCCAGATCAGAGGTACCTGGGAATCGCCGGCCGACGCGGCCGACTGGCTCGCGAAGCGGTACGAGGAGCACACCCCCGGCGGTGATCCCTGGCTACCGCTCCCGGCACGGCGTCGCCGCGCGGTCGAACAGCTGGCCCGGGCGTCTGACGTGGTGTGGGCCCGGTGGGTGTCCGACAGCAGATGGTCCGGCCACTACCTGATCGTCTGCTCCGGCACCGTCCGGCCGAAGCTTCCCTGCCCGGCCCCCGACCGACACGGCTTTCGCCTATCCGACTGAACTCCCGGGCCGCATCGGCATCACACGCATGCGGAGCATCCGCTCCCGAGTACGGTCCCGCCGACGACAGCCGAACGGAAGGGGCCCATCGTGCGGACCGGAATCCTGGACTACGAGAGCGACGCGATCGTCCAGCTCATGAACATCGCCGAGGAGGACTGGACCGAGCAGGAGCTCAAGGACGCGCTCCAGCGGGCGATCATGTTGGAGCTCTCCACCATCCCGCCCTACGCCACCGCCCTCTGGTCGATCACCGACCCGGACAACACCAAGCCGGTCCGCCACACCATCCGCGAGATCATCTTCGACGAGATGTCGCACTTCGGACTGGTCTGCAACATGCTCACCACCATCGGCGGCAAGGTCGTCCTCACCGACCCCGCCACCGTGCCGAAGTACCCGGGTCAGCTGCCCGGCGGCGTCAACCCCGGCCTGGAGGTGTACCTCAGCGGGCTGACCCGCGAGTCGGCCGCCCTGTTCGCGTCCATCGAGAAGCCCGAGCACCCGCTCGGCTTCGCGGCCGACGGCAACACCATCGGCGCGTTCTACCAGCGCATCGCCGATGTCTTCCCCAAGTTCGCAGGCCTCATCAGCGGGCAGCGCCAGGTGAAGGCCTCGCTCACGAGCCACGGCGCCGGCAACGACATCGTCCCGATGAACAACATCGACGATGTCCTCGCGGCCATCCACATCATCCAGACCCAGGGCGAGGGCACCGACGCCTCCCCGGAGAACCCCTTCCACGGCGACCCGGGTGAACTCGCCCACTACTACGCCTTCAAGGAGATCGCGGTCGGCAAGAAGTTCGTCCCCGTCGGCCAGAAGGGATGTTACGACTTCGTCGGTCCTGACATCCCGCTGCCGGCTGCCTCCCAGATCCCCCGGATCCCCGGTGGCGGCTGGATCAACTCCCCCGGCAACGAGCCCGACGCGAACACCGCCGCTCTGCTGGCCGACTTCAACCAGCTCTACAGCCAGATGCTGCGCGCCCTCGAAGCCGCCTGGGGCGAGGGCGGGGACGGCACTGTCGGCTCTGCCCCCTCGCTGATGGGGAAGATGCGCAAGGCCGCTCAGAAGATCAACGGGGTCAAGCTCCCCGTCGACTCCCTCCTCGTCTACGGCCCGGAGTGGCTCTTCCTCCCGTAGCCCGTGGCCCCGTGGCCCCGGACAGCCCGAAGGCCGGTGCGGAGCCTCCGCACCGGCCTTCAACACGCCTTCGGCCGTTACTCGTTCGGCACGGTCGCGTACCGCGGCGTCCCCTCGGCCATCTGCCGCAGGGCGTCCTTGCGGTCCCGCTTCGACAGCTTGTCGATGTAGAGGAACCCGTACAGGTGGTCCGTCTCGTGCTGGAGGCAGCGGGCGAAGAAGCCGGTGCCCTCGACGCGGATCGGGTTGCCGTCCTTGTCGACGCCGGTCACCGCGGCGAAGTCCGGGCGGGGCAGCTCGGCGTAGGCGGTGGGCACCGACAGGCAGCCCTCGTTGCCGTCGTCCAGCACCCGGCGGCGGTCGGCCGGGTAGTCCTCCAGCGTCGGGTTGATCACGTGGCCGATGTGGCGCACGCCCTCGTCGTCCGGGCAGTCGTAGACGAAGACCTTGAGGTCCACGCCGATCTGGTTGGCCGCGAGGCCCACGCCCTCGGCCGCGTACATCGACTGGAACATGTCGTCGATCAGGGCGGACAGCTCGCCGTCGAACGCGGTGACGTCCTTGACCTCGCGGTGCAGGACGGGGTTGCCGAACACGGTGATCGGCCGTGCGGTGCCCTTCGAGAGGTCCGGCTCCTCGCCGACCACCTTCACCGGCTTGGCCGCTTCGGTCCCGTGGTCGTGATCGTGCTCGTGGTCGTGGTCGTGCTGCTCGGCCATCGCTGCTTATCTTCCGCTTCCGTGGACTGCCTGGGTGTACCGATCAAGAGTAAGCGGACCGCTCAGCAGACCTCTTCGAGATCGCGATATGCCCGGCTGCCCGGGGAGGCCGCCGCCCAGCGGTCCAGCAGGGTCCGCACCAGGTGGGCCGGCGCCGCGATCCCGCACTCCCGCTCCACCAGCCAGGACATCCCGGCCGCGCCGCCCTGGCTCAGGTGGCTCAGGTGGCCCGGGTGGGCGGCGTCGCCGTCGTCGTGCGGATCGTGGTGGGCGGTGTGCCCGTCGTCGGCGGCCATCCGGCTCTCCGAGCAGGCCCGGCAGAGCAGCCGCACCGACGACGTCCAGTCCTCCGCCGCGTAGCCGGCGTCCGCGACCAGCCGCTCCAGCGCGTCCCGGTCCGCCGCCGTCGCGGCCTGCAGCAGCACCACGTACGTCGGCACCGGGGACGGCGCCCACAGCTCGATCTCGTCGAACACCGGGTAGGCCACCCCGTCGGTGACCCGCTCGCCGTGCGGGGCACCGTCGTGCAGCACGACCTCCCCCCAGCGTCTGCCGGAGGACGGCAGCGGGATCGACAGCACCTCGATCCGGGCCGGGTCCAGCCGCCGGCCCCAGACCACCTCGGACTCGCCGTCCGGAGAGAGCCGCACCGGGGTCGTCCCGAGGTCCAGGCTCACCGGCCCGTCCGGCTGCGCGCCGGGGCCGCCGGGCAGCCGCAGGCCGTACGCCTGCCAGGCCCGCCGGGCCAGCGCCCAGTCCTGCAGCGCCGTCGCCGTGATGCCCAGGTTCCACCAGTCCGGGGCGCCCTGCTCGCGGTCCAGCAGCGCCACCGCCCGCAGCCCGGCCGCCCGCGCCTGCTCCCAGTCCCGGCGGAACTTGTGCAGCAGCGCGAGGTTGAACCAGGAGTCCGACAGCCACGGCTCCAGGTCGGCCGCCATCACCAGCAGCGCACCCGCGTCCTCGTACCGGCCGTCGCCGATCAGCGTGAAAGCCCGGTCGGTCGTCTGCCGCCAGGTGGCGGACGGCCGGTGCCGTGCCCGGTGGAAGATCCTCACGTTCGTCCCTGCCGTCGTCGTCCGCTCAAGTCCCGTATCCGCTCCCGCGTCACGGGCCCGGTACCCCGGGTCGGTGTTCCACGCTACGACCGCATCCAACCACGCCCGCCGCCGCCCGCGCTCCCCACCGCCGTGGTTGCCCCCGCCGCCGGCGCCCGCCCCTACCCAGCCTGCCCGCCCCGCCGCCGTGCCTCAACCCCAGCAGGCCGGCACTCCGGCCGACCTGATCCGCAAGACCGGCCGCTAGCCGCGGACCCGGACGAGGGCGTCCACCACCCGGGCGTCGTAGACCCGTCCCCGGCCCAGCCGCAGCGCCTCCAGCACCTCCAGCCGCGCCACCGCCTCGCCCACCCCGCGCCCGCGCGCCGCCGTCAGCAGGTCGTCGTGCGCGTTGGCCACCCGGATGATCCGGGCCGCCAGCGGCACCTCGCCGCGCGCTCCGGCCGGGCCGCCCTGCCAGGGGTCGGCCAGCCGGGCCACCTGCTCGGCCACCTTCCGCGGCACCCCGGTCCGCATGATCACCTCGCTGCCGAGCCGGGCGATCCGGCGCTGTTCCTCGTCCGGGAGCAGCGCCGTCGCCCCGTCCGGCACCGGCTCGACCAGCGACAGCTGCCCGACGTCGTGCATCAGCGCCGCGTACTCCAACAGGGCGAGCTCACGGGTGCCCAGACCCAGCTCGCGCCCGATCGCGCACGCGGTGTCGGCCACCCGGCGGGCGTGCCCGGGCGGGGTGTAGCCGGCCACCTCGGTGGCCCGGGCCAGGCTGGCGATGGTCTGCCCGGTGGTGGCCCGGACGGCGGCGGCCCGGCGGAACGACACCTGGGCCAGCAGCAGCGGTGCGCAGAACAGCGGCAGCGCCCAGAGCCCCACCTCGCCGGCGGCGAGGCTGACCAGCAGCCCGGTCGCGGCGATCGCCGAGCCGATCCCGAACAGCGAGCGCAGCTCGTCCTCCAGCGCCGCCGGGAACCGCAGCCCGCTCCGGGCCCGCCTCAGCACCGCAGCCAGGCTGGCGTCGCAGAGCGCGGCGAGCGCGGCCACCAGGGTCAGGAACACCCCGTACACCGGCCCGTCCGCGGAGAACCGGTCCACCGCACCGCTGAGGTAGAGCGGCTGGAAGATCGCCGCCGCGAAGCCCGCCCCGAGCAGCCGCCGGGCCGCGCCGTCCAGGCGGACCTGGTCGCGCCAGGGCGGCTGCCGGTGCCGGCGGGCGCCGTGCGGCAGCAGCAGGGCCGGCAGCAGCGCGAGCAGCAGGCCCGCCCCGGTCACCGCGACCGCCTGGAACACCCCGTGCCCGGTCGGCAGCCCCCGCAGCGGCCCCAGCAGCGCGTACGCCAGCGCGCCGGCCGCGCCGATCGGCGCCTGCTCCCGGTCGCCCGGCAGGGTGATCCGGACGCACTCGCCGAGCGCGATCAGCACCGTGAAGGCCAGCGCCACCCCAGGCTCGGCCACCCCGCGCACCGCGACCACTCCGAAGGCCATGGCCGGCAGCGCGAGCGCCGCGCCGTGCACCGCCGCCACCCCGCCGTACACCGCCCCGGTGAACGGCCCGCCCGCAGCCCGCCGGGACGGCCTCCGGGCGCCCCCGGTCGCCGCGATCACGACGGCCCGGCCGTCGGGACGCTGCCGCCCTGCGCGGGCACCCGCCGCGGGGCCGCCCGGGCCGGCTCGGGGACGCCGAGCGGGATGTCCGGCACCGCCTTGATGCAGTCGCCGGACGGCGGCAGCACCGGCTGCCAGTCGTGCTCCGCGAGCGCCTCGACCAGCGCCCGGACCATCACCGGGTCGAACTGGCTGCCCGCGCAGCGCTCCAGCTCGGCCACCGCCTCCGCGACCGGCCGGCCCCGGCGGTAGGAGCGGGTGGAGGTCATCGAGTCGAAGGCGTCGGCGACCGAGATGATCCGCGCGAACTCCGGGATCTGCTCCCCCACCAGCCCGCTCGGGTAGCCCCGGCCGTCCACCCGCTCGTGGTGGTGCAGGATTCCGGCGTGCGCCTCGCCGAGGAAGGCGATCCCGCGGACCAGCTCGTACCCGTGCACCGGGTGCACCTCCACCGCCCTCCGCTCGGCGTCGGTCAGGGGACCGTTTCTTCGCAGCAGCTCGGTGGCGACGCCCAGCTTGCCGACGTCGTGCAGGATCCCCGCGTACCGCAGGGTGCGCAGCCGCTCGGCCTCCATGCCGAGCTGATCGGCGATCAGCACGGCCGCCTTGCCGACCCGCTCGCTGTGCCCGCGGGTGTAGGCGTCCTTGATCTCGACGGCCTGCACCAGCGCCTGGACGGTGGCCTGGTGGGCGTCGCGCTCGCGGTGGCCCTGGGCGAACACCCAGGCCGAGATGGAGAGCGGCAGCAGCGCCAGCAGCGCCGCGAACGCGCCGTACGGGCCCTGCCAGAGCACCGCGACCATCAGCCCGCCGGCCGCGTGCACCAGCACCGGCAGGCCGATCGCGGTGGCCGGCCCGCTCAGCAGCACGGTCGGCCGCCGGCCCTCGGCGAGCACCAGCATGCCGCTCACCAGGGCGCTGTTGACCAGGCAGAACGCGCCGAGCGCGGCGCACCCGGGCAGCAGCGCGGCCGGGAACCGGGAGCCGAGCAGCAGCTGCGGGCCGGAGAGCAGGTGGAAGACGGCCGAGGAGGCGAAGGCGGAGACCCCGAGCTGTGCCCCGTTCCAGACCCGCCGCCCGCGGTCGGCATCGGCGTAGCCGAGCAGGGCGGGCGGCACCGCGACCAGCGCGGCGGCAGCCGGCGGCAGCATCAGCACCCCGGCGAACAGCACCGGGAAGAAGGCGTTGGCGCAGGGCCGGGCCGGCGGCCGGTCGGCCAGCGGCGCCCGGCGCAGCAGCACCCGGACCAGTCGCAGGCACGGCGTGGTCAGCCCCTGGGCGAGCGACTCCCAGCAGCCGTGCAGGAAGGAGAGCAGCCCGACCTTGGGCCAGTCGACGGGGTTGCCGAGCCAGCGCGGCACGCCGAGCGGTCCCGGCACGGGCAGCAGCGGCAGCAGGCAGCAGAGCGCCGCGACCGGAACGGCCACGAGGTAGCCCACCGCGCCCCGCGGCAGGTCCGCCTCTCCCCTGTCGGTAGCGATCTCGACCTCCCCGCGTCCTGGCCCGCTCGGCACTCGGCACACCGGGGACCCGGCGGTGAGTGTCCGTCAGGAGGATAGGCCGCCGTTTCGGCGTGGGGACGCATGATCGCGGAATGCCGCAGTTGGCGCACCGCCAACTCACCCGAACGAGTGACGGCGCACGCAAGCAGCAAGGGGGCGGCCCCGGAGCACACGCTCCGGGGCCGCCCGATCAGTTCTCTCGGCCGCCCGCGCACACGGGCGGCGCGGTCTCACTCCGCCGGGGCGCCCGCCTCGACCGGGGTGCCCGGCCGGGTCTGGTCGCCGGCCGGCTCGGCCGCGGTGTCCCGGGCCTCGCGGCCCGGACCGGCCGCACGCCCCGGACCGGCCTCGCCGTGGAGCTCTGCCGTCGACTCGACGGAGACCACCACCGCCTCGGCGGAGCGCTGCCCGGCCCGGATCGAGTCGATCCTGGCCAGCACCTTGCCGCGCAGGTCGGACGGGGTGTCGTCGCACCCGCAGCAGCGCTTGATCAGCGCCTTGATCGCCTGCTCCAGGCCGTACTTCTCCAGGCATGGCGAGCACTCCTCGAAGTGCACGCGCAACTTGGCGTAGTCGCCCTCGGCCATCTCGTTGTCGAGGAATTCATAGAGGTGGTCGAGGACCTCGCCACACTCGGTGTCGTGCGGATCGCCGCAGCTCATGAGCCCGAGCCCTTCGCTTCCTGCCCTGCCCCGCTGCCGGCCGGGACCAGCCCGCGCTCGCGGGCGTAATCCTCCAGCATGCCGCGCAGCTGACGGCGGCCGCGGTGCAGTCGGGACATCACCGTGCCGATGGGAGTACCCATGATGTCCGCGATCTCCTTGTACGCAAAGCCCTCTACGTCCGCGAGATACACGGCGATGCGGAACTCCTCCGGGATGGCCTGGAGGGCGTCCTTCACATCGCTGTCCGGGAGGTGTTCGAGCGCCTGGGTCTCCGCCGAGCGCAGACCGGTCGACATGTGCGACTCGGCCCGGGCCAGCTGCCAGTCCTCGATCTCCTCGGCGGCGGTGCGCTGGGGCTCCCGCTGCTTCTTGCGGTACGAGTTGATGAACGTGTTGGTGAGGATGCGGTACAGCCAGGCCTTGAGGTTGGTGCCCTCGCGGAACTGGTGGAACGACGCGTACGCCTTCGCGAACGCCTCCTGGAGGAGGTCCTCCGCGTCGGCCGGGTTGCGCGTCATCCGCAGCGCCGCCGAGTACATCGGGTCCAGGTAGCCCAGGGCGTCGCGCTCGAAGCGCTCCCGCCGAGCCTCCTCGGTCTCCTCAGCCGACACCCGGAAGGTGTCCTCACCGATCGCCTCGGCCAGCTCCTCACCGGTGAGCGCCTCGCCCGTGGGCAGGCCCTCCTCCGGGCCCCGGCCCGGCTCGGTCTCGTGCTCGGTCCCGACGACCGGACCCACCTCCTCGGCATGGCGCAGACCGCCCACTGCGGGCTGCCCCGAGAGGGAGGATATCGGGCTCACGGGCTTCTCGCCCGCGACAAGCCACTCCGACCACGAGGGGGCGAAGGCCGTGGCGGCCTCGCGCTCCTCCGGCCGCTCGGGGCACGCGATCGAACCCATCTGTGCTGCCTTCCACCGGGACTCAAGCTGACGAGCTTGTCAACCATGCGAACCGCGCCCGCATTCCCGCCCCCGGCCGGGTATTCACTCGGGCGGGCGAGCGGGCGGCGAGCGCCCGTTCCCAACGGCCGGCGCGGGTCCGGTCGGCGCGCTCCGGCGCTCGGAGCACGACGGCGCTCGGAGCAGGCCGACGCCCGGCAAAGTGCACTGCCCGGACCGGACCGGCGCTCAGAGCAGGCCGAGCACCCAGTCGCCGACCGCCGTGGTGATCAGCTCCAGCACCTCGTCCTGCCCCATCGGCGCCCGCTTCGGCACCTCGAAGCCGTGGCTGCCGTACGGCACCGCCACCAGCTCGTGCCCGGCCGGCAGCACCGGGAACTCCTCCGGGCCGCCGAACGGGTCCGCCGCGCTCTGCACCACCAGCGTCGGCAGCCCCGACTCCAGCAGCTCCTCCGCCCGGCTCCTCTCGGGCTTGCCCGGCGGGTGCAGCGGGAACGCCAGCGCCACCACGCCGACCGCACCGGTGGCCGCACCGGTCCGGCAGGCCACCCGGGCGCCGGCGCTGCGCCCGCCGACCACCAGCGGCAGGCCCGGCCCGGCCAGCCGCTCGGCGACCGGGGTCCAGCCGGTGTCCAGCGTCTTCGGCGCCGGCCCGAGCCGCTTCCCGGCCACCCGCCAGGGCTGCTCGACCAGCGCCACCGAGATCCCCCGCGGCGGCAGCGCCCCGGCCAGCGCGACCAGGTCGCGCGCCCCGATCCCGCCGCCGGCGCCGTGCCCGAGCGCCAGCAGCGCCTTCGGGGCGGCCGCCGGGTGGTGGGTGATCCGGGCGTCCCCGGCCGGGGTCGGAACGAGTTCGGTGGTCATCGCGCGCGGGCTCCAGGAGAAGGGGAGAGGGTGAGCGGGGGTCAGAAGAGCGTCGTCTCGAACTCGGCCTCGTCCCAAGGCCGGGTCAGCTCGGGGCCGTTGTTGCGGATGCTGCCGACCGCCGGCGAGACCGGGGTGGCCAGCAGGGCGCCGGGCCCCGGGGGTATCAGCAGCCGGCGCAGCTCGTCCGGGTCGCTCAGCCCCGGGTCCAGCCAGTCGTCGAACGACTCGCGGTCCAGGAAGAGCGGCATCCGCTCGTGGATCGGGGCGAGCAGCTCCTCCGCCTCGGTGGTGACCACGGTGAACGTCACCAGCCAGGCCTCCGGGTGTCCGGCCGGCACCTCCCGGTTGCGCCAGAACTCGTACAGCCCGGCCAGCGCCAGCGGGCTGCCGTCGGCCCGGGAGACGAAGAACGGCTTCTTCTTCGGCTTGCCGCGCTCGCCCGGCACCGTCTGCCACTCGTAGTAGCCGTCGACCGGGACGATGCACCGCCGGGAGGCGAAGGCCTGCCGGTAGGAGGGCTTCTCGTGCACCGTGTCCGCACGGGCGTTGATCATCTTCACCGCGGTCTCGGGCGACTTCGCCCAGGCCGGCACCAGGCCCCAGCGCAGCACCCGCAGCTGCCGCACCGGCGCCGCCTCCCCCTTGGGCACCCGGTCCAGCACCACGAAGGCGCTCTCGGTGGGGGCGACGTTCCAACTGGGGGCCAGCGTCTCGGCCGGGTCCCACTGCCGGACGCCGAAGAGCTCGACGATGTCCTCGGGCTTGCTGCTGGAGGCGAAGCGACCGCACATGGCGTCAGCTTGCCATGCCCGCCGCTCTCACCGATTCCTCATTCCACAGGGCGAACCGACGCCTCCCGCCCGGCCGTCCCCGCATGGGAGGCTGCCACCCCGGCCGCCGACCCCCGGCCCGGGTGAACGGAGGCGGAGAGCGGACATGGACGCACAGAGCATCGGCGCGTTGTGGGACCGGGTCACCGGTGCCCAGCCCGCCCCGCCCGGCTGGCTCGTCCTCGCCACCGGCGCCGCCGCCCTGCTCGCGGTGGCCGCCCGGCCGATCTGGCGGGTGACCCGCAACGCGGTCACCATCGCCCACGAGGGCGGCCACGGCCTCGCCGCCCTCCTCACCGGCCGCACGCTGGCCGGCATCCGGCTGCACTCCGACACCTCCGGCCTCACCCTCTCCTACGGCCAGCCCACCGGCCCCGGCATGGTGGTGACCGCCGCCGCCGGCTACATCACCCCGGCCCTGCTCGGGCTCGGCTGCGCCGGCCTGCTCGCCGCCGACCGGATCACCCTGCTGCTCTGGCTGACCATCGCCCTGCTGCTGGCCCTGCTGGTCCGGATCCGCAACGCCTTCGGCTTCCTCTCCGTCGTCCTGGCCGGGGCCGCCTTCTTCCTGGTCTCCTGGTACGGCACCCCCGAGGTCCAGGCCGGCTTCGCCTACCTCGGCAGCTGGTTCCTGCTGTTCGGCGCCGTCCGGCCGGTGCTGGAGCTGCAGCACCAGCGCCGCCACGGCCAGGGCGGCGACTCCGACGCCGACCAGCTGGCCCGGCTCACCGGCGTCCCGGGGCTCGCCTGGGTCACGCTCTTCCTGGTCACCGCACTCGTCTGCCTGGCCGTCGGCGCGCACTGGCTCCTCCCGGACGGCCCGGCGTCGTTCTGAGCACCGTCCCCACCATCCCGCCATCCGGCCGCCGAGGGGACAGTTCCGGTACGGCCCCTAAACTTGCCCCATGACCGAGACCCTGTGGCCCGCCCCCGTCGCGACCACCCCCGTTGACGCCACCGTCACCATCCCCGGCTCCAAGTCGGTCACCAACCGGGCCCTGGTGCTGGCGGCACTCGCCGACGAGCCCGGCTGGGTGCGGCGCCCGCTGCGCAGCCGCGACTCCCAGCTGATGGCCGACGGCCTGCGCGCCCTCGGCGTCGGCATCGAGGAGCAGGTCAACAACGACACCGGCGGCACCGGCGGCGGCGAGGCCTGGCGGGTCATCCCCGCCCCCGCGCTGCGCGGCCCGGCCTCGATCGACGTCGGCAACGCCGGCACCGTCATGCGCTTCCTCCCGCCGCTCGCCGTCCTCGCCGACGGCCCGGTGCACTTCGACGGCGACCCGCGCAGCTACGAGCGCCCCCAGCACGGCGTGATCAACGCCCTGCGCGCGCTCGGCGCCCGGATCGACGACGGCGGCCGCGGCGCGTTCCCGCTCACCGTGCACGGCACCGGCGCGCTGGACGGCGGCCCGGTCGAGCTGGACGCCTCGTCCTCCTCGCAGTTCGTCTCGGCGCTGCTGCTCTCCGGCGCCCGCTACAACAACGGCGTCGAGGTCCGCCACGTCGGCGGCCCGGTCCCCTCGCTTCCGCACATCCGGATGACCGTCGAGATGCTGCGCCTGGCCGGCGTCCAGGTCGACGCGCCCGAGGACGGCGGCGAGAAGGACGTCTGGCGGGTCACCCCCGGCGCGCTGATCGGCCGCGACATGGTGGTCGAGCCCGACCTCTCCAACGCCGCGCCGTTCTTCGCCGCCGCCCTGGTCACCGGCGGCCGGGTCACCGTCCGCGACTGGCCGAAGCACACCACCCAGCCCGGCGACCAGCTGCGCGAGATCTACACCCGGATGGGCGGCGTCTGCGAGTTCACCGACGAGGGCCTGCAGTTCACCGGCACCGGCCGGATCCACGGCATCGAGGCGGACCTGCACGACGTCGGCGAGCTGACCCCGGTGATCGCCGCGGTCGCGGCGCTGGCCGACTCCGAGTCCCACCTCTACGGCATCGCGCACCTGCGGCTGCACGAGACGGACCGGCTCGCCGCGCTCGCCAAGGAGATCAACGACCTGGGCGGCGACGTCACCGAGACCGAGGACGGTCTGCGGATCCGCCCGCGCACGCTGCACGGCGGCGTCTTCCACACCTACGAGGACCACCGGCTGGCCACCGCGGCCGCCGTGATCGGCCTGGCCGTCGAGGGCGTCCGGGTCGAGAACGTCGCGACCACCGCCAAGACCCTGCCGGACTTCCCCAAGATGTGGGACGAGCTGCTCACCGGGGCAGTGGCGGGCGGCTGAGCGGGAGACTGGGTACATGCGCCGCTACGGCAAGGACGCCGACGAGGACGACATCCGCAACCGCCCCGCGCGCCGGGGCTCCCGGCCGCGGACCCGGATCCGCCCCAAGCACGAGGACGCGGCCGAGGCGATGGTGCTCACCGTCGACCGCGGCCGACTGACCTGCCTGGTGGACGCCGGGACGAAGCAGGAACGCGAGATCGTCGCCATGAAGGCCCGCGAGCTGGGCCGCAAGGGCGTCGTGGTGGGTGACGTCGTCAACATCGTCGGAGACCTCTCCGGGGACGCCGACACGCTGGCCCGGATCGTCCGGGTCGAGGAGCGCAGCTCCGTCCTGCGGCGCACCGCGGACGACGACGACCCGTACGAGCGGATCGTCGTCGCCAACGCCGAGCAGCTGGCCATCGTCACCGCCCTGGCGGACCCGGAGCCCCGGCCCCGGCTGATCGACCGCTGCCTGGTGGCCGCGTACGACGCCGGGATGGAGCCGCTGCTGGTCCTCACCAAGTCGGACCTCGCACCGGCGGCCCCGCTGCTGGAGGCGTACGCGCCGCTGGGCATCACCTACGTGGTGACCAGGCGGGACGAGCTGGCCACCACCGGGGCGGAGGCGGTGCGCGCGTACCTGCGCGGCCGCTCCACGGTGTTCATCGGGCACTCCGGCGTCGGAAAGACCACGCTGGTCAACGCGCTGGTGCCGGAGCGGCAGCGGAGCACCGGACACGTCAACGCGGTGACCGGCCGCGGCCGGCACACCACCGTCTCGGCGCTGGCGCTGCGGCTGCCGCCACCCCCGGGCGCCAAGCCGGGCTCGAAGAAGGCGCTCGACCCGGGCTGGGTGATCGACACGCCGGGCTTCCGCTCCTTCGGCCTCTCGCACATCGACCCGTCCCGGGTCATCCACGCCTTCCCCGACCTGGAGCCCGGCACCGTCGACTGCCCGCGCGCGTGCAGCCACGACGAGCCGGACTGTGCGCTGGACGCCTGGGTCGCGGACGGGCACGCCGAGCAGGCCCGGCTCTACTCGCTGCGCCGGCTGCTGGCCAGCAAGGAGACCCGCGAGGGCGACTGACCGCCCGTCGGCACCCGCGTTTTCGCGTGTTCGAGGTGTCGGACCGCCCCGGCCTGGCGATCATAGGAAAGTCGGGCCGGGTCGCGGTCCGGCCCGTCGATCGACAGGGAGAGACGCGATGGCATGGGCCCTGGTGATCCTGGCCGGCCTGCTGGAGACCGGCTTCGCGATCAACCTCAAGCTCAGCGAGGGCTTCACCAAGCTCTGGCCCACCGTCAGCTTCTGCGTCTTCGCCCTCAGCAGCTTCGGCCTGCTGACCCTCTCCCTGAAGAGCCTGCCGGTCGGCCCGGCCTACGCGGTGTGGACCGGGATCGGTGCGGCCGGCACCGCGATCTACGGCATGGTGTTCCTGGACGAATCCACCTCCGTGCTCAAGCTGGTGTCGATCTCCCTGGTGATCGCCGGCGTGATCGGCCTCCAACTCAGCGGCTCGCACTGACCGCCGCCCCGTCCGAGACCGGGGCCGTCCGCTCCGCGAGCCCGACTGTCCCGATCCGGGTGGGCTCGCTAGGGTCTTGGACATGGCCGACTACCACGACGACCTCCGCCTCGCCCACGTCCTCGCCGACTCGGCGGACTCGGTCACCCTGGAGCGATTCCGCGCACTCGACCTGAAGGTCGAGACCAAGCCCGACCTCACCCCCGTCAGCGACGCGGACAAGGCCGCCGAGGAGCTGGTCCGCGGGGTGCTGCAGCGCGCCCGGCCGCGCGACGCGGTGCTCGGCGAGGAGTTCGGCCTGCAGGGCTCGGGCCCGCGCCGCTGGGTGATCGACCCGATCGACGGCACCAAGAACTACATCCGCGGCGTGCCGGTCTGGGCCACCCTGATCGCCCTGCTGGAGGACGGCCCGGACGGCGTGGAGCGCCCGGTGGTCGGCATCGTCTCCGCCCCGGCGCTGAACCGCCGCTGGTGGGCCGCCAAGGACCTCGGCGCCTTCGCCGGCCGCAGCCTGGCCAAGGCCGGCCGGATCCAGGTCTCCGGCGTCTCCCGGGTCGAGGACGCCTCGTTCTCCTACTCCTCGCTCTCCGGTTGGGAGGAGCGGGGCCGGCTCGACCCCTTCCTGGACCTCACCCGGGCCTGCTGGCGCACCCGGGCCTACGGCGACTTCTGGTCCTACATGATGGTCGCCGAGGGCGCGGTGGACATCGCCGCCGAGCCCGAGCTCTCGCTCTGGGACATGGCCGCCAACTGCATCATCGTCGAGGAGGCCGGCGGCCGCTTCACCGGCCTGGACGGCGTCCCGGGCCCGGGCGGCGCCGACGCGGTCGCCACCAACGGCCTGCTCCACGACGAGGCCCTGCGCCGCCTCAGCGTCTGAGCCGCCCCGCCCCGAGCCCTGCCTTGAGGCGAGCGGGCGAGTAGCCGCCCCGAGCCGAAGGGGCGCGCCGGTGCCGAAAGGGAGAAGCGAGGACGACCCGAGGGACGAGGGGCGTTGGAGCGCCGACCGTCGGCACCGGGCCGGAGCGCCCCGGAGGCGAGCGGGCGAGTAGTGGTGCGGGCCCGTTCCGGCCAGCTTTCTGGTCGGAACGGGCCCGCTGCTCATCGGGGTGCTACTGCTGCTTGCGCAGCTCCCGCACCGCCGCCTCCAGCCGCTGCCCGTAGTCGGCGTCGGCCTTGCGGAAGTTCTCGATCGCACGCTCGACGATGTCGTCGCGGTCGGCCGAGACCTTGGCGATGAAGCCGGCCAGGTTGGCGATCAGCCGCTGCTTCTCGTCCTCGGAGAACAGCCGGTAGAGGTTGCCGGCCTGCACGAAGTCGTTGTCCTCGGCGTGCGAGGGGGCTTCGTGGTTGCCGGTGGCGCCGGTGACCGGGACGGCTGCCCAGAGCGGACGGCCGGTCTGCACCGGGCCGCCGAAGCTGTTCGGCTCGTAGTTCTTCTGGCGGCCGTGGCGGCCGTCGTACAGGTGGCCGTCACGGCTGTTGTTGCGCGCCTCGGTGGCGTGCGGGCGGTTCACCGGCAGGTGGTCGGCGTTGATGCCGACGCGGTAGCGGTGGGCGTCCGCGTACGCGAAGAGCCGGCCCTGCAGCATCTTGTCCGGGGACGGGCCGATGCCGGGCACGAAGTGCGCCGGGGAGAAGATCGACTGCTCGACCTCGGCGAAGACGTTGTCGGGGTTGCGGTTCAGCTCCAGCTTGCCGACCTCGATCGGCGGGTAGTCCTCGTGCGGCCAGACCTTGGTCAGGTCGAACGGGTTGAAGCGGTAGTTCGCCGCGTCCGCCGCCGGCATGATCTGGACCTGCACCGTCCAGGTCGGGAACTCGCCGCGCTCGATCGCCTCGCGCAGGTCCCGCTGGTGGCTGTCCGGGTCCTCGCCGGCGAGCTTGTTGGCCTCGTCCTGGGTCAGGTTCTTGATGCCCTGGTCGGTCTTGAAGTGGTACTTCACCCAGAAGTACTCGCCGGCCTCGTTCTGCCACTGGTAGGTGTGCGAGCCGTAGCCGTTGAGGTGGCGGTAGCTTGCCGGGATGCCGCGGTCGCCGAACAGCCAGGTCACCTGGTGGGTGGACTCCGGCGACAGGCCCCAGAAGTCCCAGACGTTGTCCGCCTCCTGCGAGCCGGTGTACGGGTCCCGCTTCTGGGTGTGGATGAAGTCCGGGAACTTGGTGGCGTCCTTGATGAAGAACACCGGGGTGTTGTTGCCGACGAGGTCGTAGTTGCCCTCCTCGGTGTAGAACTTCAGCGCGAAGCCGCGCGGGTCGCGGACGGCGTCGGCCGAGCCGAGGTTGCCGGCCACGGTGGAGAACCGCAGGAAGGTCTCGGTCTCCTTGCCGACCTCGGAGAGGAAGGCGGCCCGGGTGTAGGCGGTGACGTCGGCGGTCACCGTGAACGTGCCGTACGCGGCGGCGCCGCGGGCGTGCACGACGCGCTCCGGGATGCGCTCGCGGTTGAAGTGCGCCAGCTTCTCGAACAGCTGCTGGTCCTGGATGAGCGCCGGACCGCCGAATCCCGCGGTCTCGGTGTTCTGGTTGTCGGCGACGGGGGCACCCGCCTCCGTGGTGAGGATGGGGCGCAGCTCGTCCTGGGTGGTCATAAGGGGTGCCTCCGCGTGATCCGCGTGATCCGATCGTGACAGACTCGATCCTAACTTGGACTTTGTCTAAGTCAACACTGGAACCAATCTCGGAGCGTCACTTACCCTGTAGCCATGACTGACCTGCTGGAACGACTTCGCGGACGTGGGTGGCGGCTGACCTCGCAGCGCCGGGTCGTGGCCGAGGTCCTGAACGGTGAACACGTGCACCTCACCGCGGACGAGGTGCACGCCCGCGCCGTGGAGCGGCTGCCCGAGATCAGCCGCGCGACGGTCTACAACACGCTCGGCGAGCTGGTCTGCCTCGGCGAGGTCCTGGAGGTCGCCACCGACGGCCGGGCCAAGCGGTACGACCCCAACGCGCACCACGCCCACCAGCACCTGGTCTGCTCCGGCTGCGGCGCGATCCGCGACGTCCATCCGCAGGGCGACCCGCTGGCCGCGCTGCCCGACTCCGAGCGGTTCGGCTTCGCCCTCTCCGGAGCCGAGATCACTTACCGCGGGCTCTGCCCGGACTGTACGAACAGACCCTGACAGCCGGGCCCCCGACGGCCCGCACCCCGCTCTCGCGACCGCCCGTCAGGCGCTCAGCTCGGCGTGCAGCGCGCCCAGCAGCCGGCCGGCGCGCTCGGCGACCTCCGCCGGACCGTAGTCCGCCGCCCGGCGGCACCAGTTCTCCGCCTGCACCGGCTCGCCCCGGCGCAGCGCCAGCAGGGCGAGCCGCAGCGCCGCCCGGCCGTGGCCGGCGTCGGCAGCCCGGGTGTACCAGAGCATCGCCTCGGCCTCGCTGTCCTGCCGGGCCAGCAGCAGGCCCAGGTTGAAGGCCGCACTGCGGCTGCCCGCCTCGGCGGCCCGCCGGTACCAGCTCTCCGCGATCTCCAGCGCCCCGCGCTCCGCCGCCCGGACGCCCATCCGCACCTGCGCCCGGCGGTGCCCGGCGTCGGCCGCCACCGCGTACCAGTGCTCGGCCTCCTCGTCCGCGTCGCCGCGCCGGTCCAGCACCGAGGCCAGCCGGAACGCGCCCTCGGCCGAACCGCCGGCCGCGGCCTGCCGGTAGCGCTCCAGCGCGCCCGCGAGGTTGCCGCGCTGCTCCTGGACGACCGCGAGCTGCAGCGCCGCCTCACCGTGGCCCTCGGCCGCGGCCCGCGCGTACCACTCCTGCGCCTGCCGGTGCTCGCCGCGCCCGGCGTGCAGGACGCCGAGGTTGAAGGCGCCGTCCACGCTGCCGGCCTCGGCGGCCTTGGAGAACCACGGCTCGGCGCCGGACTCGTCCCCGCGCTGGAGCAGCACCACGGCCAGCGCGTTGCAGGCCTCCCGGTGCCCGGCGTACGCGGCGCGGCGGTACCACTGTTCGGCCTGCTGGTCGCGCCCGGCGCCGGCGCAGAGCAGGCCCAGGTTGAAGGCGCCGTTCTGGTCGCCGGCGTCCAGCGCGCTGCGGTACCAGCGCTCGGCCTCGGCGGCCTCGCCGCGGGAGGCGTGCAGCGCGCCCAGGGCGTTGGCGGCGTTGCCGTCGCCGGCCTCGGCGGCCTCCTGCCACCACTCGGCAGCGGTGGCGAGGTCGCCGGCGTCGCGCAGCAGGAAGCCGAGCGCGCAGGCCGCGCGCGGCTCGCCGTTCTGCGCCGACTGCCGGTACCAGCGGGCGGCCTCGTCCAGCAGCGACTCGTCGGTCCGGGCCCGCTCCTCCAGCAGCACGCCGAGCCGCAGCGCGGCGCGGGCGTGGCTGCGCGCGGCGGCGGTGCGGTACCAGGTCTCGGCGGTCTCCTTGTCCCCCGCGGCCTCGCGCATCCGGGCCAGCCGGTAGGCGGCCTCGCGGTGCCCGGCGTCCGCGGACACCTTGAACCATCGCTCGGCGCGCACGTCCCGCCGGTGCTCCATCAGGTCGCCCAGGGCGTAGGCGCCCAGCGGGTGGCCGTGGTCGGCGGCGAAGTGCAGCCAGTACTCGGCGGCCTCCTCCTCGCCCTGGTCCCGCAGTTGCAGGCCGAGCGCGTGCGCGGCGGGCGCGCTGCCGGCCACCGCGGCCTGCCGCCACCACTGCGCGGCCTCGGCCCGGTGGCCCTGCTGGTGCAGCAGCACCCCGAGGTTGTTGGCGGCGGCGCGCAGCCCGGCCGCGGCGGCGCTGCGCAGGTACGGCTCGGCGTCCTCGAGGTCGCCGCGGCGCAGCAGCAGGGTGCCCAGCCGGCTGGCGGCCTCCGGGTCGCCGTCGTCGGCGGCCTGACGGTGCCGGGCCTCCAGGGCGGCCTGCTCGCGCGCGGCCAGCGCGGTCTCGAAGCTGGTGGAGTCGATCCCGTCGGCGCCGGCCGCGTCCGCGCCGTCGGCCGGCTCGGTCATCGCGCCGTACGGGCCGATGGCGGCGGTGAAGTGACGGGCGGAGACGTGCACCAGGCTGTCGGGGCCGTAGCCGCTCGGCCGGCGCTCGGACAGTCCGCTGGTGCGCTGCGCGGGCAGGGCGCCGGGGTGGTTCTCGGGGCTCTCCGCCCAGGCGTCGGTGTCCGCCTCGGTGGCCGCAGCGGGCTTGGCTCCTGGTCCGTTCCTGCCGATCAGCCTCATGCCGACTCCCGCTCCCCCAGAGTGTCGCGGCAGCATCCCCCAGCCTGCGGCCGGCGGGATCCCGAGGCGACGTGCCCGAACCGACGGCCGGTCAGCGGCCGTGCAACGTCCCCCATGTGTCCCATCGTCGCATCACCCGCAACCCGCGTACACCTGCCCCGGCCGAATTCGGCGGGGCGGACCCGAAGCCGACGAAATTGCTTCGGCGCTTTGTCGATTTCCCGACAGTTCGGTCCCACAAACCCCGATGCCGGCGTCGTTGGCGACGGTCGATAGTACCGGAGCGGGCCCACACTCCCCCCGGTGACGACACGGGGGAACGCCGAAGGCCCGGAGGAGATCCTCCGGGCCTTCGTGCTACTGAGTAGCGGGGACAGGATTTGAACCTGCGACCTCTGGGTTATGAGCCCAGCGAGCTACCGAGCTGCTCCACCCCGCGTCGGTGGTTAAACCATAGCACGGGTGCGAGGTGGAACAGGAATCGGTTGTCGCTGCTCAGGGGCTCGCGGTCGGCGTGCCCGTCGGGGCCGGAGCCGGCGTGCCCGTCGGCGCGGTGCTGGGTGCGGCGCTCGGCGCGCCGGTCGGCGTACCGCTCGGCGCGGGGGTGGCACCGCCCTTCTGCTGTGCCGCCTCCATCGCCTTGATCGCCTCGCCCAGCGCCTTCTGGGCCTGCCCGTAGGCCACCCAGTCACCGCTCTTCGCGGCGGCGTCGCTGTCGTTGTGCGCCTTCACCACGTCCGCGATCGCCTTCTGGAGGTCCGGCGAGACCGGAGTGCCGGGCGCGGTCGGGGTGGTGGGCGTGGTCGGGGTGACCGGGGTGGTCGGCGTATTGGTGCCGGGCGCGGTGGGCGTGGCCGGAGCCCCGGTCACCGCACCGCCGAGCACCTTGGCCAGCGCCTTCTCCAGGTTGTCCTCGACCGCGACCACCGCGTTCTCGTTGCCGTAGGTCGCCAGCACCTTCTTCAGCACCGGCACCTTGGCACTGCGGCCGATCAGGTAGACCGGCTCGACGTTGAGCAGGCCTCCGCCGACCGGCAGGGTCAGCAGGTTGCCGTACTCGATGTCGGAGTCGGTACCGGTCTTCAGCAGGGTGAGCTGGTTGGCCACCAGCGGGTCCGAGTTGAACTTCGCCTGGACCTGCTTCGCCCCGAGCGCCCGGGAGTCGGTCTCCATCTTGGCGATCCGGATCTTCCCGTAGTCCGGGCCCGGGTCGGCGCTGACCGACATGAAGGCGGCCAGGTTGTCGCGCCCGCTCGGCGTGAACGACGTGGTGAGCGAGAAGCTCGCGGCCTTGGCGTCGGGCATCCGGACCGTCAGGTAGTACGGCGGCTGGACCTCGTTGGTGTTGGTGGTCGGGTCCGCCGGCACCTGCCAGATGTCGGTGCCGTTGAAGAAGCCGCCGGCGTCGGTCATGTGGTACTCGGCGAGCAGGTCGCGCTGCACCTTGAACATGTCCTGCGGGTACCGCAGGTGCGGCATCAGCGTGTCCGGGATCTCGGCCTTCGCCTTGACGGTGTCCGGGAACGCCTTCATCCAGGTCTTCAGCACCGGGTCGTTCTCGTCCCACTGGTAGAGCGTCACCTCGCCGGTGTACGCGTCCACGGTGGCCTTGACCGAGTTGCGGATGTAGTTGACCTGGTTGGCGGCGGTCAGCAGCTCACCGCGCTGGTTGGTCAGCGAGTCCTTGGTGACGTCGCCCAGCGTCGTCTTGGACGAGAACGGGTAGCCGTCCGAGGTGGTGTAGCCGTCCAGCACCCAGACCACCTTGCCCGGCTGGCCGTTGGGGCCCGCCTGCACCACGGGGTACGGGTCGGCGTCGATCGACAGCCAGGGAGCGACCTTCTCGACCCGCTCCTTGGGGGTGCGGTCGTAGATGACCTTCGCGCCGTCCTTGATCGCGCTGGAGTAGAGGATCTGCGGCTCGGCGAACTTCACCGCGTACGCGGCCCGGGTGAGCGGGTTGGACAGCGAGACACCGCTGCCGCCGTCGTAGGTGGAGTGCACCGGGGTGCCGTCCTCGGCGGTGTAGTCGATGTCCTGGTAGCCGCCGCCGACGATCGAGTACGTCGTGGTCTTCTCGCCGTAGTAGACCCGCTGCTGGTACGGGCCGAACGCACCCTTGGTGGGCAGCGCGGACTCGGTGTAGACCGGGTTGCCGTTGGAGTCCACCTGGTTGCCCTTGGCCGCGATCACGCCGTAGCCGTGGGTGTAGTTGAAGTGGTCGTTGATCCAGTTCCGCTGGATGCCGTTGAGGTCCAGCTCGCGCACGCCCAGCACGGTGTCCTGGGCGCCGTACCGGTCGACGTCCAGCGACTTGGGGAAGGCGTAGTACTTGCGCAGCGCCTCGTTCTGCTGGAACGTCGGGCCGACCACGTTCGGATCGAGCAGCCGGATGTCCGTGATGGTCTGGGCGTCCGGCTTCAGCGCGTCCGCGTTGGTCGCGTTCGCCGGGTTGTACGTGGTGACCTGGCTGTCCGCGATCCCGTACGCCTGCCGCGTCGCGTCGATGTTCTTCTGGATGTACGGCGTCTCCTTGGCCTGCTCGTTCGGCTTGACCTGGAACTGCTGCACGATCGCCGGGTACACCCCGCCGATCAGCACCGCCGACAGCACCATCAGCCCGAGGCCGATCAGGGCCGGGGCCCAGGTGCGGCGGATCGGGGTCAGGAAGAAGAGCACCGCGCAGATGATCGCGACGAAGAAGAGGATGGTCTTGGCCGGCAGGAACGCGTTGGCGTCCACGTAGCGCAGGCCGGTCCAGCCGCCGACGCCCTTGTACGAACCGGTCTTCACCGCCAGCGCGTACCGGTCCAGCCAGTACGCCGCCGCCTTCAGCAGCACGAAGACGCCGAGCAGCACCGCGAGGTGGCCCTGCGCACCGGCACTGGCCCGGCGGCCCGGGCCCTGCAGCCGCAGGCCCCCGTACAGGTAGTGCACCAGCACCGAGGCCAGCAGCGAGACGATCACCGCGCTGAACGCGAAGCCGAGCACGAACTCGTAGAACGGCAGCTCGAAGGCGTAGAAGGAGACGTCCATGCCGAACTGCGCGTCCTTCACGCCGAAGGACGTCCCGTTGGTCCAGAGCAGCCAGGTCCGCCACTGGCCGGAGGCCGCGGCGCCGGCCACCAGACCGATCACCAGCGAGATCCCGATCAGCGCCCAGCGCTTGAACGGCGCCAGCCCGGACCGGTAGCGGTCCAGGCTCTGCTGCTCCACCGACATCGCCGACAGCGGCGGCCGCAGCCGGTGCGCCAGCCAGAGGTTGAAGCCGACGATCACCGCCATGAACAGGCCGAACACGGCGAACAGGCCGATCTTCGTCCACAGCTGGGTGGTGAACACCGAGGAGTAGTGGACCGACTTGAACCAGAGCCAGTCGGTCCAGAACCCGGAGAACATGACGAACAGCAGGAACAGCACCGCGAGTACGCCCAGGGTCAGCAGGAGCACCCGCGCACGCCGGGAGGGCGGGCCTACCCTTCGCCGGAATCCCGGCCCTGAGCGTTCCGGCATCTGGAAGACCACGGTGGCACCTCGGCTGTGTCGTCTGGAGTCGGTCGGTCGTCAGTGAAACTAAACCAGGCTTTGGCCGAGTTCCCACCGTTAGCAGACGGTTACTCCGACCCCGCAGGAGCCGTGGCGCCGCCCGGGGGGCCGGGCGTGTGAGGATTGAGGCATGTCCGATGTCTCCAATTCCCCCGACGACGTCTCCAAGCTCCCGGCTGCCAGCCCGCTGACCCGGGCCGCCCTGGAGATCGACGAGTACGCCGCCACCCTCGGCTGGGACCTCCCGGCCCGCCTGTTCGCCCTGGTGGACAGCGCCGCGCTGCGCAAGGCCGACCCCCGGATCGCGAAGCAGCTCGGCCTCGCCGACAGCGACGAGGCCGGGCTCACCCCGATCGAGCAGGACGAGCTGCCGGCCGGCATGGAGCTCGACAAGTTCCTCGGCACCATCGCCTGGCCGGACGCCGTGGCCGGCTGCGCCCTGGTGGTCGAGCGGCTCATGCTGCCGCCGGGCGCCGAGCAGTCCCGCCCGCGCAACGCCAGCGACGCCCAGCTCGCCGAGTGGGTGGCCAACCACCCCAAGCGCGAGGAGGTGCGGATCACCGCCGCCGTGCTGCGCGACGGCAAGAAGGAGATCGCCCTGCGGCTGCGGTCGAAGGACGTCGCCCGCGAGGTGCTGACCGGCCCCGACCTGGTGCCGGGCCTGACCGAGGCCCTGCTGGCGACCTTCGCCTGATCCCGGACGGCCGGGGCCGCCCGGCCACCCGACGCAGGACGGCGGCTACTTGGCGCAGGACGGCAGCGCGGAGGTCCGGCCGGAGCGGATCTGCTCCAGCGACTTCAGCGCGCCGTCCAGCGTCTCGGCCTTGACCAGGGTCAGCCCGGACGGGGTGTTCTTGCCGGCCTCGGCACAGTTCGCGGCCGGGGTGAAGAAGTACTCGGCCCCGGCGTCCCGGGCGGCGATCAGCTTCATGGATATCCCGCCGATCGGGCCGACCTTGCCGGCGTCGTCGATGGTGCCGGTGCCCGCGACGAACCGGCCGCCGGTGAGGTCCTCGGGCGTCAGCTTGTCGATGATGCCGAGCGAGAACATCAGGCCGGCACTGGGCCCGCCCACGTCCTGCAGGCCGATGTCGATCTGGAACGGGTAGGTGTGCCGCACACCGGGGCGGATGCCGACCATCGCGCTGCCGGTGTCCGGGGACTTCACGGTCGGCACGGTGATGTCGGTGCGGGCCGCCGACGGATCGGTCTTGGCGGCGTCCTTGGCCATCGGCACCACGGTGAAGACCACCGACTCGCCGGGCTGGTGCTTGGTGACCGCCTTGGCCACGCCCTCCGCGTCGGTCACCGGCGCGCCGTCCACGGCGACGATCCGGTCCCCGGCGTGCAGCCGGCCCTCGGCCGGGGCGCCGGCGGTGACCGACTGGACGATCAGCTCGTTGCCGACCGGGATGCCGAGCTGGGTGAGCGCCGCCGTGCGCGCGTGGTCCTCGGAGAGCGCGAACTCCTCGGCGTTCTGCTTCTTGGCGTCCGCGTCCGTCTGCCCCTTGGGGTAGACGTTGTCGTGCGGCACCACCAGGACGTCGTCCCGCAGCCACCCGACCACCGCGTTGACCAGGCTGGGCTCGTATTTGGCGCCGGTGACCTGGACGGTGGTCATGTTGAGGTGCCCGCTCACCGGGTACGACTCGTGGCCGGTCACGGTGATCACCGGTGTGCCCGTCTTCTCCTGCACGCCGAGCGTGTTGTACGTCGGCCCCGGGCTCATCTCGGTGTACGGAACCTTCATCAGCACCGAGACGCAGAGCAGCGCTATGAGCAGCAGGGTGGCGGCGAGCATCGTCGCAGAGCGGCGTGGCATGCCTCGACAGTACGGGACGCGGGTGACGCGGCGCCCCCCGGGCTACCGGCCCGAGCCCTCGCTCCGGCCGGCATCGGCGGTGGTGCGTTCCATCGCGGCCATGAAGCGCCGGTGTTCGGCGAGGGAGGCGGGGTCCCCGGTGGCCCGCGGAGCCCGCTGGGCCCAGCCCGCCCAGACGGTGGCGAGCAGTGCGGCGACAACCGGAATGATCAGCCAGGCGAGCGCAGCCATGTCAGTACTCCCAGCTCGTCGTGTCTATGAGCAGATTAACCACCCCGGCGGACAACGCGGGCGGCGCCGTCCGGGTTACGGGACAGCCGATCGGCTCACTGCCAAGGAGTATTCGGCGCAGCGGCCCACACCCGTTCGAGTGAGGGCCCGGCGCGCCTGCGTGCCGACGGTGTTCGTGCAGGTCAGCAGCTTCCGGCGCCGACCCACTCCTCCTCGCCGTCGGAGAAGACCTGGTGCTTCCAGATCGGCACCTCGTGCTTGAGGTCGTCGATCAGCCGGCGGGCGGCGGCGAAGGCCTCACCGCGGTGGGCGCAGGAGACGGCGACGATCACGGCCTTGTCCGTGATCTCCAGCCGTCCGATGCGGTGCACCGCGGCGAGCGCCTTGACCGGGAAGTCGGCGACGACCTTCTCGGCGATCCGGCGCATCTCCTGCTCGGCCGTGGGGTGGCAGCTGTACTCCAGCGCGGCCACCGACTTGCCGCCGTCGTGGTCACGGACCGTCCCGACGAAGACGGTCGTGCCACCGGCCGCGTCGTCGCCCACCGCCTCGTACACCTCGTCGAGCGAGAGCGGGGTGTCGCGGACGGCGAGCAGGCGGATGGGGTCGTGGTTCTCGGACATGCCCCCCATGATTCCCCATCCGGAGCGGGTTCCGGCAAGGGGCTTCCGTATCACGATTGCGAAATTTCGCATCGTGAGAAGGGCGCGCGGTTTCCGGGCGCGCGCCCGGGGCGCCGGAGCAGCCGAAAAGGGCCGCCCGGCCCCCGGCGGCCCAGCGGTCCGCGTCAGCGGGCAGGCCCGGGCGGCCGGGTCCGGGCGGGCCCCCGGCGGCCGGGCTCAAGGGGGCGGGCAGGCCCGGGCCCGCGGCCTCAGAAGCGGCGCCGCTTGCGCGCCCGCCGGACCAGCGCCGCCGTACCGACCAGCGCCACCGTCGCCCCGGCCGCACCCAGGCTGGTCGCGGCCTCCTTGCCGCCCAGCCGGCGACCGGCCACCGCGTGCTTGCCGGAGACCTGGGCCAGCAGCTCGGCCAGCACCTGCTCGTTGGTGTAGCGCGGCCGCCAGCCCGCCTCGTGCAGCCGGCTGCCGGAGACCACCCACGGGTACATGGTGTAGGCGAGGTCGCCCGCCGGTGCGGGGGTCAGACCGAGCCGGTGCAGCCGGGCCGCGGTGCCGAGCGCCAGCGAGGCCGGCAGCTCCATCCGCCGGATGCCCGACAGCCGCTCCACGTCCTCCTGCTCCAGCCAGCCGTCGCAGCCGACCGTCACCTCGCCCTCGACCAGCCCGAGCGCCGCGTACTCCAGCGCCGCCGCCAGGTCGTCCACGTGGCAGAACTGCCAGCACGGCCGCGAACCGGCCACCACCAGCAGCCGCGGCGCCTCGAAGTGCCGGGTCAGCACGGTGTCGACGCCCGGCCCGACCACCACGGCCGGCCGCAGCACCGTCACCTGCAGGCCCGGGTGGGCGCGCGGGGCCCGCCGGGCCAGCCGCTCGATCTCCAGCAGGTCCCCGACCAGCGAGGCCTCCTCGGTGGCCCGCAGCTCGGAGTCCTCGGCCAGCGGCACCTCGTTGTCGGCCAGCGCGCCGTAGACCATCGCCGAGGTGCAGAGCACCACCCGGTGCACGCCGGCCGCCGCGGCGGCGGTCAGCACGGTCTGCGCACCGCGCACGTTGTAGGCGCTGCGGGCGCGCGGGTCGGACTCCATCCCGAGGTCCATCGCCAGGTGGACCACCACGTCCACGCCGGCCAGCCGCTCGGCCACCGCGGGGTCGCGAACGTCGAGAATGCGCCACTGCACGCCCGGCACCTCGCCCCGGCGGTCGTCGACCGCGAGGACCTTCCTGACCCCCGGCGAGGCCACCAGGCGGGCCGCGACGCGCTCGCCGAGCACTCCGGCGGCACCCGTGACGGCCACGGTCAGCGGTCTTCCGCCGTAGGCTGGAGGCGGCGACGCCGTGGTGTCCGGGGCGTCCTCTCCTCCGGTCAGCCCAGAGCGAACGTCCGAAGGCGGGGAACTCACCGGCCATCCTCCACGGTTAGCTTATGTGCGTACGTACGTGTGTCACGTACGTCCATCCTGCCCGAGGCGGAGGCCCGGCGGTGCACCCGGCGCGGGCCAGCCGCGCGGGAGCCGCCCACCGGCCGCGAGTTCCCCCGCTCCGCCGACCGCCCCGGGCCCGCAGACTTACCGCCACCACCCGCATGACGGCCGACCGGATCGAGGACCCCGTGAGCGACCTTCCCTTCGGATTCGGCGTTCCGCCAGAGGAGCCCGAGGACGGCAAGGCCAAGCCCGAGGACGCCAAGGGCGGGCCCGGCGACGAGCAGAAGAAGGAGCAGGGCGGCCCGCAGTCGTTCGGCTTCGCCGGCGGGAACCCGTTCGGCGCGCTGTTCGGGATGGGCATGCCCGGCGGCCCCGGCACACCCGGTGCCCCCGGTGGAGCCGACAACCCGTTCGCGGCGATGTTCGGCGGCCTCAACCCCAACGACCTCGGCGCCGCGTTCCAGCAGCTCGGGCAGATGCTCTCGTTCGAGGGCGGCCCGGTGAACTGGGACCTCGCCAAGGACATCGCCCGGCAGACCGTGGTGGCCGAGCCCGCCGAGGGCAAGAGCAAGGACCGGTCGGTGAGCGCGGCCGAGCGCTCCGCCGTCGACGAGTCGCTGCGCCTCGCCGACCTCTGGCTGGACGGCGCCACCGAGTTCCCCTCCGGCGCCGGCACCGCCGTCGCCTGGAGCCGCGCCGAGTGGATCGAGGCCACCCTCCCGGTCTGGAAGGACCTCGTCGACCCGGTCGCCGAGCGGGTCGGCAACGCCATGGGCGGCGTGCTGCCCGAGGAGATGCAGGCCATGGCCGGCCCGCTGATGGGCGTGATGCGCTCCATGGGCGGCGCCATGTTCGGCACCCAGATCGGCCAGGCGCTCGGCGCGCTCGCCGCCGAGGTGGTCGGCTCGACCGACGTCGGCCTCCCGCTCGCCCCGGCCGGCCGGGCCGCGCTGCTGCCGCAGAACATCGCCGAGTTCGGCGAGGGCCTGAACGTCCCCGCCGACGAGGTCCGCCTCTACCTCGCCCTGCGCGAGGCCGCCCACCAGCGCCTCTTCGCCCACGTGCCGTGGCTGCGCGCCCACCTGTTCGGCGCCGTCGAGGCCTACGCCCGCGGCATCAAGGTCGACACCTCCCGGATGGAGGAGCTGGTCGGCCAGCTCGACCCGAGCAACCCCGAGGCGCTCCAGGAGGCGCTGGCCGGCGGCCTGCTCCAGCCCGAGGACACCCCCGAGCAGAAGGCCGCACTCGCCCGCCTGGAGACCGCCCTCGCGCTGGTCGAGGGCTGGGTCGACGCGGTCGTCCACGCCGCCGCCGAGCCGCACCTGCCGCAGGCCGCGGCGCTGCGCGAGACCGTCCGCCGCCGCCGTGCGGCCGGCGGGCCCGCCGAGCAGACCTTCGCCACCCTGGTCGGTCTGGAGCTGCGCCCGCGCCGGCTGCGCGACGCCTCCCGGCTCTGGGCGCTGCTCGCCGACGCCCGGGGCATCGAGGGCCGCGACGACCTCTGGCAGCACCCCGACATGCTCCCCACCGCCGCCGACCTGGACGACCCGGACGCCTTCGTGCACCGGGACGCCGCCGACGGTCTGGAGGGCGGTCTCGACTTCGCCGCGATCGACAAGCTGCTCGGCGAGGCCGCCGCGGGCGGCGCGCCGGGCGCCTCGAAGCCGGCCGAGCCGGGCACCGGAAAGCCGGACCTGCAGAAGAAGGACGACGAGGACGGAAAGGGCGAGCCCACCGCATGACGCTCACCGAGACGGGCTCCTCCGCCCTGCACGCGGACGCCGTCGCCACCCTGGAGCGCTGGCGCCCGGCCGACCCGGAGCAGGAGCTGCTGCGCCGGGACTACCTCGCCCACCTCGCCGAGCAGCCCGGGGGCCTGTTCCGCTCCTGCCTGCCCGCGCACATCACCGCGAGCGCCGCGGTCGTCGACCCGGCCGCCGGGCGGGTGCTGCTCACGCTGCACCCCAAGGTCGGCCGGTGGCTGCAGATGGGCGGCCACTGCGAGCCGGGCGACCGCGACCTGGCCTCGGCCGCGCTGCGCGAGGCCACCGAGGAGTCGGGCATCCCGGACCTCGTGCTGCTGGCCGTGGACGGCCTGCCGGTGCCGGCCAAGCTCGACCGGCACCAGGTCCGCTGCACCGGCAAGGACCAGCCGGAGAACACCCACCTGGACGTCCAGTACATCGCGGTCGCCCCGCCCGGGGCGCAGGCGCTGATCAGCGAGGAGTCGCTGGACCTGCGCTGGTTCGACTACGACCGCCTGCCCGAGCTGACCGACCACTCGGTGCGCGACCTGGTGGCTCGGGCGCGGAAGCTGACCGGCTGACGCCGGGGCGCGACACGGCGAAGGGGCGCGGACCTGTATGGTCCGCGCCCCTTCCGCGTGTCCGGGCGGCCGGCCCGGCCTGCCCCCGGGTGGGCCTGCTCAGCCGCAGGAGGCGGCGGGGTCCGGGTCCTGCGGCCCGGCGTGCCGGGCCCCGGGGATGTGCGGCAGCCGGGCCGCCGACACCACACCCTCCAGGTAGCCGCGGGCCCGCTCGGTGCGCGGGTAGGCCTCCAGCAGCGCCCAGAAGGCGGGCCCGTGGTCCGGCACCAGCAGGTGGGCCAGCTCGTGCAGCAGCACGTAGTCGACGACGTACTCCGGCATGCCCTGCAGCCGGTGGGAGAGCCGGATGGTCCGCTCGCTGGGCGTGCACGAGCCCCAGCGCGAGTTCTGGTTGGTGACCCAGCGGACCTGCAGCGGCCGGGCCCGGCCGCCGAGGTAGGCGGCGGACAGCTCCCGCGCCCGCGCAGCCAGGGCGTCGTCGCCGAGCACCCGGCGGCTCTCCTGGGCGGCCAGCTTCTCCAGCATCTGGGCGACCCAGCGCTGCTCCTCGGCGTGCGACATCCGGGCGGGGATCAGCACGATGGTGCGGTCGCCCTCGCGGTACGCGGAGACGGTGCGGCTGCGGCGGGCGCTGCGGCGGACCTCGACCCGGGAGCGGTCGGGGTACCGGTCGGCGTGGCCGTCCACGTGCGGGGCGGACGACGGGGCGTCCGCGGAGCTCGGCCGCTGGTCCGGGCGCCCGCGCGTGCTCGGCGCCGCCACCTGCGACCCGGACGCTGCACGGGCACGCCGACGCGACGCCGGGGGATGGGAGTCCCGTTCGGCTGCCATGGCACACGACGTTACCCGGTATCACTGACAGAAGTCCGCTGCCGTGGCCGAAATCTTTCGTGGAGTGATCGGGAACGAAAAGCCGACGGCAGGTGTCCGGAACCCGACCCCGGACCGACCGGCGGGTTATCCACAGGGCGTGCGAACGGATCTTGTGATCATGAGGCCGGGCCTGTGGACAACCCGGCGCACGGGAGCCGACCGGTCGGGCATGCTGCCGACAGCCGTCCGGAAACGATCGGAAGGGAGGCCGCCGTGCGCCTCGCCCTGAAGCCCGCCCTGTCCCGCGGCTGGCGGGACTCCGAGACCCTGCAGTTCGGCACCGTCCAGCGCTACGCCGGGGTGCTCGACAACGTGGACGCGATGCTGCGCGACTTCCTGGAGCTGCTCGACGGGACGCGCGACCGGGCCGCCCTGCTGGAGGCCGGCGAGCGGGTGGGCCTCGGGCGGGAGCCGGCCGGCGCCCTGCTCGACCGGCTGGAGCGGACCGGGCTGCTCGACGACCCCGACGCCGCGGGCGCCGCGCTGGCCTGCTTCCCGCAGCCGCTCCGGGAGCTGCTCGGCCCCGACCTCGCCTCTCTCTCGCTGGTGCACTCCGGCCCGGGCGCCGGGCCCGCCGTGCTGGCCCGGCGCGGCGAACGGCGGGTCGAGGTCCACGGCGCCGGGCGGGTCGGCGCGGCGATCGCCGCCGTCCTCGCGGCGGGCGGCACCGGCACGGTCACCGTGGCGGACCACGGCCGCGTCCGGCCCGGGGACTGCTCCCCCGCCGGGCTGCCGGCCTCCGACGTCGGACGGCTGCGGGCCACCGCCGCCCGCGAGGCCGTCGACCGGGCCTCGGCCCGGCGGGCACCGGCGGGCCCGCGGCACGACCCCGAGCGGCGCCCGCCCGACCTGGTGGTGCTGGCGCCCCGGGACGGCAGCGGCGCCTTCGCCGGCGGCACGCACGCCGCACGGCAGCTGCTGCGCAGCGGCGTCCCCCACCTGTACGTCGGGGTGGTCGAGGAGATCGGCGTGGTCGGCCCGCTGGTGGTGCCGGGCCGCTCGGCCTGCGGCCACTGCCTGGTGCTCGCCCGCGAGGACGAGGACGCGGCCTGGCCGCGGCTGCTCGCCCAGCTCGCCGACGAGGGCCCCGGCCGGGCCCGCACCCCGGCCTGCGACACGGCGCTCGCCACCGCCGTGGCCGGCCTCGCCTCCCTGCACGTCGGGCTCCACCTCGACGGACTCCGCGCGCCCAGCGTGAACGGCTGGTGCGAGGTCTCGGCGGCGGACGGCATGGCCCGCCGGCTCCGGCTGAAGGGGCATCCGGACTGCGGCTGCCTCTGGCAGCCCCTGCCGCCGGGCTGAGGCCCCGCCCGGACTCCGGGCAGTGTGACCCGAATCACAGTCGCGCCGGCCGGGCGGATCGCCCACCATGGGACGACCTTCCGCGGCCGGCCGGGGCCGGGGCCGGTCGTCCGAGACCGGCGCGGCACTCGCGGCGGCCGCAGGTGCCGTTCCCGCACGGCTCGGGCCTGCCCCTGCGGCGGGCCGACGCCCGGGCGGGAGCGTCCCCGGCAGTCGCGGCCCGGCCCGCGCGGCCGGGCGCGTCCGAGCTCCTGACCGCCCTTCAGGAGTTCCGGTGGTCGGCGGCGTCGCCGCCGGGCCGCACGACGGCTTCGGCCGACCGGCGCCCGGCTCGGCGGGTCCGGAGATCCGGGCCGGGGCCGGGGAGGTCAGCGGGCACAATGGCGTAGTGATGGTCGGCCCCCGAGGACGGGGTGCCGTGGGCGTGTGAATGGAGGCCCGGGTGAGCGATCTTCCGCGCAAGGCAGTGACCCGCACGGCACGGCTCGCCGCCCTGCCCCTGGGGATCGCGGGTCGAGCCACGCTCGGCCTGGGCAAGCGGATCGGCGGCCGGTCGGCCGACGTGGTGACGGCCGAGCTCCAGCAGGCCACCGCCGACCAGTTGTTCAAGGTCCTGGGCGAGCTCAAGGGCGGGGCGATGAAGTTCGGGCAGGTGCTGTCCGTCTTCGAGGCTGCGCTGCCGGAGGAGGTCGCCGGCCCCTACCGGGCGGCCCTGACCAAGCTGCAGGACGCCGCTCCCCCGATGCCCGCGGCCAAGGTGCACGCGGCGCTCGCCGAGCGGCTGGGCAAGGACTGGCGGAAGCTCTTCGTCGAGTTCGACGACCGGCCGGCCGCCGCCGCGTCGATCGGCCAGGTGCACAAGGCGGTCTGGCACGACGGCCGGACCGTCGCGGTCAAGGTCCAGTACCCGGGCGCGGGCGACGCCCTGCTGGCGGACCTCTCCCAGCTGAGCCGGGTGGCCTGGCTGCTCGGGCCGCTGATCCCCGGCCTCGACATCAAGCCGCTGATCACCGAGCTGCGCGAGCGGGTCGCCGAGGAGCTGGACTACGAGCTGGAGGCGCAGGCCCAGCGCCTGCACGCCGAGGAGTTCGCCGAGGACCCGGACATCGTGGTGCCCCAGGTGGTGGCGCAGGCCGACCAGGTGCTGGTCACCGAGTGGATGGACGGCACCCCGCTGGCCGAGGTGATCGCCGGCGGCACCCAGGAGGAGCGTGACCGGGCGGGACACCTGCTGGCCCGGTTCCTGTTCGCCGGCCCGTCCCGGACCGGACTGCTGCACGCCGACCCCCACCCCGGCAACTTCCGGCTGCTGAAGGACGACGGGCCGGCCGCCGGCTGGCGGCTGGGCGTGCTGGACTTCGGCACCGTGGACCGGCTGCCGGGCGGGCTGCCCGCCCCGATCGGGGCCTCGCTGCGGATGGCGCTGGACGGCGACGCGGCGGGCGTCCTGGAGATGCTGCGCGAGGAGGGCTTCGTCAAGCCCTCGATCGAGCTGGACCCGGACGCCGTGCTGGACTACCTGCTGCCGATCATCGAGCCGGCCACGGTGGACACCTTCCACTTCACCAGAGCCTGGATGCGGGCCCAGGCGGCCCGGATCGCCGATCCGCGCTCGCCCGCGTACAACCTGGGCAAGCAGCTCAACCTGCCCCCGGCCTACCTGCTGATCCACCGGGTCACCCTGAGCACCATCGGGGTGCTCTGCCAGCTGGGCGCCAACGCGCCGTTCCGGGCGGAGATGCTGCGCTGGCTCCCCGAGTTCGAGCCCGCCCCGAAGGTCTGAGCCCGACCTCACAACGGCCGCAGGCCGCTCCCCACTCCGGGGGGCGGCCTGCGGCACGACGGGGGTGAAGCTCTCCGGCTCCGGGCGCTACATCAGCGCGACGGCGAGGGCCTTGCGGGCCCGCAGCGAGGCCCGCTCGGCCTTCTGCTTGAGCCGCCGGGCGCGGACGACCCGGGAGACGAGCCGTTCGTGCTCGGCCTCCTGGAGGCGCTCTTGCATATGGGCCCGGGCCAGGGATTCGTGGAGGAGTTGCATTTCGAGGGTCCTGTTCTGGATCTGAAGTTCGGTGGTCTGCTCGGCGCGGACGGTCGGATCGATGGCGGCGGCGGTCATGTGGTGGTCCTGCTCGTGGTGATGCGCTGGGAAGTGGACGGTGCGGGCTGCGTCGGCCTTGGCGGCGGCGATTCGCACGGAGCGGCGGAGGGCGGTGTCCAGCGGGGGCTGCTCTCCCCGGCGGACGGCCTCGGCTCCGAGCGCGGGGTTCACGCTGCGACCTCGGTCTTGCGCGGACGGCCACGCGGCCGCTTGCGGGCCACGACGACGCCCTGGACGAAGAGCTCGCCACCCCAGACGCCCCACGGCTCACGCCGCTCCAGGGCGCCGGTCAGACAGGCGTCCTTGACCGGGCAGGTGCCGCAGAGGGACTTCGCGTACTCGACGTCGGCCGGCGTCTCCGCGAAGAAGACCTCCGGGTCGAAGGCGCGGCAGGGGATGGGGAGACCGAGCGCCTCGGCCTGCTCGATCGAGGTGAGCTGCATCAGGGAAACCTCCGGGGGGTCGGCCTGGTCGGCCTTGGTGATCTGACTTGTCGTCGGTACGGACGGGGTGGGCGGCGTGATGACCGTGGACACTGTGGGCGTCTTCCTCGTCTTCTCAGTGGGTCCGGCCAGCTGACTGGTGGGGCTGGGCCGGAGGCCCCGGGGGGCCTGGGTGGTCTTGCGTACCGGACAAAACAGAAGGGCCGCGGATCCCGGTGTGACGGGTTCCGCGGCCCTGGAGGTGCCGACCTGAGGCTGACTCAGGTTCGTTCTCTCCAGGGTTCAGGCCCGCGGAAGGCCCGCATCCGGATGGCCGTGGCGCCGGTAAAGGCGGCCGTGGCCGTGATGATCTGCTGCTTGTTCTGCTTCTGGGCGTTTCCGGCACCGATGACCTGCGCATAGCCGCCATGCTTGGCGGCGGCTACGGCCGCCTTCGGTGCCTGGGTCGGTCGCTCATCACGCAGGGAGCGCGACAGCTCGACCGAGGCCCAGTCACGGGACAGACCGGTCTCGACAGAGGTGCCGCCGATGCCACGCTCCATGCCCGTGCCGCACAGGTCAGTGTGTCCGAGACCACTGACAGCGGAGGCGAGGGAAGCGGGGACGACGGAGACACCGGTGGTGTCGAGACCCAGACCGGTTCCGCCCAGCACGGCGAGAGCCCTCAGGCGGGCGGCACGCAGGGAGGCAGCGACGGCGGTCTGGCCAGTCATTTTGGTGATCATCGTGGTTTCCACTGCCTTCGCCTCCTCTCGGCGTCTCGCGGAGCCTGGTCTCCCGGGCTCCGAACTGTTCGGATGTCTGTCTCGGTGGTGCAGGTGAAGCTCTGTGGTGCAAGTGAAGTCGGCGGGCGCACGAGGACATGGCACAGGCGTCACCCCGTGCGATCGCGTCCCCTTGACCGCTCCGGCAGGCTATTGCGCTCCCGGTACGGCGCGCAAACTATTTTTCCGGCGAGTTTCCCGATGAGTTCCCGGACGCCGCACGGCACCGACTCGCACCGCCCAGGACCGGCTCAGGCCGGTTCACCCGGCTCGCCGTCCTCGACGTCGACCGGATCCTCCTCGGGCTCCTCCCCCGCACACAACGAGAGCACGGCGGCCCCGTACTTGTCCAGCTTCATCGCGCCGACCCCCGAGATCACCGCCAGCTCCTGCCGGTTCGCGGGGACGTCCTCGGCGATCGCCATCAGCGTCGCGTCGGTGAAGACGACGTAGGCCGGCGCACCCTGCTTCCGGGCCTGCCCGGCCCGCCACTCGCGCAGCCGCTCGTACAGCGCCTCGTCCATCGTCGAGGGGCAGCTCTCGCAGCGGCGCAGCTTGCGCTCGACCGCCTCGGTGAGCACCCGCTCGCAGACCCGGCAGGTGACCGGGCCGCGCACCCTGCGGCCGGCCTGGCGCTCGCCCGGCTCGACGCCGCCGCGACCGCCCCGGCCCCCGGAGCGTGCGCCCGGAGCGCCGGACCCCGGGCGCAGCCCGTCCAGGAAGCGGGTCGGCTTCCGGCTCGCCCGGCCGCCCGGGGAGCGGGAGAGCGCCCAGGAGAGCGAGAGGTGCTTGCGGGCCCGGGTGACGCCGACGTAGAGCAGCCGGCGTTCCTCCTCGACCTGCTCGTCGGTCTTGGCGTAGATGATCGGCAGCGTGCCCTCGGTGAGGCCGACCAGGAAGACGGCGTCCCACTCCAGGCCCTTGGCGGCGTGCAGCGAGGCCAGCGTGACGCCCTCGACGGCCGGCGCGTGCTGCGCGGCGGCGCGGGCGTCCAGCTCGGCGACGTAGGCGGCGAGGTCGGCGGGCCCCCCGGCGGCGGCCTGGGCGCGCTCGAACTCCTCGGCCAGCCGGACCAGGGCGGCCAGCGACTCCCAGCGCTCGCGCACCGCGCCGGAGCCGGCCGGCGGCTCGGCGGTGAAGCCTCGGGTGGCGAGCACCGCGCGGACCTGGGCGGCGAGGCCCGGGGCGCCGTCGGTGAGCGGGTCGGAGCCGGCCCGGGCGGCGCCGCGCAGCAGCACGCCGGCGTCGCGCACCTCGGGCCGCTCGAAGAACCGCTCGGCGCCCTTGAGCTGGTAGGGGACGCCGAGGTCGGAGAGCGCCTGCTCGTAGACCTCGGACTGCCCGTTGGTGCGGAAGAGCACCGCGACCTCGCTGGCCCGCACCCCGGCCGCCAGCAGCTCCTGGATCCGGCGGCCGGTGGTCTCGGCCTCGGTCGGCTCGTCCTCGTACTCGGTGTAGACCGGCTCGGGGCCGGCCTCGCGCTGCGAGACCAGCTCCAGCCGGTGCCGGGCGGCCTGCCCGCGGGCCTGGGCGAGCAGCCCGTTGGCCAGGTGGACGACCTGAGGGGTGGAGCGGTAGTCGCGGACCAGCTTGACCACCGTCGCCTCGGGGTGGCGGGTGCGGAAGTTCAGCAGGTAGTCGGGGGTGGCGCCGGTGAACGAGTAGATCGTCTGGCTGGCGTCGCCGACCACGCAGAGGCTGGCCCCGCCGCCGGGGCCGGTCCACTGGTCGAGCAGCCGCTGCTGGAGCGGGGAGACGTCCTGGAACTCGTCGACCGTGAAGTGCCGGTACTGGGCGCGGACCTGGTCGGCGATGTCCGGCCGGTCCTCCAGGATGGCGGCGGTCAGCAGCAGGACGTCCTCGAAGTCGATGACGCCGCGGCGGGTCTTCGTCTCCTCGTAGACGCGGTAGACCTGGGCGGTCTCCGCCGGGTCGCGCGGGGCCTCGCGGCCGGACTTCTGCACCGCGGCCGGGTAGTCGTCGGGGCCGATCTGGGTGACCTTGGCCCACTCCAGCTCGGCGGTGAGGTCGCGCAGCTCGGTGCGCTGGACCCGCAGCCCGCAGCGCGCGGCGGCCTCGGCGACCAGCTGGACCTTGCGCTCCAGCAGCTGCGGCACCGGCCCGCCGACGGCGCGCGGCCAGAAGTACTGGAGCTGGCGAAGGGCGGCCGCGTGGAAGGTGCGGGCCTGGACGCCCTCGGCACCGAGCTGGCGCAGCCGGCCGCGCATCTCGCCCGCCGCGCGGGCGGTGAACGTGACGGCGAGGACCTGCGCGGGCTGGTAGACGCCGCTGCGCACGCCGTAGGCGATCCGGTGGGTGATGGCGCGCGTCTTGCCCGTCCCGGCGCCGGCCAGGACGCAGACGGGCCCGTGCAGGGCGGTGGCGACGGCGCGCTGCTCGGGGTCGAGCCCGGCGAGCACCGCGTCGGGGCCGGCGGCGGGCCCGGCACCGCCGAAGTCGAACGGGCTGCCGCTCAAGAGGTCTTCCTGCATGCGTTCCATCCTCTCAGCCCGGTGGGACAACCCGGGAGGAGTTGTCCACAGGAGCGGTGTGATCGCAGGATGATCGCTGCGCACACCGGCGCGCGCGGCCGACGTCACTCCGGGCGCATGCACCATGTACGCGGAATGACTGATGTCTTTGAGGCGTTCTCCTCCGAGATCGCACGCCCCCCTCTCCGAAGGAGTCCCCTCGATGTCCGGCAGCGTCACGATGTACAGCACGACCTGGTGCGGCTACTGCAACCGGCTCAAGAGCCAGCTGGACCGTGAAGGCATCGGCTACACCGAGATCAACATCGAGGAGGACCCGGCCTCGGCGTCCTTCGTCGAGTCCGTGAACAACGGCAACCAGACCGTGCCGACCGTGCTGGTGGTGCCGGAGGGCGGCGGCGAGCAGGTCGTCATGACCAACCCGAGCCTGCTGCAGGTCAAGAAGGCCCTCGCGGCCTGACCCGCCCCCGGGCACGACGGCCCGGTCCGGCGCGTCACGGCGCGTCGGCCCGGGCCGGGTCGACCGGGGCGGCGGGCGCCGGCAGCTGGGCGGCGCGGGCGGCGAGGTCGCCGACGCCGTAGACCAGCCGGCTGCGGTCGGCGGAGTAGCGCGTCTCGATCACCCGGACCGGCCCGCGCCGGTCGTACGTCACCCGGGTCTGGACCACCAGCGGCACCCCGGGGCCGCCCTGGAACCACTGCGCCTCCTCCGGTCCGGGCATCCGCGCCACCAGGTGGTCGACGGCGCCGATCTCGGTGCGGCCGAGCGCGGCGAGCACCGACTCGTCGCCGCCCTCGATCTGGTCCGGCTCCATCAGCGGGGTGCCGGCGGCGAGGCCGGCCCGGTAGTGGCTCTCCTCGATCGAGTAGGGCTCGCGGTCCAGCAGCCGCAGCTGGCGCCGGACCACGATGGCCTCGCCGGCCCGCAGCCCGAGCCGCTCGGCGATGTCGCCCCGGGCCCGGACGATCATCATCTCGAAGTCGACGGTGAGCTCCCGTCCGGCCTCGGCCGCCTCGCCCCGGTAGACGGCGGAGGGCAGCGCCAGGCAGTCCCGCATCCCGACCAGCGGGTCCCGCGGCGCGGACCGCAGCGCGGGTCCGTAGGCGCGGTGGTCCAGGACGGGGTGCTCCCGCAGATAGGTGCCCTTGCCCTGGAGGCGGACCAGCCGGCCCTCGTTGACCAGGACGTCGACGGCCAGCCGGACGGTGTTGCGGGCGACTCCGTACTGGCGCTCCAGTTCGCTCTCGACCGGCAGGGCGGCCTGGGCGGTGAACTCGCCCTCGGCGATCCGGCGGCGCAGATCGGCGGCGAGGCGCTGGTATTTGGGGGATTGGGCGGTGCCCCGTGGGATTGTCACCCGAGTGAATGTAGCGAGGGCGGTGACGTCGTTTCAGCCGATTCGGGCAATGTCGGCCAGGATCGCCGCCGGACCGCCCGGCGCACCCGCCCGTCGCGCCGGACGAGCTGCGGGAACCGGCCCCTCCGGATACGAACATCTGGCCGCCACGGCCTCGGAATATCCACCGGGATCACCCGTTCGGCCGTATCGGGCGACCGATCATCGGGCTCGAAAGCAGGCGCGGAACGGAAATAGGGGCGCGCGGCATTGGCCGCACGCCCCCAATCCGGGGAATTACCAGCGCGCCGCCGAGGGCAGCGGCCCGCCGTACCAGAGTTCGACCAGGTGACGCGCGATCGAAATCCCGGACGGCGGCAGGATCTCGCCCGCCGCCATGCCGGCCTTCAGCTCCTCGCGGGAGAACCAGCGCGCCTCGGCCAGCTCCTCGCCGTCCACGGTGATCTCCGTCCCCGCCGGGTCGGCCTTGCCCATGAAGCCGAGCATCAGGCTGGACGGGAACGGCCACGGCTGGCTCGCCACGTAGGAGACCTCGGCCACCCGGACCCCGGCCTCCTCGAAGACCTCCCGGACCACCGCCTGCTCGATCGACTCGCCGGGCTCGACGAAGCCCGCCAGGGTCGACCAGCGGCCCTCCGGCCAGAGTGCCTGGCGGCCGAGCAGGCAGCGGTCCTCCTCGTCGGTGATCATCATGATCACCGCCGGGTCGGTCCGCGGGTAGTGCTCCGCCGCGCACGAGGTGCAGCGCCGCACGTGCCCGGCGCCGGCCTTCTCGGTCGGGTGACCGCAGCGCGAGCAGAAGCTGTGCAGCCGGTGCCAGTGCTCCAGCGCGACGGCGTGCACCAGCAGCCCGGCGTCCCGGTCCGACAGCAGCCCGCCCACCTCGCGCAGCCCGGCCGGGCGGGCGTCGCCGTCCAGCCGTCCGGGCAGCGACTCGCCGGCCAGCGCGAAGTACGAGACGCCGTCCTCGTCGGTGCCGAGGAAGTAGCGGTCCCCGGTCTGCGGCGCCTCGAAGGAGGGCAGCAGGACCAGCTCGGTGCCCGCCCCGGTGTCCACCACGAACGCCTCGCCGCCCGCGATCGGCAGCACCTTGGTGGTCGGGTGGCTCCACGCGGCCGCCAGCCAGGGCTCGTCGAACCGGTGCTGCGCCGCCCGGTCCACCCCGGCCCGGGCCAGCGCCAGGTGCAGCGGGCGATCGGTCTCAGGCACGGTGCTCAACTGTTCCATCCCCACGTGAAATGCGTCATCCGGATGAGTGGTCCGCCCGCCGGGCGGGCGGCGGCGCCCTCAGGCACCGTCGCCGCCTCCCGGCCGCCAGTTCTCGGCCAGGTCGGCCCAGAGGTACGCGGCCGTCTCCACGCCCTTCGACAGCAGGTCCAGCTCGACCTTCTCGTCGACCGAGTGCCAGCCGTCCGAGGGCACCGAGATGCCGAGGAACAGCACCGGCGCGCCCAGCACGTCCTGCAGGTCGGCGGCCGGGCCGGAACCGCCCTCCCGGGTGAACAGGATCCGCTGCTCGAACGCCCGACCCATCGCCCGCACGGTGGACTGCAGCGCGGGGTGGTCCAGCGGGGTCAGGCAGGGCCGGGTCGCTCCCGGGAACACCAGCTCGTACCGGATGCCCTCCGGCACCCGCGCGGCCACCCACGCCCGGACGGCCTCCCGGACCTTCTCCACCTCCTGCCCGGCGACCAGCCGGAAGGAGAGCTTCAGGTGCGCCGAGGCCGGGACGATGGTCTTGCCGCCGGGGCCGGTGTAACCGCCCCAGATGCCGTTGACCTCGGCGGTCGGCCGGGCCCAGATCCGCTCCAGGGTCGAGTATCCCGCCTCGCCGCGGGTGCCGTACGACTTGGCGACCCGCAGCCACTGCTCCTCGTCGAACGGCAGCTCGGCGAAGAGCTCGCGCTCGCGCTCGGTCAGCTCGATCACGCCGTCGTAGAAGCCGGGGATGTCCACCCGCCGGTCCGCGTCGTGCAGCCCGGCGGCCAGCTCCGCGGCGACCGCGGCCGGGTTGGGAACGGCCCCGCCGAAGGAGCCGGAGTGGATGTCGGTGTCCGGGCCGAACAGGTCGATCTGGGCGTCGGCCAGACCGCGCATGCCGGTGCAGACGGTCGGCGTGGTCTCGGACCACATGCCGGTGTCCGAGATGATCACCACGTCGGCGGCCAGCCGCGCGGCCTCCCGGCGGACCAGGTCGGCGAAGTGCGGCGAGCCGGACTCCTCCTCGCCCTCGATCAGCAGCTTGAGGTTGACCGCCGGCGCGGTGCGCCCGGTGGCGGCCAGGTGGGCGCGGACGCCCAGGGTGTGGAAGAACACCTGCCCCTTGTCGTCGGCGGCGCCGCGGGCGAACAGCTGCCGGCCGACCACCGTCGGCTCGAACGGCTCGGTGGCCCAGCCGTCCTCCTTGGCGGCGGGCTGCACGTCGTGGTGCCCGTAGACCAGCACGGTCGGCGCGGACGAGTCCCCGGAGGGCCACTCGGCGAACACCGCCGGCAGGCCGTCCGTCTCCCAGACCTCGGCCACCGGGAAACCGGTGTCCCGCAGCTTCGCGGCCAGCCACTCGGCGGAGCGGCGCACGTCACCGGCCCGGCCGGGGTCGGCGGAGACCGAGGGGATGCTCAGCCACTCGGAGAGATCGGCGAGGAAGGCGGGCTGGTGCTGGTCGATGAAGGAGCGGACGACGCTGTCCGGGGTTCTCGTCATACGGACGACTTTAGTTCGCCCGTGAGGGTGTCCGCCCCGGCCGTCCGGCCAGCGGTCACCGCAGCGGCTGTAACCTCCGTCACCCCCGGCCGCACGGGGGCGGCGGCCGGGGGTGACGGGGCGGTGGCGAGGACGGATGGCCGGCTCAGCCCGTGCGACGCAGCAGCGAGATGCGCGAGCGGGTGAGCAGGGCGGCCAGCGCCACCGCGATCATGGGCAGGACGACGGCGGTGAGCCCGACCTGCAGCCACGGGAAGACCACCAGGCCCTTGTCCGCGACCTCGTCGGCGGTCATCCCCGGGAAGGTGTCGGCGGCGGCCTCCACCTTGCGCAGCGCCACCGCCGGGACGACGCCGGCGACGACCCCGAGCAGGGCGCCCATCGCCGCGATCACCCCGCACTGGAAGCCGGACAGGGTCCGGCGGATCCGGGGCGCGGCACCGACCGCGGCGAGCGTGGTCAGGTCGCGCTGGGAGTCGGCCGCGGCGAGGCCGGTGGCGATGCCGGCGGCGCCGAGGGCGACCAGTCCGGCGAAGCCGGCCAGGCCGAGGCTGATCAGGTCGCGGTCGGACTGGTAGCCGCGTTCGATCTCGAAGTGGGTGCCGTCGGAGAGCTTGCTGAGCGCTCCCGTGGCCTTCTGCTCGGCGCTGTCGGACGGCACGGTCTCGGGCAGCCAGACCGATCCGGCGTCGCTGGTGGTCAGGCCGACCTTGCGGGCGGTCTCCGGGCCCACCACGACCTGGCCGCCGGTCGGGGCGACCGCGGTGGCCAGCACGGCGTCCACCTGGACGTCGTGGGTGACCTCCTTGAAGTCCCCGTTCGGGGTCGGGGCGGCGTTCTCGTCCCGGGGCTCGGCCAGCCGGACGATGATCTTGCCGTCCTTGAGGTACTTGGGATCGAAGACCACCGCCTTGCCCTCGGCCACCGCCCGGGCCGCGGCCGGATCGGTCACGCCGAAGAGGTTGCGCAGCAGGGCGCCGTCACCGACGGCGAGGTCGCCGAAGGGGTTGGCCCGATAGGTCCGGCGCTCCTTGCAGCGCGGGTCGTCGTGGCGGATCCGCTCGATCTCCTGGTCCGAGACGGGCCGCGAGTCCCGCGAGCTCAGCGGGCACTTGCGCTCCTCGGGCATCTCGACGGTGGCGTAGCCGCAGGTGCCGTGGGCGGCGGCGCAGTCGCCCTTGTAGTTGGCCTTCTGGACGTCGGCCCTGGTACCGAGGGCGGGGATGTTGCCCTCCACCGCGCCGCGCAGCTTGGGCAGCAGCGCGCCGTCGGCGGCGGAGCCCCAGCCGCTGCTGAGCACGACCGCGCCGGCGGGGCCGGTGGCGACGTAGCCGCGGCGGATCTCCTCCTCACTGCTGGTGGTGTAGATGCCGACCGCGACCGAGCCGGCGACGGCCGCCATCACCGCGGCGACGGCGGGCGCGGTGCGGCCGCGGTGGCGGACGGAGTCGCGCAGGGCGAGCCGGGGGCCGAGCGGCAGCCAGCGGCCGAGCCGGCCGAAGAGCCCGACCAGGAAGGGCGTCAGGGCGACCATGCCGAGCTCGGCGATCACCGAGCCGCCGAGGACGGCCAGGCTGCGGCCGCCGAAGCCGCTGGTCCCGCCGAGCAGGGCCAGGGCGGCCCCGCCGCCGAGCATCACCAGGCCGAGGGCGGCCAGCCGGCGGCTCGGCGGCTTGAGCGAGTCGCGGCCGGTCAGCGCGGCGACGACGTCCTGCCGGGAGGCCTGCACGGCCGGGACGACGGCCGCGAGCAGGCCGGTGACCAGGCCGATGAGGAGGACGCCGAGCAGGTCGATCGGCTGCAGGTCGAAGTGGCCGAACCGCTCGCCGGCGAAGTCCTCGGCGCGGGTGCGCAGCAGCGCGACCAGGCCGACGCCGAGGCCGAGGCCCACCGCGGCGCCGGTGACGCCGAGCACGACGCCGCCGCCGAGGACGACCGCCCGGATGTTGGCGCGGTCACCGCCGCCGGCCGCGAGCAGGCCGAGCTGCCGCCGGGAGCGCCTGGCCCCGACGGCGAAGGCGGGGCCCGCCAGGAGCACGATCTCCAGCAGCGCCATGCCCACCACGGTGGCGACGATCACGACCGAGGTCTTGTCGAGGAGGCTGCCGGACCGGCCGCCGCCCTTCGCGTCCTGCTGGACGTAGAGCGGCACGTCGGCGCGGGCCGGCGGGTCGAGAAGGACGCTACGCGAGGCGGCGGTGAAGCCGTACTTGTTGAGCTCCGTCACCTTCGGCCAGTCGAGCGCGGCCCCGGCGGGGAGCTTGAGAAGCCACGTGGTGGTCTCGCCCGGCGCGGTGCCCCGGCCGTTGCGGGACTGGTCGGCGCCGGGCAGCTTGGCCAGCTGGTCGATCAGGGCGCCGGGCCGGGCGACCAGGCCGGTGGTCCGGAGTTCGCCGGGGTACTCGACGACGCCGGTGATCGTGTAGGGCGTGGCCTCCAGGCCGCGCAGGGCGGTGCGGTCGCCGAGCTTGAGCCCGGACCGGTCGAGGAAGTCCTGGGTGGCGGCGATCTCGTGGTCGGCGCCGGGGGCGCGGCCGTTGACCAGGTCGAACTTGCCCCGCCAGACCGGGTCGGTCAGGTCGGCCTCGACGGTCTGCACGCTGAGCAGGCCCTCGGCGGTGCTGGTGGGGGTGTACGGGCCCTGGCGGAGCGGGACGAACACGGTGCCGGCCGGGACCAGCTGGCGGGCGAGCGTGCCGGGCTCGGTGTCGAGGCTGCGGCGCTGCTCGGGGGTGTACTTGGGCTGCCCGTTCTCCGTCTTGGCCTCGGAGGGGCTCTCGTGCGAGTAGTCGGTGTCCGGGTCCGGCGCCTGGAGCACGATCGCGCCGCGCTCCATCAGGCGCAGCTCGGCGTCGGACTGCCCCATGGTGCGGACGACCCTCTCGACGGGGTCGAGTTCGGCGCTGCGGAACACCACGTCGGCGCCGGTGACGCCGAGGACGGGCAGGGCGACCATGGCGACGACGAGGGCGCTGCGGCCCTTGGCGCGCAGGGCGTCGCGGCGGGCGATGCGCAGGGCGACCCGCCAGGCACTGAGCCTCACTCCGCCACCGGGCCCTTCGCGTTGGCGGCCGCGGAGACGAGCAGGCTGCCGGCGTCCTGGCTGACGCTCTCGTCGACCATCCGGCCGTCGCGCAGGAAGACGACGCGGTCGGCCCAGGCGGCGTGGCGGGGTTCGTGGGTGACCATCATGGCGGCGGCGCCGTCGTCGCAGCGGGCGCGCAGGACGGCGAGGACGGCCTCGCCGGTGGTGGAGTCGAGGGCGCCGGTGGGCTCGTCGGCGAGGACGAGGCGGCGGTCGCCGATCAGGGCGCGGGCGATGGCCACGCGCTGCTGCTGGCCGCCGGACATGTCGTCCGGGAACCGGTCGGCGAGCTCGGGGATGCCGAGCTCGGTCAGCGCGGCCAGCGCCTCGCGGCGGGCGGCGCGGGCGGAGAGGCCGTCGAGCTCCCGCGGCAGGGCGATGTTCTCGGCGGCGGTGAGGGCGGGTATCAGGTTGTAGTCCTGGAAGACGTAGCCGACCGAGCGGCGCCGGACCTCGGCGAGCTTCTTGCGGCTGAGTCCGCCGAGCGCGACACCCTCCACCAGCACCCGGCCGGTGGTGGGGCTGTCCAGGCCGCCCGCGAGGGTCAGCAGGGTCGACTTGCCGGACCCGGAGGGGCCCATCACGGCGACGAACTCGCCCGGGCGCACCATCAGGTCGATGCCGCGCAGCGCCTGCACCTCGGCCGCGCCCTGGCCGTGCACCCGGGTGACGTTCTCCAGGTGCAGCACCGGCTCGGCGGCGCCCCTGGTCGGATCGGTGTGGGACACGATTCCCCCTGCTGTTCGTGGGCCCGGGCCGGATGACCGGCCGGACCGGGTGGTTCCTGTGGTCCGGACGGGTTTCAGGCCCTGGTCCGGCGGCGGCCGATCCGGCGGGTGCCGGCCTCGGGCGCGGCGGCGGTCTCGGCGGCCCTGGCCTGCTCGATCTCGGCCTGCTGGGCCAGCCTGGTCTCGCAGTGGTCGAGCCAGCGGATCTCGGCCTCGGTCTGGAAGATGAGCTGTTCCAGGACGAGCAGCCAGGCGAGGTCGGCACCGGGCCCGGCCGACTGGCCGCCCCCGGGCCGGGTCTCGCCGGCCAGCGCCCGGCCCTTGAGCCGGGTGTAGTCCTGGAGCGCCTTGATGCTGTGGCGGCGCTGGCCCTGGACGACGGCGGGCACGTCCACCCCGGGGACGGTCACCGCCATGGCCAGCTTGATCGCCAGCTCGTCGCGCGGCGGGTTGGTCCGGGGCACCGGGGTGTCGAACCAGGCGCGCAGCTCGTCCCGGCCGGACGCGGTGATCGCGTAGAACTGGTGCCCCTCCTCGTCCTCCCCCGCGGGCTCGACCAGGCCGTCGCGCTCCAGCCGGGACAGCGTGGTGTAGACCTGGCCGACGTTGAGCGGCCAGGTGGCGCCGGTGCGCGCCTCGAACTCGGTGCGCAGCTGGTAGCCGTAGCGCGGGCCCTGGTCGAGCAGGGCGAGGAGACCGTGACGGATGGACATACCGAGTATGTATACCCGGTATGCCCCGCAGGCTCAAGCGGCGCCCGCTCCGCCGGCGAGCGGGTACCGTCGTCCGGTGTGAGCCAGTTGCGCATCGCCACCTTCAACCTGTTGCACGGTCAGCCGCTCGCCCCGGACGGCGGTCCGCGGCCCTTCCCGGCCGACCCGGACGCGCCGCTGGCCGAGGCGGTGGCCGCGCTGGACGCCGACGTCCTGGCGCTCCAGGAGGTGGACCGGTACCAGGCCCGCTCCGGCGGCACCGACCAGACGGCGGCCGCCGCCAAGGCGATGGGCGCGGCGGACTGGCGGTTCGCCGCCGCACTGCACGGCCGCCCGGCCCCGGTGGCCGGCTGGCTGCCCGACCCCGCGGCACCGGCCGGGATCCAGGTGTACGGGCCGGGCGAGGTCGGCGACGACGCCCCGCCCTCGTACGGCACCGCACTGCTGACCCGGCTGCCGGTCCGGCACTGGCGGGCCCGCCGGTTCGCCCCGGCGCCGTTCGGGCTGCCGCTGCGGGTGGCCGGGCGGCGCGGGCTGACGCCGGTCCCGGACGAGCCGCGGGCGGCGCTGGCGGCCGTCCTGGAGGGCGGGCGCGGGCCGTTCACGGTGGTGGCCGCGCACCTGTCCTTCGTGCCGGGCTGGAACATGGCGCAGCTCGCCGCGATCCGGCGGTGGATCGCCGACCTGCCCCAGCCCTACCTGGTGCTGGGGGACTTCAACCTGGTCGGCGCGGTGCCGCGGACGGTGCTGGGCGGGGCGGCGGCGCTGGAGCGCACGGCGCCGCGGACCCGGGTCCGCGAACTGCGGGAGGCCCGGCGGGCCCGGCCGGCACTGGTGGAGCCGCGCCGGCGGCGGGTGCGCGAGCCGCGGGCCCGGCTGCAGGGCTGGCACGACCTGGCCCGCACGCCCACCTACCCCTCGCACCGGCCGGCCGTGCAGTTCGACCACGTGCTGGCGGTGGGCGTGCCGAGGGCGGCCGTCGGCCCGGCGGCCGCACCGCGGGCGGCGGTCTCGGACCACCGCCCGCTGGTGGTGCGGGTCAGCCTCTGACCGGCCCCGGACGCGGGCCGGCTCAGGCCCTGGGCTGCGCCGCCAGCCCGTTCTGGTGCGGCAGGTGGGCTCCCGGCGGCACCGGGGGGTCGTACTGGAGCAGCAGCATCGCCGCGTCGTCGCCGAGCTGGCGGCCGACGTGGCGCACGACGTCCTCGTGCAGCCGCTGCAGGACGTCCACCGGGCTCCCGTCCGCGCACCGGGGCAGCCGGTCGGCGAGCGGGTAGAAGGTGCCGGCCCGGTCGCGTGCCTCGATCACGCCGTCGGTGAAGAGCAGCACGCGATCACCCCGGCGCAGCGGGATCCGGTGCACCGGCGGCCGGACGTCGGCCGGGTCGAGCACACCGAGCGGGGGCACCGTCTCGGCGAGCTCCAGTTGCCGGACCGGCTCGCCGCCGCGCAGCAGCAGCGGCGCGGGGTGGCCGCAGTTGACGATCTCGGCGGTGCCGTCGGGGCGGACCCCGATCAGCACCAGGGTGACGAACTCCTCCTCCACTCCGGGGTGGTCGTTCTCGTGCAGCGCGCGGTCGAGGCTGACGGCGAGCCAGCCGGCCACCCGGTCCAGCGCGGGCTCCTGGTGGGCGGCCTCGCGGAAGGCGCCGAGCACGGCGGCGGCGGTCTCCACCGCGCCGAGCCCCTTGCCCCGGACGTCGCCGACCACGGCCCGGACGCCGTGCCGGGTGTTGACCACCTCGTAGAGGTCCCCGCCGATCCTGGCGTGCGCGGCGGCGGCCTCGTAGTGGACGGCGGCGCGAACGGTGCCGACCCGCTCGGGGACCGGCCGCAGCAGCACCCGGCGGGCGATCGAGGCGACCAGCTGGGCGTCGGCGAGCGCCTTCTCCTGGCGCAGCCGCAGGGTGGCGCTCACCCAGCCGATCACGGCGACCAGCACGATGGCGAAGACGGTGGCGCCGTGCACCGACTCGCCGAGCACGTCGTTGTGGAAGGCCATCAGGAAGGCGGCGGCCTCGGTCCAGAGGCCGATCGCGAGCGGGTACCAGGTTCGGCGGCTGACCACGGCGGCCAGCGCGGGGACGGCGGTGAGGGCCGGTTCGACGGTCACCGCGGCATCAGTGAAGTAGTCGAGGACGACGACCAGCGCCATGCCGATGAACGGCAGCGACAGTGCCGTCCTCGGCCAGGTGCCGGTCGCGCCCGGAGCGGCCCCCGGGGTCGGCCCGGCGAACCGCTCTCTGATCCATCCGGTCGCGCTCAACTTCGGTCTCTCCAGCAGAAGACGCCGATGCCCTTGGGCACCTGCGGTGATGACTGAGGGTTAGGGGATACGGGCCTCGCTGGCGGCCGGAGCACGGGGGTTGACCGGTTACCGACCCCACAATAGGCGCGAAACGTGCACTACGCACTGGTTTCGCCCGATGCCATGATGAGTTGGATGCTCTCCGTGACTCATTCTTCACTGTTCCCGATCAGGAGCCGTTCCAACTTCTTTCGGTCGGGAAGTCCTGCGGGTTGTTCGATCCGGCCGCTGCGGACGTACAGGAACGACGCGGTGACCTGCTCCAGCGGAACGCCCAACTGTTCGGCCCAGGCGACCCGGTAGACCGCGAGCTGGAGCGGATCGGCGGTCTCCTCGCGGTGCGTCTTCCAGTCCACCACTTCGTAGCGTGACGCGCCGCCGAATTCTGACCCGCCGTCACCGTCCCGGTAGACCGCGTCGATCCGGCCGCGCACCACCCGGCCCGCCAGCACCAGCTGGAACGGCGCCTCCACCCGGTAGGGCGTCCGGTTCGCGTACGGGGTGCGCAGGAACGCCTCCTTGAGCCGCTCCAGGTCCTGCTCGTCCTCGATGCCGTCGTCGTCGGCACCGGGCAGCGCGCCCGGCTCGACCAGCAGCAGCGGCTCGATCCGGGACTGCACCCAGGCGTGGAAGCGGGTGCCCCGGCGGGCCGCGGGCTGCGGCGGACGCGGCATCGGGCGGGCGAGGTCGTGCGCGAAGCCGTCCGGATCGGCGGCCAGCCGCATCAGCTGGGTCGCGGAGAGCGCCGCCGGCAGCGGCACGTCCCGGACGCTGCGCCGGGAGCGCGCGAGCTCGCCGAGCAGCGCCGTCAGGTCGCGGTCCCAGGACTCCACCAGGCGGCGGTCCTCCGCGGCCATCGGCTCCGGCTCGGGCGCGGGCCGCCCGGCGAGGCGCCGGTGCACCACCTCGGCGACCCGGCGCCGGGCGTGCTGGGCGGCCGGGTCCAGCGGCAGCGGCCACGGCCGCTCGACCGGCGCGGCCAGGGCCGGGTTCCCGGCGCCCTTCTCCGGCGGCTCGGCCCAGTGCTCGATCTCGCCCGCGCCGGGCTGCTCGCAGTGCTCCCGCAACTGCTCCAGGAAGGCGGACGGACCGCGCGGGGTCTTCTGGCTCGGGCCCCACCAGTGCCCGGAGGCGAGCAGCAGCGAGCGCGGCCGGGTGAAGGCGACGTAGCCGAGCCGCAGCTCCTCGGTGCCGGAGTGCTCGGCGAGCGCCTGCTTGAAGGCGGCCATCGACTTGGCGTTCCAGCCGCCGCGGACGTCGGGCAGGGTGGAGGCGTCGCCGCGCAGGGCGTGCGGGAGCACCCGCTTGGTGCTGGTCCAGCGCTCGCGCGCGGTCGAGGACGGGAACGCGCCCCGCACCAGGCCGGGGACGGCGACCACGTCCCACTCCAGGCCCTTGGACTTGTGCGCGGTGAGCACCTTCACGGTGTCCTCCCCGCCGGGCAGGCTGCTGTCCAGACCGCGCTCGTACTCCTGGGCGGCACGCAGGAAGCCGAGGAAGGCCGGCAGGCCCGGATCGCCGTCCAGGTCGGCGAAGCCGGCCGCGACGTCCAGGAAGGCGTGCAGGGTCTCCCGCCGGCGGGCGGCCAACGCCTGCGGGGAGGCGGCGAGTTCGACCTCCAGGCCGGTGACGGCGAGCACCCGGTGCAGCACGTCCATCAGCGGCTCGGCGAGCGAGCGGCGCAGCTCGCGCAGTTCCTGGGCGAGCCGGGCGAAGCGCGGCCGGGCCTCGGGCGAGAACGGCAGGTCGTCGGGCTGCGCCCCGTCCGCTCCGGCCGGGGCGGACAGGAAGGTCTCCAGCGCGTCGGCCAGCGAGACCACCTCGGTCGGGTCGGTCTCGGCGACGGCGGCGGCCAGCGCCTCGACGCCCTCCGCCCGGTCGGTGCGGACCAGTTCGGCAGCGCGGCGGCCGAGCAGGGCGAGGTCACGCGGACCGATCCGCCAGCGCGGACCGATCAGCAGCCGGACCAGCGCGGCGTTGGCGGTCGGGTCCTGGAGCACCTCGCAGACCGCCACCAGGTCCGCCACCTCGGGCAGCTGGAGCAGCCCGCCGAGGCCGACCACCTCGACCGGCACCTCCCGGGCGACCAGCGCCGCGTGGATGTCGGGGAAGGCAGCGCCGCCGCGGCAGAGCACCGCGATCCGGCCGGGGGCGGTGCCGGTGGCGACCAGGTGGGCGATCGAGTCGGCCAGCCAGTCGACCTCCTCGGCGTGGGTGGGCAGCAGCGCGGCCCGGACGTAGCCGTCCTGCTCGGCCCCCGGGGCCGGGCGCAGCGCCTCGACGCCCTCGTGCATGGCGCGCAGCGGCGCGGCCAGCCCGTTGGCGAAGGCGAGCAGCCACCCGCCGCTGCGGCGGTTCTCGCTCAGCGCGTACCGGGCGGCGGGGCTGCCGCCGGCCCGGGGGAAGTGCCGGGGGAACTCGTCCAGGTTGGCCACCGAGGCGCCGCGCCAGCCGTAGATCGCCTGGCACGGGTCGCCGACGGCGGTCACCGGATGGCCGCTCCCCCGCCCGTCCGGGCCGGCGCCGAACAGTCCGGCCAGCATCAGCCGCTGGGCGACCGAGGTGTCCTGGTACTCGTCGAGCAGCACCACCTTGAACTGGCCGCGCAGCAGCTCGCCGACCTCGGGGCGCTGCTGGGCGAGCCGGGCGGCGGCGGCTATCTGGTCGCCGAAGTCCATCAGCCCGGCGGCGGCCTTGCGGCGCCGGTACTCCTCGACCAGGCGGAGCAGCTCCAGCCGGGCCCGGGCGGCACCGGGGACGGCCCGCAGGTCCTCGTTGGTGAGCCTGGCCGTGGCCAGGGCGTCGAGCAGCTCCTCGTCGAAGGCGCGCAGCGCGTCCGGCTCGACCAGGTGCTCGGCAAGCTCGCCGTCCAGCGCCGTCAGGTCGGCGACCAGGTTGGCGAAGGTCCCGGTGAGGGCCGGGAACGGGCCGCGGGCGGTGCGCAGCACCTTGGCGGCGAGCTGGAACCGGGTGGCGTCGGCGAGCAGCCGCACGTCGGGCTCGATGCCGATCCGCAGGCCGTGCTCCTTGAGCAGGCGGCCGGCGAAGGCGTGGTAGGTGGAGATCTCCGGCTCGCCGAGCGACTCCCCGTCCGCCTCGGCGACGCTCCCCCAGCCTTCGGCCGGGGGCACCCCCAGCCCTCCGAGACGCAGGGCCGAGCGGACGCGTTCGGCGAGCTCGGCGGCGGCCTTGTTGGTGAAGGTGAGGCCGAGCACCTCGGCGGGGGCCACCGCCCCCGAGCCGACCAGCCAGACCACCCGGGCGGCCATCACGGTGGTCTTGCCGGAGCCGGCGCCGGCCACGATCACGGCCGGCTCCAGCGGGGCGCCGATGGCCGCCATCTGCTCCCGGTTGAAGGGGATGCCGAGCAGCTCCTTGAGCTGGTCGGGATGGCTGAGCACTGCGGTCACCCCGCAACGTTAACGGGGTGCACCGACAGGCCGGGCCGACGGCCGGGGTGACCCTCGCTACTCCGCGCCCCTTCTACCTACTCCGCGCCCGCCACCTCTACTCGACGAGCTGGGCGCCGTCCCGCTGGGCCGAGCAGCTGCGGCGGAACGAGCAGCGGTCGCAGCCGCCGCCGGTCTGCGGCACGAAGCGCTCGGCGAGCACCTTCCCGGCCGCCTCGGCGAGCAGGCTCTCGATCCACGGCTCGCCCTCGGGCGGATCCTGGCGCTGCACCTTCGGCACGTCCGGGCCGGACTTGTCCGGCTTGCGGAGCTGCACCAGCTCGGCACCGCCCGACTCGGGTGCCCCGCCGCCGAAGCCCGGCAGCTCGTTCAGCGCGCCCGCGCGGACGGCCAGCTGGTAGACGGCGAGCTGCTTGTGGTCGGGCAGCGACTTGTCGGTCGGCACCTCCTTGCCGGTCTTGAAGTCGACCACGTACGCGCGCCCGGCCTCGTCCTTCTCGACCCGGTCCATCGAGCCGCGGATCCGCACCCGGACCCCGCCCGCGTCCAGGGTGACGTCGAAGCCGTGCTCGGTGGCGACCACGTCCCGGCCGCGCTCCAGCACGTGCCAGTTGAGGAAGCGCTCCAGCGCCGCCCGCGCCTCGGTCTTCTCCTGCTGGGACTTCCAGGGCGCGTCGAAGGCCAGCGCGTCCCAGACCGTGTCCAGCCGCTCCATCAGGACGGCGAGGTCCGCCGGGGTGCGGCCGGAGCCCACCTCGTCGGCGAGGGCGTGCACCACGTTGCCGAAGCCCTGGGCCGCGGAGCCCACGGCGCGCGCCTTGACCTCCTTGTCCAGGAACCACTGCAGCGAGCAGTTCTCCAGCTGCTCCAGACCGCTGCCGGACAGCCGGACGGGCAGGTCGGCGCTGCGCAGCGGCTCCGGGGCGGCGGTGGCGTCGTCCAGGCCCCACCAGCGGTCGGGGTGGGCGGCCGGCACCAGCGGCAGGCCGTCCTCGTCGGCGGCCAGCGCCAGGGTGGCGAGGCGCTCGGCGGCGGCGCGGCGCAGCTCGGGCGAGCGGGCCGGGTCGACGGTGACCGCGCGCAGCTCGGCGACCAGCGCGGCGACCGAGAGCGGGCGGCGCGGGCGGTGGGTGACGTCCTCGACGGTGGCCGGCGGGGTGCGGCTCAGCACCCGGCCGGTCCTGGGGTCGACGTCCTCGCGGTAGAGCTCGCGCAGGAAGCGGGAGGGCTCGTCGCCGTCCTCGGCGGGCGCCTTGACGGCGGTGACGATCAGCCGCTCCTTGGCCCGGGTGGCGGCGACGTAGAAGAGCCGGCGTTCCTCGCCGAGCAGTGCGGCCGGGGAGAGCGGTTCGGCGAGGCCGTCGCGGCCGATCCGGTCCGCCTCCAGCAGCGAGCCGCGGCGGCGCAGGTCCGGCCAGAGGCCCTCCTGGACGCCCGCCACCACGACCAGGCGCCACTCCAGGCCCTTGGAGCGGTGCGCGGTCATCAGCCGGACGGCCTCCGGGCGGACGGCCCGCACGGTGAGGGTGTCGGCGGCGATGTCCTGCGCCTCCAGCTCGGCGAGCAGGTCGAGGGCGCTGCGGTGGCCGGTGACCTGCTCCTCGGCGCGGGCGGCGGTCTCGAACAGCGCGCAGAGCGCGTCGAGGTCCCGGTCGGCGTTGCGGCCGGCCGCGCCGCCGCGCAGTGCGGCCCGCTCCAGGCGTTCGCGCCAGCGGCGGCTGCCGTCCCAGAGCTCCCAGAGCGCGTCCTCGGCGGTGCAGCCGCCGGCCAGCCGCTCGCGGACCTTGCGCAGCAGCATGCCGAGGTCCCGGGCGCGCCGGGCGTACCCCGGGTCGAGCGCGATCAGCCGCTCCGGCTCGCCGAGGGCCTCCCGGATCAGCTCGCCGGCCGGGCGCGGCACGGTGGCGGGCCGGCCGTCGGCGCGCAGCGCGGCCCGCTCCTCCTCGCGCAGGGCGCGGCCGAGGCGTCGCAGGTCGGAGCCGTCCATGCCGCCCAGCGGGCCGGTGAGCAGGGTGTGGGCCAGCTCGGTGGTGAGCGGGTCGGGGGCGTCGGGGCCGGCGTGCCGGTCCCGGGCCGCCTGCTCGGCGCAGACCCGCAGGGCGAGCAGGAGCTGGGCGACGGCGGGCTCCTCGCGCAGCGGCAGGTCGTCGCCGTCTATCTCCAGCGGGACGCCGGCCGCGCTGAGCGCCCGCCGCACGCCGGGGATGGAGCGGCCTCCGGCCCGGACCAGGACGGCCATCTCCCCCCACGGCACGCCCTCCTCCAGGTGGGCGCGGCGCAACAGGTCGGCGATCGAGTCCAGTTCGGTGCCGGGGGTGGGGTAGGTGTACACCTCGACCCGGCCGCCCTCGCGGGAGGGCAGCAGGGCGCGGTGCTGGGCGAGCTTCTCGGCGGGCAGCCGGCCCATCGGCATCCGCCGGGCCAGCTCCCGGGAGGCGGCCAGCAGGACGGCGCCGGAGCGCCGGGAGACCCGCAGCACCCGGACGTCGGCGGGGGCGCCGTCGGCCTGCGGGAAGGTCCGGGGGAACTCCAGGATGCCGTTGATGTCGGCGCCCCGGAACGCGTAGATCGACTGGTCCGGGTCGCCGACCGCGACCAGGTCGCGCCCGCCGCCGGCCAGCCGGCGCAGCAGCCGGACCTGGGAGGGGTCGGTGTCCTGGTACTCGTCGACGAAGACCACGTCGTACCGCCCGCGCAGCTGCTCGCCGACCTCGGGGCGCTCGGCGAGCAGCACCGCGCGGTGGACCAGCTCCGCGTAGTCCAGGACGCCGCGCAGGTCGAGCACGTCCAGGTAGTCGGCGAGGAAGTGCGCGGCGGCGGCCCAGTCGGGGCGCCGGACGCCCTCGGCGAAGCGCTCCAGCTCGGCCTCGCCGAGGCCCAGCTCGCGGCTGCGGGCGAGCACGGCGCGGACCTCGTCGGCGAAGCCGCGGGTGGTCAGGCAGGCCCGCAGGTCGAGCGGCCAGGCGATGCGGGGACTGCCGAGCTTGGCGTCCTCGGCACCGCCGGCCAGCAGCTCGCGGACCATCACGTCCTGCTCGGGCCCGGAGAGCAGCCGCAGCGGCTCGGCGTAGTCGTGCGGGTCCTGGTGGGCGCGGAGCAGCGCGTAGCAGAAGGAGTGGAAGGTGGTGGCCTGCGGCGCGGCGGCCGAGGCGCCGAGCCGGCCGGACATCCGGTCGCGCAGCTCCATCGCGGCCTTGCGGCTGAAGGTCAGCACCAGGATCCGCTCGGGGTCGGTGCCGCGCTCGATCCGCCGGGCGACGGCCTCCACCAGCGTCGTGGTCTTGCCCGTGCCGGGCCCGGCGAGCACCAGCAGCGGGCCGCCCGCGTGCTCGACCACGGCGCGTTGGTAGTCGTCCAGCACGGGCGGGTCGGGCTGTGCGAGGGGGCTGCGCACCAGACGGTAGGGGGAGCTCACGGATGTCCTGGGGGGTTGTGCTGCGGGCCACGGACGGCGGGCCCCGCCGGGGGCCCGCCGTATCGAGCCTACGATCCTGCCCCGTCATTCCCGTCCGCGCACCCGCTTCGGCTCAATCCCCCGCGGACCGGCCGTCCCACCGGGCCCGTCCGAGGTCGACCCGGGGCGGGTCGGCGAGCTCGCGCAGCGGCGTACCCTCGTCGCCGTAGTGGGCGAGGGCGCGCTGTTCGTGGCCGGGCAGCAGCCGGCCGTCGGCCCGGATCACCCGCCACCACGGCACGGCGCCGCCGTAGAGGGCCATCACCCGGCCGACCTGCCGGGGGCCGCCCTGGCCGAGGTACTCGGCAACGTCCCCGTAGGTCATCACCCGGCCGGGTGGAATCCGCTCGGTCAGGTCGAGCACCAGTTCGGCGAAGGGCGGCAGTTCCGCCCGGCCGCCGTCGTCGTCAGCGTCCGTCACCTGCGGCATTCTTCCTCATAGGGGCGGAGCGGCGGTCCGGTACGAACGATCCGCCGCGCCCGATCCGGCCCCTGTCCAGCACGGGGCGCCGAGGCATGCCACCATCTTCGGGGCGGTGAGTGGTGATACGAGGACAAGACCAGATGACCGGGACGGCTGACGTGGGCGTGCACGAGGACTCCGACGAGTCCGCCGACGCGCGGTCCGCGGCACCCTCCGGTGCACCCGGCGCCGAGCCGCCGCCGGCAGTCTCCCTGATCAAGGACCGGACGATCAAGACCCCGCAGCAGACCGACGCCGGGGCCGCAGCGGCGCCCGGCACCGCACCCGTACCCGCGGCCGAGGCGGCGCAATCCGCCGTACTGGCCCAGCCACCCGGGCCGGTCAACGGCCACGGGGCCGCCGCGGCCCACCAGCCACCGGCCCCGGTCGAACCGGCGGACACCGAACCGGACGGGCCCGGCGACGCTCACGAACCGGGCGAGGCGCACGAACCGGACGAGCCGGGCGACGCGGGCGACCCGGGCGACGCGGGCGAGGCGCACGACGACACCCCGCAGATCGACGTCGACGAGCCGCTGCTCGCCGCCCGCGCGCACCGGCCGTCCGACCTGATCCGCTTCCTGGCCGGCGTCCTCGGCATCGTCGCCGTCTTCGTCCTGGCCGGCGTGGCGACCTCGACCACCACCGGCATCGAGATAGACATCGCCTCCAACGCGCCGCGGTTCTCCCCGGTGCTCTCCACCATCACCGGCCTGGTCTCCAGCGTCGCCGTCCTCGCCGTCCCGCTCGCCTTCGCGGTCGAGCGGCTGATCAAACGCGACGGCCTGCGGGTCGCCGACGGCGTGCTCGCCTCGGTGCTCGCCTACGGGGTCTCGCTGGGCATCGACTGGTGGGTCGCCGAGGGCGCCTCGGAACACATCCGGGAGGCCCTCACCCGGTTCCCGCTGGACAGCACCAGCACCCTGACCGACCCGGTGCACGGCTACCTGGCCCCGGTGATCGCCTACATGACCGCGGTCGGCATGTCGAGCCGGCCCCGCTGGCGGGTCGCCCTCTGGGTGGTGGTCGTCTTCAGCGGGATCACCGAGCTGCTCGGCGGCTACACCACCCCGCTGTCGCTGGTGCTCACCGTCCTGATCGGCTGGTCCGTCGCCTACGGCACGCTGTACGCGATCGGCTCCCCGAACATCCGGCCCACCGGCCAGCACCTCATGATCGGCCTGCGCAAGGTCGGCTTCACCCCGGCCAGCGCCCACCGCGCCCAGGACGCGCCCGGCGGCACCCGCCGCTACTTCGTCGCCCAGCAGAGCGGCCCGCCGCTGGACGTCCACATCATCGACCGCGAGCAGCAGGCGTCCGGGTTCTTCTACCGCGCCTGGCGGCGGCTGCGGCTGCGCTCGGTGGCCGTCCGGCGCAGCCCGCAGTCGCTGCGCCAGGCGCTGGAGCAGGAGGCGCTGATCGCCTACGCGGCCGCCGCCTCCGGCGCCCGCGCCCCGCAGCTGGTCGCCACCTCCGAGCTGGGGCCGGACGCCGCGATCCTGGTCTACGAGAACGTCGAGGGCCGCCCCCTGGACGACCTCGCCGCCGAGGAGGTCACCGACCAGGTGATGGCCTCGCTCTGGGAGTCCGTCGCCGCCCTGCACGAGCGCCGGATCGCCCACCGCCGGCTCACCGGCGAGTCGCTGCTGGTCGTCGACGAGAAGACGGCCTGCCTGGTCAACCTCTCCGGCGGGGACATCGCCGCCACCGACCTGACGCTGCGCATCGACGTCGCCCAGCTGCTCACCACCTTCGCGCTGCGGATCGGCCCGGAGCGGGCGGTCGCCACCGCCAACGGGGTGCTCGGACCGGACCGGGTCGCCCAGGCGCTGCCACTGCTCCAGCCGGTCGGGATGAGCCGCTCCACCAGGGTCGACCTGAAGAAGCTGAGCAAGGAGCGGAAGGCCGCGGCCCAGGCCCGGGCGCTGGAGCAGGTCGCCGCCGGCGAGCGCACCCAGCAGCAGGCCGAGGAGGACATCGCGGCAGCCGGGGAGGACCTGCTCAGCCGGATCCGCGGCCAGATCCTCCAGATCGCCCCCGAGGCGCCGATGGAGCCGGCCAAGCTGGAGCGGCTCAAGCCGAAGAGCCTGATCATGGTGATCGCGCTCACCTTCGCCGCCTACCTGGCGCTGACCACCATCAAGCCGGCCCAGCTCAAGCTCTCCCAGATGAACTGGGCCTGGGCGGCGGTGGCCCTCGCCGCGGCGGCCTTCAGCTACGTGGCCGCGTCGATGAGCCTGACCGGCTTCGTGCCGGAGAAGCTGCCGTTCCGGCGGACGGTGGCGGCCCAGCTGGCCGGGTCGTTCGTCAAGCTGGTCGCCCCGGCGGCGATCGGCGGCATCGCGCTGAACACCCGCTACCTGCAGAAGGCCGGGATCCGCTCCGGGCAGGCGGTGGCCTCGGTCGGCGCCTCCCAGCTGGCCGGCCTGGCCGGGCACCTGCTGCTGCTGTTCAGCTTCGGCCTGATCACCGGCAGCCAGAACAACGGGGACCTCTCGGCCTCCCGCGCGGTGATCATCGGCGTGCTGACCGCCGCCGTGCTCTCCCTGGTGATCGCGGCCGTCGCCCCGCTGCGGCGGTTCGTGCTGAACCGGCTGCGCTCGCTCTTCTTCGGCGTGGTGCCGCGGATGCTCGACCTGATGCAGACGCCGAGCAAGCTGGTCACCGGCTTCGGCGGCATCCTGCTGCTGACCCTCTCCTTCACCGCCTGCCTGGACGCCTCGGTGCAGGCCTTCGGCGGCTCGATCAGCTTCTCGGCGGTCGCGGTGGTCTTCCTGACCGCCAACGCGGCCGGCTCCGCCATCCCCACCCCCGGTGGCATCGGCCCGGTCGAGGTCGCCCTGATCGGTGCGCTCACGGTCGCCGACGTGCCCCCGGCGGTCGCCACCCCGGCGGTCTTCCTCTACCGCGCGCTCACCTTCTGGCTGCCGGTGCTGCCCGGCTGGATCTCCTACAACGTGCTGCAGCGCAAGGGCGCCTTGTAGGGGCCGCCCGGGGAGCGGCTCCGCTCCCCCGAGGACGCCGAAGGGCCCGCCGGATCGCTCCGGCGGGCCCTTCCCGTCTGCCGACGGCTGTCTGTCAGTAGACCGGCTTGTGCGGCTCGACCTGGTTCACCCAGCCGAGCACGCCGCCGCCGAGGTGGACGGCGTTGGCGAAGCCGGCCGACTTCACCACGGCCAGCACCTCGGCCGAGCGCACGCCCGACTTGCAGTGCAGGACGATCTTCTTGTCCTGCGGCAGCGACTCCAGCGCGTTGCCCATCAGGAACTCGTTCTTCGGGATCAGCACGGCGCCGGGGATGCTGACGATCTCGTACTCGCCGGGCTCGCGGACGTCGACCAGGAAGATGTCCTCCTTGTCGTCCTGCCACTGCTTGAGCTGCTTCGAGGTGATCGTCGAGCCGGCGGCGGCGGCCTGCGCCTCCTCCGACACGACGCCGCAGAAGGCCTCGTAGTCGATCAGCTCGGTGACGGTCGGGTTCTCACCGCAGAGCGCGCAGTTCGGGTCCTTACGGACCTTCACCTGGCGGTAGTTCATCTCCAGGGCGTCGTAGATCATCAGTCGGCCGACCAGCGGCTCGCCGACGCCGGCCAGCAGCTTGATCGCCTCGGTGACCTGGATCGAGCCGATGGACGCGCAGAGCACGCCCAGCACGCCGCCCTCGGCGCAGGACGGGACCATGCCCGGCGGCGGGGCCTCCGGGTAGAGGCAGCGGTAGCAGGGGCCGTGCTCGGCCCAGAAGACGCTCGCCTGGCCGTCGAAGCGGTAGATCGAGCCCCACACGTACGGCTTGCCGAGCAGCACCGCGGCGTCGTTCACCAGGTAGCGGGTGGCGAAGTTGTCGGTGCCGTCCACGATCAGGTCGTAGCCGGAGAAGATCTCCATGACGTTGGAGTTGTCGAGGCGCTCCTCGTGGAGGATCACGTTGACGTAGGGGTTGATCTCCGTGACGGAGTCCCGCGCCGACTCGCCCTTGGAGCGGCCCACGTCCGACTGGCCGTGGATGATCTGCCGCTGCAGGTTGGACTCGTCCACCACGTCGAACTCGACGATCCCCAGCGTGCCCACACCCGCCGCGGCCAGGTACATCAGCGCGGGCGAGCCCAGGCCGCCGGCGCCGACACAGAGCACCTTGGCGTTCTTCAGCCGCTTCTGCCCGGCCATCCCCACGTCGGGGATGATCAGGTGGCGGGAGTACCTGCGGACCTCGTCAACGGTGAGCTCGGCGGCCGGCTCGACCAGGGGTGGCAGCGACACGGGGACTCCGATGGTCGTCGGTTCAGGTGGCCGGGGGCCAGCCTCTTCAAACTTGCGCGACGCCACCGACGGGTGGCTCTGCTACGCCAACAGTGTCATGCCGCACCGGTATTCCGAGACAGCCCGTCCGATGGGCGAGACGGGCATCCTCGGATGCTGGAACCGTGCCCGCCCCCCGGGGCACGGCCGCCCGAGGGCGCGCCGGCCCGCCCCGCACGGGCCGTTGCACCCTCGGCCGGCCGCCCGGCACCGCTCAGACCCGGCAGGCCGTCTCCAGCCAGACGTCCCCGAGCGACTCCTCCAGCGGCACCTGCGTCCGCCAGCCGAGACGGTCCCGGGCGGTCCGCACGTCCGCCTGCCGCCACGGCACCGGCTCGCCCGCCACGACCCGCGCCTCGCCCGGCCGCGGCTCCGGCCCCCGGTGGCCCGGCACGTGGTGGCCCAGGTGCGGGACGCCGTGCTCGGCCGGCCCGCCGGCCTGCGCAGGCAGCACGACCTGCCGGTTCTCCTCGACCACGGCCCCCTCGAAGCCCGACGCCCGGACCAGCAGCCGGGCCGCCTCCCGGGCCCGGACGGCGTGCCCGCTGCCGATGTTGATCACCCCGGTGGCCGCCGACACGGCCGCCGCCCGGATCGCCCGCGCAACGTCCCGGACATCCACGAAATCCCGGTATCCGGACAGGTCGGGCATCCGCACCTGCGCCTCGTCCCGCTCCAGCGCCCGCCGCAGCCCCTCGGCCAGGCGGCCGAACAGCGAGGCGGTCGGCGCGCCCGGGCCCACCACGTCGAACACCCGCAGCACCGTGGCGTCCAGCCCGGAGGCCAGCACCAGCTCCGTCCCGGCGAGCTTCGACACCCCGTACGGGCCGACCGGGCGCGGCTCTGCGCTCTCCGAGACCGGCACCCCGCCCGGCACCGGCCCGTACTCGGCCGCCGAGCCGACGTGCACCAGCCGGGCGGGCTCGCGGCTGCGCCGGATCGCCTCGCAGACGGTGGCGACGGCCAGCGTGTTGGCCCGGATCAGCGTGCGCGAGCTGCCGTAGGTGGCGCCCGCGCAGTTGATCACCACCTGGGGCGCGACCGCGTCCAGGAACCGGGCCAGCGCGCCCGGACTGCCGGTGGTCAGGTCGAAGCGGATGTCGGCCGAGTCACGCCGGCCGAGCACCGTCACCTGCAACTCCTGGTCCACGAGCAGACGATCGGTGACCCGGCGGCCGATGAAGCCGTCGGCGCCCAGCAGCAGCACCCTCATCGGGGGCGTCCTTCCACGAAGCGAGGTCGGGTACGACCTGGCGGACAGAGTGTGAGACGGATGGTGGGACAGAGTTCGAGCACAACGGGGCCGGCGCCCGCGGGAGCGGCGCCGACGGGCCGGTGGCCGGTCGGGGGCGGCCCTCAGCGGTGCGCACCGGCCCGGCCGAGCGCCGGCCATGCGTACGCCAGCACCGCCAGCGCGACGGCCGCGCCGCCGAGCAGCCCGGCCGCCGCCGCGGACCGGCCCAGGGCCGGCGGCAGCGCGGCGGCCGCCGCCCCGGCCAGCGCGCCCAGCGCCGCCGCGCCGCTGCGGCCGCAGTGCGCCAGCAGCGCCGGCAGCACCAGCAGCAGCCCGAGCACGCCCTGCGCCGCCAACTGGGCGGGCTCGGCCCGCTCGACCGCCAGATGCAGCAGCCCGCCGCCGTGGCCCGGCCCGGGGCGCGGCGCGACGGCCGTCAGCACGGCCAGCGCGGCGAAGCTGAGCACCGCAAGCACCGCCAGGTGCAGCGCGACCGCCACCGGCAGCACCGGCCGCATCCGGGCCCGGAACTCGGCGAGGGTGCCGGCGGCCCGCAGGTGGCCCCGGCCGACGTGCCGGAACCAGCGGGCGGCCCACTCGGCCGAACCGGCCGACAGCGCGGCCGCCAGCATCAGCGCGGCCGTCACCCGGCCGTCCGGCGCCCCGGCACCGGACGCCGCGAGCGGGAGCAGCAGCAGCCCGGCCACCCCGGCACCGTGGCCGAGCGCGGCCGGCCGCCACCGGCGGGGCGGCACTCCCGGCGGGGCTCCGGCCGGCCAGGGCGCGGCCTGCGGGCCGAGCTCACTGCCTGCAGCAAAGCCGGCGGTGGCCGCCGGATCGGCCGTGCCCACCGCCGCCCGGGCCGGCGGGCTCTCCCCGGCGGCCCCGGCCGGCAGCAGCACGAGCGGGACGGCGGCCGGCAGCAGCGCCGGCCACCGGCCACCGAGTCCGGCGGCCACCGCGACCGGCAGGGCCGTCAGCACCGCCGACCGCAGCGCCCCGCCGCCCCGCCACTGCCGGCTCTCCGGTGGCCCGGCGTCCCGCGGCGCGGGCGGACGGCGCGGCACCCGGGCGTACAGCTCCTCGGCGAGCGAGAACAGGTCGGCGTGCCGGCAGCGCGCGGCCGCCGCCGGGCCCAGCCCGGCCGCCTCCAGCCCGGCGGCGATCTCCAGCGGGTCGACGGCACGCTCGCAGAGCTCGCGGTGCTCCGCCATCACCTCCCGGACCGGGTCGACGCCGGGGGCCCCGGCCGCCGCCCCCTCCCGGGCGGCCCGCGGGCCGGCCATCAGACCGCCTCCGCGAGGGCACCCGCCCGGTCGGCCGCCGCACCGGCGCCGCCGTCCGCGGCCTCGTCGTCCGCCGCCCCCGCACCGACCGTGACGACCGCACGACCCGCACCGGCCGGAGCGCCGCCCTCCCCCGCGCTCCCCGCGCCGCGGCGGTCGGCCAGCCAGTACTCGGCGGGCCGGGCGAACGGGCGCGGCGGCGCGGCGGCCGCGCCGCCGGCCCCGGCCGCCGGGAAGGCCGGCCACTGCGAGACCAGCTCCAGGTAGATCTCCCGGAAGGCGCCGATCACCGGCTCCACGGCGAAGCGTTCCTGCGCCCGCAGCCGCCCGGCCAGCCCCAGCCGGGCCCGCCGCTCCTCGTCGCGCAGCAGTGCCAGGCAGGCCCCGGCCAGCGCCTGCGGGTCCCGCGGCGGGACGAGCAGCCCGGTCGGACCGACCACCTCCCGGGCCACCCCGACATCGGTGGAGACCACCGCCCGCCCGCTCAGCATCGCGTCCGCCAGCAGGCGGGGGCTGCGCTGGGAGAGGGCCGAGAAGACGATCACCGTGCCCCCCTCCCAGGCCCGCGCCACCGACTCCGGCCGCCCGGCGAACTCCACCGCCCCGGCGACCCCCAGCCGCGCCGCCACCGCCTCGCAGTGCACCCGGTAGCCGCCGGCCGCCTCCTCGCCGTGGATCACCAGCCGGGCCTCGGGCAGCTCCGCCCGGACCCGCGCGAAGGCGTGCAGCGCCAGCTCGGTGTCGCGCCCCGGCTCCAGCGCCCCGGCCCAGACCAGGGTCGGGACGGCCGGCTCCGGGCCGGCCGCCGCCCGGGACACCGCCGGGGTGCCCTCGTGGACCACCCGGGTCCGCGCCGCGTCGGCGCCGCAGCGCCGCTGCCACTCCTGGTCGTGGGCGCTGCCGGGGGTGAGTATCGCGGCCTGCCGGTAGGTCTCCTCGGTGAGCGCCCGGAAGAAGGAGAGCAGCAGCGCCCTGACCGGCCACCGGTACGGCGCCTCGCGGTAGCCGAGGTACTGCTCACGCAGGTGCAGGCCGTGCTCGGTGACCACGAACGGCACCCCGTGCAGCCGCTTGGCCACCAGGGCGGGCAGCGCCGCCGGGCCGCCGCCGACCACGTGGCAGAGGTCCGCCGCGCCGAGCCCGCCGGGCCCGGTGCCGTACCAGGACGCGGAGAGCGGGCGCAGGCACTGCTCCAGCAGGTCCGCGGCCACCAGCACGTCGCAGACCAGCGGCTGCCCGGCCGAGGTGTCGGCGCCCGGACCGCGCCAGACCCGCTCCAGGGTGCGGCGGGCGTGCGCGGAGGCCAGGAAGGCGGGCAGCGCGCCGTCCTCGGCGGCCAGCGCGGCCAGCCGGTACAGCCCGGCGCCGAAGCCGGCCCGCTCGCCGGGCACCACCAGCGCCCGGACCAGCTCCTCGTACGCCCGTGCGTACCGGCGTCTGCCCAGCGTCCCGGGCGCCCGGCCGGCCGGGCGGCGCCCCCAGAGCGCCAGCTCGTGCACGCCGAGCCACCGGCCGCGCGGGCTCCCGGCGATCCCGGACCCGGCCCGGCCTGCCAGGACGTACAGCTCGAAGTCGTGCTCGCGCAGGCCGTCGACCAGTCGGGCGCACCAGCCGCCGAGGCCACGCTGGGGGTGCGGACGCGCACCCTCGGTGAGCAGAGCAACGCGCACGGGAGACCTCCAGGGCAGAGCGGATCGGGAGCGGATCGACGGATTGCTTGAGCGGCCACGGCCGGCGCCCGGGCCCCGCGGGACGGCGCGGGGAGGAGCCCGGGGGTGGGGGAGCCCGGTCGGCCGGGCACACGGCGGCCCGGGCCGGCGGTCGCACCGGCCCTGCCGACCCGTCTGCCTGCGGCCACGCTCTCCGGACATTCCGGGGGTACTCCGGTGGCCGCGACTCCCCCACACCAGTTCGGTCCGACAGCAGAAAGGTAGGACCGGCCCCCGGCAATCCATCGGTCACATGCCTGGCTGCCACCTGAACGAGTGAACCGGCGTGACCTCGCCCCGAACGGGGGCGTTACGGCCGCCCCGCCGGCGGGCGGTCCGCCGCCCCGCCGGGCATGCCGGAACCGCCGCCGGCCCCGTGCCGGCGGCGTCCGCGCCGCTCAGGCCCCGCGCGAGCGGCCCCGCTCCGCCCGTACCGGCGGCCCCGCTCGGCTCAGACCCGGGCGAGCAGCTCCCGCACCGCGCGGGCCACCTCGTCGGGGTGCTCCATCATCGCCACGTGTCCGGAGTCCGGCAGGACCAGCAGCCGGGAGTCCTCGAAGGCCGCGCAGGCCCGCCGCGCCGAGCGGTAGGAGACCAGCTTGTCGCGCAGCCCGTAGACCAGCAGCGTCGGCACCTTCACCTGGCGGGCCTGCCGCCAGAGCGCCTGGTCGCCGCGCTCGGTGTAGGCCGTGACGATCCCGCGCGCCGAGCCGACCAGCGCCTGCATCGCGTACGGCACCTCGATCCGCCGCCGGTACTCGGCCACCGCCTCGGCCCGGGTGGCCGGCGGCAGGGCGGCCGGGTCGCCGTAGACCAGCCGCAGCAGCCCCTCGGTGGCCTCCTCGGGGGTGCGGCCGTTGGCCGGCAGCCGGCGCAGCAGGGACGGGACGCCGGGCACCGCGAGCAGACCGGTCGGCCAGGCGTACCGCTGCGGCGGCAGCTCGGGCAGCGCGGGCGAGATCAGCGTGAGGCTGCGCACCAGGTCCGGCCGGAGGGCGGCGAGCCGGACCGAGACCGCTCCGCCGAGCGAGTTGCCGAAGAGGTGGACCGGGCCGCGGCCGGTCGCCTCCAGGTAGCCGATCACCGCGCGGACGTGACCGTTGACCGTGAGGTTGCCGTCGGCCGGCGGCGCCGAGCGGCCGAAGCCGGGCAGGTCCACGGCCTCGCCGTCGACCAGGCCGCCCAGCCGTGCCATGAGGGCCGTCCAGTTGGCGGCCGAGCCGCCGAGGCCGTGCACGAAGAGGGCCGGCGCGTGCCCGTCGACCGGGCCGCCGTCCGCCTCGGAGCGGTGCACCGCGAGCACCGCTCCGGGCACCTCGACCGTGCGGAACGGTGCGGGCCGGCCCGCCTCCGGGCGTATCTGCTGCTCAGCGCTGCTCATGGTGGACGATGGTAGTGAGCCACCGGCCGGCCGGCCTCGATCGGGACCACCGTCTCAGACCTTGTCGCACCACTGCCGTTGCCCGTGGTCAGCGCCGTATTGTGGGCTCCTGACAAGGGGGCACCGTGCTTTTCTCAGGCTCGCCAAGCGCGAACGCGGTTACCGAAAAGTAGAATCGGTCACCTTGCCAGCCCCGAACAACCCGTGAAGTGAGGAGCGCCGTGACGGCCATCCAGGAGGCGCAGGAGCGCCCGCGCGGTGCCCGCCTGCCGCGAAGCGCCCGCCGTGAACAACTGCTCGGTGCCGCCCAGGAGGTGTTCGTCGCGCAGGGTTACCACGCGGCCGCCATGGACGACATCGCCGACCGCGCCGGGGTCAGCAAGCCGGTGCTGTACCAGCACTTCCCCGGGAAGCTGGAGCTCTACCTGGCGCTGCTCGACAAGCACTGCGACGCCCTGGTCGAGTCCACCCGCGAGGCGCTCTCGACGACCACCGACAACAAGCTGCGGGTCGCGGCGACCATGGAGGCGTACTTCAACTACGTCTCCAGCGAGTCCGGCGCCTTCCGCCTGGTCTTCGAGTCCGACCTGACCAACGAGCCGGCCGTGCGCGAGCGCGTCGAGCGGGCCTCGGAGGCCAGCGCGACGCTGGTCAGCCAGGTCATCCAGGAGGACACCGACCTCCCCGAGGCCGAGTCCAAGCTGCTCGCCGCCGGCGTCTGCGGCCTGGCCCAGATCACCGCGCGCTACTGGCTCTCGCAGGGCCTGGAGATCCCGCGCGACGAGGCGGTCCGGCTGGTCGCGAGCCTGGCCTGGCGCGGTCTGAAGGGCTTCCCGATGCACCCCGCCGCCGAGGCGGCCGAGGCCCCGTCCGCGGAGCACTGAGCCGCGGGGTGATCGGCCGACCTTCGCCTCGGCCTTGATCCCGTGCTCTATGGTGAAGCCGTACGGCGCGGTCGCCGCGATCGCCTGTCCCAGGTGGTCCGGTACCGCGCGTGGATGGCTGCAACCCCGGAGGGACGGAAGCCGTGGAGGTCAAGATCGGCGTGCAGAACGCGCCGCGCGAGATCGTGATCGAGAGCTCGCAGACTGCCGATGAGGTCCAGAGCGCGGTCGCCAAGGCGCTGGAGGGCACCGAGAAGCTCTTCACGCTGACCGACGAGCACGGCCGCCGCGTCATCGTCCCGGCCGAGCGCCTGGCGTACGTGGAGATCGGCGAGCAGGCCGCCCGCAAGGTCGGTTTCGGCACGCTCTGAAGTGTCCGGCGGTGCCCCGTCCCCCACCGGGGGGCGGGGCACCGCCGCGTGTACGGCCGGGGGCGCCGGGGTACGGCCTGGGGTGCGGACGCCCCGCGCCGCACGCCCGCGCCCCTGGGGAGGCACCCTTGCTGGTCGAGACGCTCGCCTTCGCCCTCATCGGCCTGATCGTCGGCGCGGCCGCGCTGGTGTCGCTGCCCGCCTACTTCCCGGGCGGCCGGGCGCTGACGGCCGGGACGGCCCTGGTGGCCGCGCTGCTCGGCGGGGTGATCATGCACTTCACCCTGGACGGCGCGTTCCCGGGGGTCAGCATCGCGGTCTCGGCGATCGTCTCGGGCCTGCTCACCTCGGTCCTGGCCCGGCCGGACCTCGCGGCCGGGCGGCTGCCCGTGCACCGGCACCAGCTGCACCGGTCCGACGGCGGGCGTCACCCGCACCGGGCCGGCGGCGCGCACCGGCGCCACCGGCACGCCTGACCGGCACCCGTGTCGGGCCGGCCGGGCCCGCGGGGCCCGGCGCCGGCCGCAGGCGTCAGGAGGCGAGGCCCAGGGCGGCCATCCGCTTGGTGTGCGCCTCGGTGATCCGGTTGAACATCTTGCCGACCTCGACCAGGTCGAAGCCCTGCACCTGGACGCCGCCGACCAGCAGGTTGGAGAGCGCGTCCCGTTCGGCGACCACCCGCTGGGCCTGGCTGAGCGCCTCGCCCATCAGCCGGCGGCCCCAGAGCGCGAGCCGGCCGCCGGCCCGCGGGTCGGCCTCGATCGCCTGCCGGACCTTGTCGACGGCGAACTGGGCGTGACCGGTGTCCGACATCACGCCGAGGACCAGCTCGCGGGTGTCGTCGTCCAGGCGGACGGCCACCTCGCGGTAGAAGTCGGTGGCGATCGCGTCGCCGACGTACGCCTTGACCAGGCCCTCCAGCCAGTCCGAGGGCGCGGTCATCCGGTGGAACAGCTCCAGCGGCTCGACGAACGGCCGCATCGCCTCCTGCGGGTCCGCGCCCACCTCGGCGAGGCGGTCGTGCAGCCGCTGGTAGTGCTGGAACTCGGCGGAGGCCATCCGGGCCAGCGCCGCCTTGTCGGCGAGGTCCGGCGCGAGCTTGGCGTCCTCGGCGAGCCGCTCGAACGCGCTCAGCTCCCCGTACGCGAGGGCGCCGAGCAGGTCCAGCACGGCCGCGCGGTACCCCGGGTCGGCCGAGCAGCTCGCCCAGTCGCCGATCGAGCCGGCCGCGATGTCCTGCGTCTCACCATGGGTCTCCATGACCCGCCACCTTAGTCCGGCCGGGGCCCGCGCACACGCACGCCGCCGCCCGGCCCGGGGCGGCGGCGCCCTGGCTCCCCGCCCGGTCCCGGGCGCCCGGGGCGGCGCCCGCGGACCCCGCCCCGGCGCACCGCCGACGGGCCCCGTCACCTGGGATGTCACCGGCGTCACGTGTTCGAGTCGTCGCGTGACTGTATGGTGGTAGGGAGACCCGTAGTGCTTGCACGGTGTCACCGCCGTCTCGGTGGCCCCGGCGAGTCCGCTCCGAAGCGGAGCCGTCCGACGGACGTGCCCGCACCGGAAGCCGGGTACTCACGTACGCGGATGCCCGGTCGGAGAGCCGATCGGCTCCGACCATGGCTTGGACTTCAAGCCTTGGCACCGCATCAGTGGCCGAGCGAGGGCCGCCGAGACCGCGCCAGCCCGGCGCAGGTCCCGCGCAGGTCCCTCACGGGAATCCTCCCCGACGCCGCCGAGACCGCGCCCCTCACCGGGCCGCGCGGACCGGCCGGCCGCAGGGACCGGCGCGGTTGTGCGTCCGCGCAGCTGTATTCAGGGCCTTCCGGGCCCCTACACAGCCGCGCGGCTGCCCGCCCGCCGCTCGCTCTCGGCCCCTCCACACGGAAGAGGCAGCACCCTGTCCACCACCGCTGAACCGACCAAGACCACCTTCCGGGACCTGGGGATCCTCCCGGAGACCGCCGAGGCCCTTGAGGCCGTCGGGATCGTCCACCCCTTCCCCATCCAGGAGATGACCCTCCCGGTCGCGCTGACCGGCCACGACGTCATCGGCCAGGCCAAGACCGGCACCGGCAAGACGCTCGGCTTCGGCCTCCCGCTGATCGAGCGCGTCATCGTCCGCGCCGACGTCGACGCCGGCCGGGCCGAGGAGGAGCAGCTCTCCGAGTTCCCGCAGGCGCTGATCGTCGTCCCGACCCGCGAGCTCTGCACCCAGGTCACCAACGACCTGCAGACCGCCGGCAAGGTCCGCAACGTGCGCGTGCTCGCGGTCTACGGCGGCCGGGCGTACGAGCCGCAGGTCGAGGCGCTGAACAAGGGCGTCGACATCGTCGTCGGCACCCCGGGCCGCCTGCTCGACCTGGCCGGCCAGAAGAAGCTGAACCTGTCGAAGGTCCGCTCGCTCGTCCTGGACGAGGCCGACGAGATGCTCGACCTGGGCTTCCTGCCGGACGTCGAGAAGATCCTCACCATGCTGCCGGCCAAGCGGCAGACCCTGCTGTTCTCGGCCACCATGCCGGGCCAGGTCATCAGCCTCGCCCGCCGGTACATGAGCCAGCCGACCCACATCCGGGCCACCGCCCCGGACGACACCGGCACCACCGTCGCCAACATCGAGCAGCACATCTTCCGTGCGCACTCGCTGGACAAGGTGGAGATGGTCTCGCGCATCCTCCAGGCCGACGGCCGCGGGCTGTGCATGATCTTCTGCCGGACCAAGCGCACCGCCGCCGACGTCTCCGACCAGCTGACCCAGCGCGGCTTCGCGGCCGGCGCCGTCCACGGCGACCTCGGCCAGGGCGCGCGCGAGCAGGCGCTGCGGGCGTTCCGCAACGGCAAGGTCGACGTGCTGGTCTGCACCGACGTCGCGGCCCGCGGCATCGACGTCGAGGGCGTCACGCACGTCATCAACTACCAGTGCCCCGAGGACGAGAAGACCTACCTGCACCGGATCGGCCGCACCGGCCGGGCCGGCGCGTCCGGCACCGCCGTCACACTGGTGGACTGGGACGACATCCCGCGCTGGCAGCTGATCAACAAGGCGCTGGACCTGCCGTTCAACGAGCCGGAGGAGACCTACTCCACCTCGGCGCACCTGTACGAGCTGCTGAAGATCGCCAAGGGCACCACCGGTGTGCTGCCGCGTTCCGAGCGCACCCGGGCCGGCCTGAACGCCGAAGAGGTCGAGGACCTCGGCGAGACCGGCGGGCGCGGTTCGCGTTCGGCCGGCGGCCGCGGCCGGAACGGCTCGCGGGGCGGCTCCGGCCGGTCCGACGCCGCCGCCGCGACCACCGAGGAGAAGCCGGCCCGCCGGACCCGTGAGCGTCGCCGCACCCGCGGTGGCGCCGCGGTCGCGGGCGACGCGGCCACCGCGCCCGTCGCCGAGGCCGTCGAGGCCGCCGCCGTCGAGGCTCCGGCCGTACCGGCCGCCGAGGGCACCGAGGCTCCGCGCCGCCGCCGTCGCCGTCCGCGCAGAACCGCCGCGGGCGAGACCGCCGTCGCCGCGGTGGCCGAGGCTCCGGCCGCGGTCGCCGAGGCTGCCGCGCCGACGGCCGCCCCGGCCGCCGACGCGCCCGCGGAGAAGCCGGCCGCCAAGCGGACCCGCAGCCGGGCCAAGGCGAAGGCCGAGCCGGCCGCCGAGGCCGCTGCCGCCCCGGAGGCCGGCGGCGACGCCCCGGCCGAGGCCCCGGCTCCGCGCCGCCGGACCCGGACCCGCCGTCCGGCCGCCGCCGCGCCCGAGGCGACGCCGGAGGGCTGACCACCGACGCACCGCCCGGAGGGGGCGGTCCGGACCCCGGCCGGGGCCGGGCCGCCCCCTCCGGCGTCGGGGCCGGGGAGTGTGCGGTGCACCGCCCGGCGTCGGCCGGCCCGACCGGCCCGGCCCCGGGGCGCCCGCCCGGCTACCCTCGGGGGTTACCGGCCGGTCACTCCGGCGGCCGGCCGCACCGCAGGAGCCCCAGGAGATCCGCCCATGAGCACCCCGCCGTTCCTCACCCTCCCCCACTGCGCGCGCCCGCTGCGGCTGGCGACCACGCGCGGGGAGTTCGCCGCGCTGCGGGCCGAGCCCGCCGGCGCGGCGCGCGGGTCGGCCCTGCTGGTGCCCGGCTTCACCGGCAGCAAGGAGGACTTCATCGCGCTGCTGGAGCCGCTCGCGGCGGCCGGCTACCGGGTGACCGCGATCGACCAGCGCGGGCAGTACGAGACCGGCGGCTCGGACGACCCGGCCGAGTACGCCGTCGACGCGCTGGGCGCGGACGTCCGGGAGCTCTCCGCCGTGCTGCGGGCCGAGCCCGGGGGCGACACCGGCCCGCTGCACCTGCTGGGCCACTCCTTCGGCGGTCAGGTGGTCCGCGAGGCGGTCCTCGCGGCCGCGGCCGGGGGCCCGCTGCCCTGGCGGTCGCTGACCCTGATGTCCACCGGCCCGGGCGCGATCGACCCGGCGGAGGCGGAGCGGACCAAGCTGCTGCTGTCGGTGCTGCCGACGATGAGCCTGGAGGAGATCTGGCAGGTGCTCCAGCAGATGGAGGAGGGCTCCGGCGACCCGGCGCGCCGCCCGGCCCCCGAGGTGACGGACTTCCTGCACCGCCGCTGGGTGGCCAACGTGCCGCAGGCGCTCGCCACCACCGGCGGGCACCTGGTCGCCGCGCCGGACCGGGTGGACGAGCTCGCGGCGGTGGCGGCCGCGGCCGCGCTGCCCCTCCTGGTGCTCTCCGGGGTCCGGGACTACGCCTGGCCGGTGCCGGAGCAGACGGCGATGGCCGGACGGCTGGGCGCCCGCCGCGTGGTGGTCGAGGACGCCGGCCACTCCCCCAACGCGGAGCAGCCCGCCGGGACCGCCGAGGCCCTGGCCGCCTTCTGGTCCCAGGCGCCGGCGCCGCACGCGGCGTAGGGCCCACCCCGCGCGGCGGTCCGCAGGGCGACCTGCCGGACAACCCGCGGGGCAAACCACGGGACAAAATTCGTTAGTTGCGGTAATATTTGATTCTGTCCGGGAATCATCGTCGCCATCGACGTCGGCGTGAATCCGCCGAAACCCGGGCTTCACGGACGGGCAACGGCCCGGTAGCAACACCACGCGACAGTGGTTCACGAGGGACCAGGCGTGCCCGGCAAGCAGGGGGGAGCCCTTTTGCCGCAGCAGACCGTCGACCCCGTCGACCGTTCGACCCGACAGACCGAGAAAGGGCTGATACCGACTCAGCCACGACCGCCCCGCCCGACGGGGCCGGGAAAGGAGACGCCCATGCGCTTCGAGATCCTCCGCCTGGACGACGCCCACGGCACCGCCACCGACCGCCTGATCGCCGACGCCGAGACCGTCCGCGAAGTGGTCCAGGCCGCCGCCAGCACCGGCGAACGCCTGCTCATCCGTCCGTGCCCGACCGTCTGACCCGGCGCGGCGCCCCCGCCCCGGGGAGCTCACCCGCCGCCGAAGAGCCGGGAGCGTCCGACTCCGACGTTCCGATACCCGACTGACGCCCCGTCGCCGCACCAGCGATGACGGGGCGTCAGTGCGTCCGGCCCCGCCGCCGCCCGGGCGGGCCGACGTTTGCCGCCGCCCGCCGCTGGACATCCCCTACCGGGAGCCGCCCGTTTCGCGCCCACCCTGCGCGGGGTCGGGCACCCGCCACCGACAGGTGCCGCCGAGCCCTCCGTACGGGTGATCGTCCTTGACGCGGCGGTCCGGAGGGAGGAGCGTTGTCGGCTATGAGGGGCGAGCCAAGCTGCCCGAGGTGCGCCGGTCGGGTCCGCGCCCCCGGTCTGTTCTCAGACACCTGGCAGTGCGACCGGCACGGCGCCGTGCACCCGATGCAGCCGGTGCTGCCCCCGAGCGTGGAGGCGCTCGGTGTGGCCGTCGCCCGCTCGCAGGTCCCGGTCTGGCTGCCCTGGCCGCTCCCGGTCGGCTGGCTGTTCACCGGCATCGCGCACGTCGGCGACGACGTCTCGGGCGCCCGGGCCACCGCCGTCGCCTGCTCCGGCCCGGCGCCGCTCGGCGGCTTCGGGGAGCTGGTCCTGGTCGCGGAGGAGCTCGGCGTCGGCCTCGGTGCCCGGTACGCGGGGCTGGCCGGGCCGGACCCGGGCGAGTCCGTCGCCCTCTACAAGCCGGCCGACGCCAAGCTGATGGCGGCCGGGCGGCCCACCCCGATGTTCCACGTCCCGGACGCCCCCGCCGACCGCGCGGTCTTCGTCGGCGAGGCCCGCGGGCTCTGGCTCTGGGCGGTGGCCTGGCCGGAGCAGTCGGCCCTGGTGATGTACGACGAGCTGGTCCTCACCGATCTGCGCGAGGCCGGCGCCGAGCTGGACCTGCTGCCCTGCGGGGCGCTCTCCCCCCGTCTGCTCGGCTGACCGCCGCACTATCCTGGGCGCCAGCCGACCCCCAGGGAGCCCCGCCCGTGCGCATCGACCTGCACGCCCACAGCAACGCGTCCGACGGCACCGACAGCCCGGCCGAGCTGGTCGCGGCGGCGGTCGCCGCGGGCCTGGACGTGGTGGCGCTGACCGACCACGACACGGTGGCCGGCCACGCCGAGGCCGCCGAGGCGGTGCACGCGCTGCCCGCGGGCACCCGGCTGACCCTCGTTCCGGGCGCCGAGCTGTCCTGCGTCGTCGAGGGCGTCAGCATGCACCTGCTGGCCTACCTGTTCGACCCGGCCGAGCCGGCCTTCGCGCAGGAGCGCGAGCTGGTGCGCACCGACCGGTTCCGGCGCGGGCGGGCGATCGTCGAGCGGTGCCGGGCGCTGGGCGCGGACATCAGCTGGGAGCAGGTCCGGCGGATCGCCGGCGCGGGCTCGGTGGGCCGCCCGCACATCGCCAGCGCGCTGGTCGAGGCCGGCGTGGTGGCCACCGTCTCGGACGCGTTCACCCCGGAGTGGCTGGCCAACGGCGGGCGGGCGGACGTCCGCAAGCACGAGACCGACCCGGTCGAGGCGGTCCGGCTGGTCCGGGCGGCCGGCGGGGTGCCGGTCTTCGCCCACCCGGGCGCGGTCAAGCGCGGGCGCACCGTCTCCGACCAGGTGATCGCGGACCTCGCGGCGGCCGGTCTGGCGGCGCTGGAGGTCGACCACACCGACCACGACGAGGCCGCCCGGGAGCACCTGCGCGCGCTGGCCGGCGACCTCGGCCTGCTGACCACCGGGTCCAGCGACTACCACGGCACCCGCAAGACGGTCCGGCTCGGCGAGCACACCACCGATCCCGCCGTCTACGAGGCGCTGGTGGCCCAGGCGACCGGCGCGAAGCCCATCGGCGGCTGAGCGCGGCCCCGGCGCGTGCGCCGGGGTACAGGAGCGTCCACCGTGGCGCGGCTCCGGCTCGGCGCCGCCCCCGGTTCCGGTCCGGGGCCGGGCGCCGCGCGGCCGGGTTGACGCCGCATCGGCTGAGCCGCGGTCAGTCCAGCGGCACCGCACGGCGCTCCGGGTCGCGCAGATCCGTCCCGTGCTTGAGCCAGCGCTCCTCCAGGGCCGCGGCCCCGTGCACCCGCTTCCAGCCGGCCTCGTTGGGGGTCATCGGCAACAGGGGCAGGAAGCGGACCGGATCGGCCGGCTCGTCCAGCTCCAGATCGGGCACCAGGCCGCCCGGTTCGGCGGTCAGCACCGAGGTGAACGGCGCGCCCTCCCAGAGCGGGGAGCCGAGGTCCAGCGAGCCGCCCGGGGCCACCACCAGGCCCTCCACCTGCGGCGTCGCGGCGAAGGTGGCCAGCGCGCGGAGCACGCCGTCGCGCCCCCCACGGACCGTCAGGACCAGTTCGGCGCGCGGGCCGCGCAACTGGTCGGCGACCGGCGAGGTCGGATCGGCCATCGGGGCCGCGGACATCCCGAGCGTCGCGTAGCGGACGAGGCCCTCGGCGTCGGGGCCGAACCGCAGCACCTCGATCCGGTCCGTCCCGAGGAAGGTGACCGCGGCGCGGCCGCCCGGTTCGCCGAAGGTGGTCAGCAGCCGGGCCTCGACGGCGGCCAGGACCGCCTCCCGGGTGAGGCCGGAGGAATCGTGGCCGCCGGAGTGGCCGGACGTGCCCGAGGGATCGCCGAAGAGCGGGAAGTCGTGCGCCATGCCGGTGAGCGTAACCCGGGCCGCCGCCGGGCCGGCACGGCCGCCGCCGGAACACCGCAGCGGCAATGGCCGGTCAGATGTTAGTGTGAGCGACTGGCCACCGGGGATCCTTCCACCGGGGCAGCGGCGCGAAGGAGGTGGTTGCGGTGGATACCAGCCGACCATGCAGTACCGGCAGCTCTACCCGGCCCGGACGCCTTCCCCGTACCCCCCGCCACGCAGGCTGAAACAGCACCCACGAGAGCTGTGATCGCCGCGTTCGCGGATCGCCGAGGCGGCGTCGGACCGGCCGGGAGAGCACCCCACCGGCGTCCGGCCGATCCAGCGCGTGCCCCAGCAAGGCCGAGGACCGACCGCGGACGCCCTCCACACCGGTGTTCCTCCGCCGTCGCACCACGGCCTGCACCACCGCGCCGCCGTGCGGCGGCTCCTGCCCCAGGGAGCCTGCCATGTCGATGATCAACAGCCTGCGTGCCGCCGTCCGCACCAACCGCCGCCGCTCGGCGGCCGGTCTGTTCGACTCGATCCACCCCGGCGCGTCCACCTCCGCCGTGGTGGACTGCGCGGTGTACCAGCACGGCAAGCGCAGCGGCGACAGCTGCACCCCGCGCGAGGCCGTCCGCCGCGTCAAGGCCTCGCAGCAACTGCCGGACGGTGCAGGATCGTTCAGCTGGATCGGGCTGCACGAGCCGACCGAGGCCGAGTTCGAGGGCATCGCCCAGCGGTTCGGCCTGCACCCGCTGGCGGTCGAGGACGCGGTGCACGCGCACCAGCGGCCCAAGGTCGAGCGGTACGACGACGTGCTGTTCGCCGTCTTCAAGACGATCCGCTACGTCGAGCACGACCAGCTGACCCCGACCAGCGAGGTGGTCGAGACCGGTGAGCTGATGGTCTTCGCCGGGCGGGACTTCGTGATCACCGTCCGGCACGGCGGGCACAGCTCGCTGCAGGAGCTGCGGCACCGGCTGGAGGCCGACGCCGACGGCACCGGGCTGCTGGCCAAGGGCCCGTCCGCGGTGCTGCACGCGATCGCCGACCAGGTGGTGGACAACTACCTGCTGGTCGCCGACCGGCTGCAGACCGACGTGGACGAGATCGAGTTCGACGTCTTCTCCAACCGCGGCGGCCGGGGCACCGACGTCGGCCGGGTCTACCAGCTCAAGCGCGAGGTGCTGGAGTTCAAGCGGGCGGTGGCGCCGCTGCTGCGGCCCATGCAGCAGCTCTCCGAGCCGCTGCAGCGGCTGGTCGACCCGGACATCCAGAAGTACTTCCGGGACGTAGCCGACCACCTCGCCCGGGTCACCGAGCAGGTGCACGGCTTCGACGAGCTGCTGAACTCGCTGCTCCAGGCCAACCTGGCGCAGGTCTCGGTGGCGCAGAACGAGGACATGCGCAAGATCACCGCCTGGGCGGCGATCTTCGCCGTGCCCACCATGATCACCGGCGTCTACGGGATGAACTTCGACTACATGCCGGAGCTCCACCACAAGTACGGCTACCCGATGGTCCTCGGCAGCGTCGTCCTGATCTGCATCGGGATGTACCGCGGGTTCCGCCGCAACGGCTGGCTGTAGCCCCCCTGCGCCCCGGCGCCCCCGGCGCCCCTCCCGGCCGCCCCTCCCGGCCGCCCCTACCGGCGGCCGCCGCGGGCCACCAGGACCAGCCCGAGGAGGATCAGCAGCACGGCCGGGTAGGCCGCCACCGGCGGCCACTGGCCGAGCCAGAGCGCCGCGATCAGCGCGGCGCCCGGGGTCTCCAGCAGGATCGCGGTCGAGGTGACGGAGGGGCCGAGGGTGCGCACCACCCGGTTGCTCAGCGAGTGCCCGAGCAGCTGGGCGGTGACCATCAGCAGCGCGATCTGCCACCAGACGCCGGCCGGCCAGCCGCCCATCGGCGTCCCGGCGACCAGACAGACCGCCAGCAGCACCGCCGCCGTGGTCGCGTAGCAGACCAGGGTGTACGCGGTGGTGCTGACCGTCTTGCGGACCTCGGCGCCGATCAGCATGTAGCCGGCCGCCGCGAGGCCGGCGCCGAGCGCCAGCGCGTCGCCCAGCAGGGCGCGCGGCGACAGCGACAGGTCGACCCCGGTGAGCACCAGCACGCCCGTGAACGCCACCGCCGTCCCGGCCCAGACCGCCCGGGGCGCCCGGACGCCGAACAACCGCATCAGCAGGATGGTCCAGAGCGGGGTGGTGGTGACCAGCGCGGTCGCCGAGGCCACCGAGGTCATCCGCAGACTCGGCATCCAGAGCGCGAAGTGGACGGCCAGCAGCGCGCCGGCCGCCGCCGCCAGCAGCAGCTGCCGGCGGCCGATCCCGCGCAGCTCGGCGCGGTGGCGCAGCAGCGCGTACGGGCCGAGCACACCGACCGACATGACGTTGCGCCAGAACGCGATCGCCAGGGCGGGTGCGGCGGTGGCGCTGATCAGCGGCGCGGACAGCGAGATGCCGGAGACCGAGACGGCGAGCAGCAGCAGGTCGATCCTGGGGAGCGGGCGCGCCGGGGCCGCCGGGTCGGCGGGGTGGGGTGCGGTGCTGGCGGATGCTGCGGTCGCGGGCCGGGCGGCGGGCACGGAGCTCCTCCGGTTCGTGGTCTGCGGCCGGGCGGCCGGTGGTCGGCCTCCTAAGGTAAGGCCCGTGCGGCCATCACGGAACTGTCGCCCGACGGGTGAGACACCCCGTGGACGCCGCAGGCCGTACGCTGTGCGCCATGGACCGCACGCCTGCCGCCGCCGCGAACGCCGACGTCTTCCTCGACCGGGCCCTGCTGGAGGAGGCCGCGAAGAAGTCCGGCCTGCTCTGGGTCCGCGCGGACGGCGAGGAGCACAGCCGGGCGCTCTGGCACGCCTGGCACGACGGCGCGGTGGTGGTCGTCGGCGACGGCGGCGAGCAGCCGCTGCACGGGCTGACCGCCGGCTCCGGCGCGATGGTGACCGTCCGCAGCAAGGACAAGGGCGGCCGGCTGACCGGCTGGCCGGCCCGGGTCGGCGTGCTGGAGCCGGGGAGCGAGGCCTGGCAGGGCGCCGTCGAGGAGCTCAAGGGCAAGCGGCTGAACGCGCCCGACACCGACACCATCACCGACCGCTGGGCCCGGGAGTGCCGGGTGCTCCGGCTGGAGCCGGTCGCCGGGCTGACCGAGCGCCCCGGGGAGATGCCGGACGCCTCGCACGCCGCCGTCCCGATGCCCACCCCCGCCACCACCCGGATGCCGATCCCGGCCGGCCTGCCCAAGCTGCTGTTCAAGCGCCGCCGGGGCTGAGCCACCGGCTGTTCGCCCACCCGCCGCCTGCCCGTCCGCCTGCCGCCCGCCCGTCCGCCTGCCGGACCGCGCGGGGCGGCCGCTCGCCGGGCCGAGCCCGGGGAGCCCGGGTAGATTGGCCGCGGGGCGCTGCCTCGCGCCCCCTCAGCGCGTCGAGCGAGTCGAGGGAGTCCATGGCAGGGCCAGGCAGCCGGGTCTTCATCTCGCACCTCTCCGGCATCGCCGTGTTCGACCCGAACGGCGACCAGGTCGGCCGGGTCCGCGACGTCGTCGTCACGCTCCGCCTGGGCGGGCGGCCGCCCCGGGTGCTCGGGCTGGTGGTCGAGGTGATCGGCCGGCGCCGGATCTTCCTGCCGATGACCAGGGTCACCAGCCTGGAGACCGGCCAGGTGCTCACCACCGGCGTCATCAACATGCGCCGCTTCGAGCAGCGCCCCTCCGAGACCCTCGTCCTCGGCGAGCTGCTGGACCGCACCGTCACCTGGAGCAAGACCGGCCAGGAGGTCACCGTCCTGGACGTGGCCATGGTGCAGACCCGGCTGCGCGAGTGGGAGATCGGCAAGGTCTTCGTGCAGGTCGGCCGGGTCGGCCGGCTGCGCAAGGCCCGGGGCGAGACGCTCACCGTGCAGTGGCGGGACGTCACCGGCTTCGCCCTGCCGGAGGAGGGCCAGGGCGCCGCCAACCTGCTCGCCACCTTCGACCAGCTGCGCGCCGCCGACCTCGCCAACGTGATGCACCACCTCTCCGCCAAGCGCCGTGCCGAGGTCGCCGCCGCGCTGGACGACGAGCGGCTGGCCGACGTCCTGGAGGAGCTGCCCGAGGACGACCAGGTCGAGATCATCGGCAAGCTGAAGGACGAGCGGGCCGCCGACGTCCTGGAGGCGATGGACCCGGACGACGCCGCGGACCTGCTCTCCGAGCTGCCCGGCGACGAGGCCGAGCGGCTGCTCCAGCTGATGGAGCCGGACGAGGCCGAACCGGTCCGCCGGCTGCTGAAGTACGAGGAGAACACCGCCGGCGGTCTGATGACGACCGAGCCGATCGTGCTGGAGCCGGACGCCACGGTGGCCGAGGCGCTGGCCCGGGTGCGGGTCTCCGACAACAAGCCGGCGCTGGCTGCGCAGGTCTTCGTCTGCCGCCCGCCGAACGAGACCCCGACCGGCAAGTACCTGGGCACCGTGCACTTCCAGCGGTTGCTGCGGGAGCCGCCGTACACCCTGGTCGGCTCGCTGGTCGACGACGACCTCGACCCGTTGCCGCCGAACACCCCGCTGCCGCTGATCACCAGCTACCTGGCGACCTACAACATGGTCGCCGCCCCCGTCGTGGACGAGGCCGACCACCTGGTCGGCGCGGTCACCGTCGACGACGTGCTCGACCACCTGCTGCCCGACGACTGGCGCGAGGCCGCCCTGCACGGGCTCTCCGAGGAGAGGGAGACCGCCGGTGGACGCTGACCGCAAGGGCCGCCGCGACGACAGCCTCCGCCAGCGCCTGCACGGCGAACTCCGGGAGCTGCGGCAGCTGCGCGAGCTGCGCTCGCGCGAGGGCGTCCGCGAGCGGCGCTCCGAGACGCCCTCCGGCGGGCCCGGCCGGTCCCGCCTCGACCAGCCGCGTACCACCCGGCCCGGCCTGATCACGCTGCCCACCTACGACCCGGAGGCCTTCGGCCAGCTCTCCGAGCGGATCGCGCGCTTCCTCGGCACCGGGCGGTTCATCGTCTGGATGACGGTGGTGGTCATCGTCTGGGTGGGGTGGAACACCCTGCTGCCGGACACCGTCCGCTTCGACGACTACCCGTTCATCTTCCTCACCCTGATGCTCTCGCTGCAGGCCTCGTACGCGGCGCCGCTGATCCTGCTGGCGCAGAACCGCCAGGACAACCGGGACCGCGTCAACATGGAGCAGGACCGCGCCCGCAGCGACCGGAACATCGCCGACACCGAGTACCTGACCCGCGAGGTGGCCGCACTGCGGCAGGGCCTCGGCGAGGTCGCCACCCGCGACTTCATCCGCTCCGAACTCCAGTCACTGCTCAAGGAGATCGAGGACCGCCGGGAGTCCTCCGAGTTGCTGTGACCGGCAGCACGCTACCGACCGGTTAAGCGGTCCGTCCGGCGCCGTACCATCAAGGCATGGCCAACGAGACAGAGGTTGCGGCCGGCGTCACGGAGGAGTCCGTGCGCCAGGCGCTGGCGACCGTCAACGACCCGGAGATCAACCGCCCGATCACCGAGATCGGCATGGTGAAATCGGTCGAGATCGCCGAGGACGGCGCGGTGCGCGTCGCGGTCTACCTGACCGTCTCCGGCTGCCCGATGCGCGACACCATCGTCACCCGGGTCCGCGAGGCGGTCGGCCGGGTGCCGGGCGTGACCGGGGTCGAGGTGGAGCTCGACGTGATGAGCGACGAGCAGCGCAAGGAGCTCTCCCAGCTGCTGCGCGGCGGCGCCCCCGAGCGGGAGATCCCGTTCGCCAAGCCCGGCACGCTGACCCGCGTCTACGCGGTCGCCTCCGGCAAGGGCGGCGTCGGCAAGTCCTCGGTGACGGTGAACCTGGCGGCCGCGATGGCCGCGGACGGCCTGAAGGTGGCCGTGGTGGACGCCGACATCTACGGCCACAGCGTGCCGCGGATGCTGGGCGTCGAGGGCCGGCCCACCCAGGTCCAGGACATGATCATGCCGCCGCAGGCGAACGGCGTGAAGGTCATCTCGATCGGCATGTTCACCCCGGGCAACGCCCCGGTGGTCTGGCGCGGCCCGATGCTGCACCGCGCGCTGCAGCAGTTCCTGGCCGACGTCTGGTGGGGCGACCTGGACGTCCTGCTGCTGGACCTGCCGCCCGGCACCGGTGACATCGCGATCTCGGTGGCCCAGCTGGTCCCGAACGCGGAGATCCTGATCGTCACCACCCCGCAGATGGCCGCCGCCGAGGTGGCCGAGCGGGCCGGCACCATCGCGGTGCAGACCCACCAGAAGATCGTCGGCGTGATCGAGAACATGTCCGGCATGCCCTGCCCGCACTGCGACGAGATGATCGACGTGTTCGGCACCGGCGGCGGCCAGACCGTCGCGGACGCGCTCACCCGGACCGTCGGCGCCACCGTGCCGGTGCTCGGCTCGATCCCGATCGACGTCCGCCTGCGCGAGGGCGGCGACGACGGCCGCCCGGTCGTGCTCGCCGCGCCCGACTCCCCGGCCGGCGCCGCCCTGCGCGCCGTCGCCGGCAAGCTCGGCGGCCGCCAGCGCGGCCTCTCCGGCCTCTCGCTGGGGCTCACCCCGAAGAACAAGTTCTAGGACGGCGGAAGGGGCCGGACGCGTTCGGCGTCCGGCCCCTTCCGGCTGTCCGGGGGCGGCCCGGGCAGGGCCTACGGGCGGGTGTAGGCGGTGAGGTCGGGGACGGTGGCGAAGCCGGTGCCGTAGGCGCTCACGCCGCGGCCGAAGGCGCCGAGCAGGACGCCCGGGGCCTCGCCGGCGAGCACCCAGCCGTACTCGGACTCGCGGTAGCGGAACGGCTGCGGCAGCCCGTTCACCGGGAGGCTGAGGGTGGACCAGCCGGGGCCTTCGAGGTCGTCGGCGAGGTCCCAGGCGAGGGAGCTCTGCTGGTCCAGCCAGTCCTGGCGCAGCGCGCGGTCCAGCTGGCCCGGCCAGGTCGCGGCGAGCAGGCCCGAGCCGGCCAACCAGGCCGCGGAGGAGGCGGAGGTCGCCTCCAGGGTGCCGGTGTTGTCGGCGCTGCGGCGGCTGTCCCGGCGGGCGACCGTGACGACCACGGCGAACTTCCGCGTGTCGCGCGGCTCGTACTGTCTGGCCGGCTCCTCGCCGTGGCCCAGCGTGCCGTAGTCGACGCTGCCGGACGCCCCGGCGCGCGGGCCGCCGGCGCCGGCCTGCATCAGGTAGCGGCGGCCGGTCCAGCCGTCGTCCAGGCCGTACCAGGGGAAGTCCGCGGTCAGGTAGGGCACCAGCGGGTCCGCCGGACCGGCCTGGCCGCCGACCACCCGGCCACCGGCCGTCGCCGTCCCCACCGCATGACTCGTCGCGTCCATCCCCGGGCCTCCTCAACGCACGTATCCTGCCGCGGCGAGCTCCCATGGTGGCGTACCGCGGCGTTCCCGGCGGCGTCTTCGGTCCGGAACGGGCCGGAAGTGACTGACGGCACAGCGGGAACAATCAGCACAATAGCGGCGCACACGCCGCCGCCCCGCTCAGCCGTGCGGCCGAGCGGGGCGGTGGTGTCGCCGCGACCTACGTCGCGTCGGGGTCGAACGGGGGGCGCTCACCCGGGCCGAGCGGGGCCCCGGCGCCGGCCGCAGCCGGGGCGGGGACGGTGGACTTGTCCATGCTGACCGTGCCGGCACGGCCGTGGCCGTTCACCGCCGGGGCCGGCTTGTCGTCCAGCACCGAGCGGATGTCGAGGCTCTCCCGCATGTCCTTGAGGCCCAGCGGGTCCTCGTTGTCGCCCATGAGCTGCTTGCGGACGAAGGTCTTGGGGTGGAGGTCCTCGAACTCGAAGTCCTTGAACTCGGGGCCCAGCTCGCTGCGGATGTCCTCCTTCGCGTTGTCGGCGAAGGACCGGATCTTCCGGATGAAGCCCATGGTGTCCTGGATCAGCTTCGGCAGCTTGTCCGGACCGAAGATCACGATGGCCATGATGACCAGGGTCAGGATCTCCAGTGAGCCTACGTCGCTGAACAACTAAGCTCCCTAAGCTCGTCGGGCAACAGTTCCTACCAGCGTAATGGCCACCGGCGGGTCCGCGGCCCACACTGTGATGAAGCCGTGGTGAAGACCCGCCGATGGCCGCGCCCTGGGAGCCCCGGGTGACCTAGCGGTTCTCGTGGTGCAGTCCGGCGAGGCCGGAGCTGGGGGTGCGGTCCGGCAGCGCGTACGGCGGGGTCGCCTCGCGGTTGGCCGACACCGGGCGGACCGGGAGGTCGACCGGCACCTTCGCGGTCATCGGGACCGGCCCGCCGCCGCTGCGGCCGGTGTCACCGACCGGGCTCACCGACGTGCCGCCGTGCTGGTCCTCGCTCTGCGTGCTGAGGCCACCGACCCCGCCGAGCGTCACCGCGGCCACCGAGAAGGCCCCGGCGGCGGCGAAGACGAACCGGCGGCCGCGCGGCGGTGCCGGCCGCAGCACCGCGGGACCGGCGGAAGCCGCCGCGGCCTGGGGCCGCACGGACTGCTCCGGGCGGACGGACTGCTCGGGGCGGGCGGCGCGCCGCCCCATCAGCGGACGCAGTACGGACCCGCCGCGCCCGAATGCACGCGGATCGACCCCGGGCACCGGCGCGTCGGCGCCGAGCGCACCGCCGCCGAAGGAGGCGCCGGCACCGCGGCCGAAGGAGCCGCCGTTCAGCCGGCTGCCGCCGAGCGTGCCACCGCCGGCCTCCGGCCGGGGGGAGCCCCACGCGGCCGGGAGGCCGCCGCCGGGCAGGTCGTCGTCGTCGCGGCGGGGCCGGTCGGCGGCCCCCGGCCGGTCCTCCTCGTCCAGGGCGCCGACGGCCATCAGCCGGGCCATCAGCGACGAGGACGGGCCGGGCGTGTCGGTGCGGGTCAGCAGGTGCTTGACGGCGCGGCCCTCGTCGGCCTCGGCGAGGCACTGCGGACAGGTGGCCAGGTGCGCCTGGACGCGGTCGCGCGAGTTGTGGCCGAGCTCGCCGTCGACGAAGGCGGAGAGCCGCTCACCCAGGTGGTGCTCGTCGGCGGGCTCGGTGGGGCGTACGGCGACCGCACGCAGTGCGGGCGTGCCCGGCAGCGCGTCGGCGGGCGGTAGGGGCGTCTCGGGACCGTCGTGGTTGCGGCGGCCCAGCTGGGCCCAGCCGCTCCGGCGGGTGGCGGCCCGGCCGCCCGCCTCCGGCCCGCCCGGCCCCGATCGGCCGGTTCCGCTCACGATCGCCTCCGTCCGCGCCCGCCCGGGGAGCCCGGGGCCTCCCCGGCCACGGCGCCGACCGGCACCGGCTCCGGCTCCGGTTCCGCGGAGCCGCCCCGGCGCTCACGGCCGGGGGCCGCGCCGGGCGCGCGGTGCTTGAGCGCGGCGCGCAGGTGCGAACGGCCGCGGTGGATCCGGCTGCGGACGGTGCCGAGCTTGACGCCGAGCGTGGCGGCGATCTCCTCGTAGGAGAGACCCTCGATGTCGCAGAGCACCACGGCGGCCCGGAACTCGGGGGCGAGGGTGTCCAGCGCCTGCTGGACGTCGGCGTCGAAGTGGGTGTCGCTGAAGTGCTGGGCCGGGCTGGGCTCGCGGCTGGCCAGGCGCTCGGCCGCGTCCTCGCCGAGCGCGTCGAAGCGGATGCGCTGGCGTCGGCGGACCATGTCCAGGAAGAGATTGGTGGTGATCCGGTGCAGCCAGCCCTCGAACGTGCCGGGGGTGTAGGTGGACAGCGAGCGGAACACCCGGACGAAGACCTCCTGGGTGAGATCCTCGGCGTCGTGCTGGTTGCCCGTCAGGCGGTAGGCCAGGCGGTAGACGCGGGCGCTGTGAGCCTCGACGATCTCCTCCCAGGTGGGCGGAGTCCAGGTCTGCGCGTCGGGGCCCTCGGCGAAGCTCGCGAGAGCGGCGGGGGCCTCGGCGGTACCGGCGGCCGGCGTCGCGGCGGCCGGCAGGTCCAGGGGGGAGTGCGCAGGCTGGTTCATCACGGGCTTCGGCGTACGGGCCGACGCGGTGCCGCGGGGATGCCGCCGCACGGGGACGTCGCCCTCGGCCACACCTCCTCGGTCGGCTCTTCTGCCCAGCAGGGCCACCACCATATCCACCTCACCCGTCAAGCCCGGATAAAAGTGCCCCGGTTGTCAAGCCCCGGGGTCCGGCCCGGGAGGCGTCGCCTTCACCGGGTCCCTTCTCCAGCAACGGCCCGCCGCCGTACGCGGTTCCCGGGCGGCCAGTAATCTGTGGCAGGAAATATCGACATCCGCATCGACCACGCTCCGCGCCGGGCCGCCACCCGGGGCTCCGAAAGAGGCAGCCATCAGCGAGTTCGGGCCCGCACGCGCGGCCCTCGCCGACACCTACGTCGGGGAGGACGCGGTGCTGACCTACGCCCGGGCGCAGTCCGCGCGGACCGGCATCAGGGCGATCGGGCCGAGCGGCGGCGCCTGTCTGCGGCTGCTCGCGGCGGCGCTGGACGCCAAGGCGGTCGCCGAGATCGGCACCGGCACGGGCGTCTCCGGCGTCTACCTGCTGCGCGGGATGCGGCCGGACGGCGTGCTCACCACCGTGGACTCCGAGCCGGTGCGCCAGCAGCTGGCGCGCGAGGCCTACCAGGCGGCCGGGTTCGCGGCCAACCGGTCCCGGTTCATACCGGGCCGGGCGCTGGAGGTGCTGCCCCGGCTCGCGGACGGCCAGTACGACCTGGTGTTCTGCGACGGCGATCCGGCGGAGTCCCGGGAGTACCTGGCGGAGTCGCTGCGGCTGCTGCGGCCGGGCGGGATGGTCTGCTTCGAAGGGGTCTTCCAGGAGGGCCGGCTGGCCGAGCCCGAGCTGCAGGACCCGCAGACGCACGCGGTGCGCGACCTGGTCCGGGACGTCCGGGAGAGCGAGGCGCTGCTGCCGGCCCTGCTGCCGGTCTCGGACGGGCTGCTCTGCGCGGTCAAGCGCTGACGCCCGGCGCGCGGCGGGGACGGGCGGGCGGCACCGGCGGGCCGCCCGGGAGGCGGCTGTGGGCCGGTTCGGGGCCCGGGAACCACAGAGCCCGGGTCGACGAATCGTCGTACCCGGGCCCGGCAGCACATCTCCAGGAGATGGCGAGCACCCGCTGCGGTCAGCCGCAGGCCTTCTTCAGGGCCTCGCCGAGGGCGTCGGCCTCGTCAGGCGTGAGCTCCACCACGAGGCGTCCGCCGCCTTCGAGCGGAACGCGCATGATGATGCCCCGCCCCTCTTTGGTGACTTCGAGCGGGCCGTCACCCGTCCGCGGCTTCATGGCCGCCATGCTCGTTCCCCTTCCTGCAACCGCTCAGCTACGCACCGGCAGTCCGTCCACCGCCGGTATCGAACGCATTGATCGGAAGCCATTATCCCGCATGCCACCGCCTGATGACCAACATCACTCTCGGTGCAACCAGGGCCGGAACCATCCCAAGCGGGGCATTTCCCGGCATAAGCCCCGGCGCGGCGGCGGTCCGTACGCCACCGGAAGGTGCGATACCTCACACTCCCCACGCGGCCGCACGCTCCGGCATCCTGACACACGACCGACCCGTCGACGATCACAAGGGAGTCCCCTCGCCCATGTCCGATTCCGTGCTGTACGAGCTGGACGGCGGCCTGGCCGTCATCACCATCAACCGTCCGGAGGCGATGAACGCGCTGGACACCGCGACCAAGGTGGCACTGCGGGACACCGTGGCCGCAGCGGCCGAGGACCGGGCGGTGCGGGCGGTGCTGCTGACCGGCGCCGGCGACCGGGCGTTCTGCGTCGGACAGGACCTCAAGGAGCACCTCGGCATGCTCAAGCGGGCCGAGGAGACCGGCGAGGGCGCGCTGAAGACCGTCGCCGAGCACTACAACCCGCTGCTGCGTGCGCTGGCCGGGATGCGCAAGCCGACGGTGGCGGCGGTCGGCGGCGTGGCGGCCGGTGCGGGCGCCTCGCTGGCCTTCGCCTGCGACTTCCGGATCATCGCCGACACGGCGGGCTTCAACACCGCGTTCGCCGGGATCGCGCTGACCGCCGACTCGGGCGCGTCCTGGACGCTGCCCCGGCTGGTCGGGCACGCCAAGGCGACCGAGCTGCTGATGCTGCCGCGCACGGTGAAGTCGACCGAGGCGATGGAGCTGGGCCTGGCCACCAAGGTGGTCCCGGCGGCCGAGCTCGCCGCCACCGCCCGGGTCTTCGCCAAGGAGCTGGCCGAGGGCCCGACGGTGGCGTACGGGGCGATCAAGGAGTCGCTGGCGTACGGCGCCGGGCACACGCTGGACGAGCTGCTCGACAAGGAGGACGAGCTGCAGACCCTGGCCGGTGCGAGCGAGGACCACCGGATCGCGGTCCGCGCCTTCATCGCCAAGGAGAAGCCGAAGTACCTGGGGCGCTAGCGACCCTGCGGGCCGCGGGCGTGGCAGTCGGCGAGGTGGTCGTCGACCAGCCCGCAGGCCTGCATCAGCGCGTAGGCGGTGGTCGGGCCGACGAAGCGGAAGCCCGCCTTCTTCAGCGCCTTGGCCAGCGCCGTCGACTCGGGCGTGACGGCCGGCACCTCGTCCAGGCTGCGGGGGGCCGGCCGGTCCGGGTCACCGGCGAACTGCCAGATCAGGGCGTCCAGGCCGCCGTCGAGGTCGCGCGCGACCCTGGCGTTGGCGATCGACGCCTCGATCTTGGCCCGGTTGCGGATGATGCCGGCGTCGCCGAGCAGCCGCTCGACGTCGTCCGGGCCGAACTCGGCGACCTTCGCGATCTCGAAGCCGGCGAACGCGGACCGGAAGCCCTCACGGCGGCGCAGGATGGTGATCCAGGACAGCCCGGATTGGAAGGCCTCCAGGCAGACCCGCTCGAACAGCGCGTCGTCCCCGTGGACCGGCCGGCCCCACTCGGTGTCGTGGTAGACCCGGTAGTCGTCCGTCGAGTCGCCCCAGGCGCAGCGGCGCAGGCCGTCCGGGCCGACCACGGCCCCGCTCACCGGCCCTCGCCCGGCTTGGCGTCCTCCGGGCCGGCGGCCGGCTCGGCGCCCTTGCCCAGGTTGACGGCGGGCTCGACCACCTTGGCGAACTCCTCCAGGCCGGGCAGCGGCTCGGCGCCGGCGCCCGGGCGGCCGGTGGCCTCGACGGCGCCGCGCACCGCGGCGAGGGCCTCCAGCTCGGCGATCCGGGCGTCCCGGTAGGCCAGTTCCGCGCCCAGCCGGTCCAGGACGTCGTCCACCTCTTCCATCCGGTAGCCGCGCAGGGCCATCGGCAGCCTGATGTCGGCGACGTCGTCGTGGCTCAGCGGACGGTCCTGCGGCAGCCGCACGGCGATCCGGTCCTGCTCCGCCTCCGGCAGCGAACCGCCCCCGCCGAGCGCCACCAGTGCGGCGCCGCCGACCACCACGGCCATCGCCACCACGATCACCCAGAACACGTGCGGTCCTCCCGAACTCCCGGCCGGCCCCCGTCCTGGTGGGATCATGGTTCCCGAGAGGCCGGGGGCCATCATCGCACCCGCAGCAGCTGTGGAGGAGACATCGGTGGCACTGCGCCTGGGACCACGGGAATTCGGTGACGACGAGCTGGTGATCATGGCGATCGTCAACCGCACCCCGGACTCGTTCTTCGACAAGGGCGCCACGTTCGCCGACGAGGCCGCGTTCACCGCCGCCGACCGGGCGATGGCCGAGGGCGCCGCGATCCTGGACATCGGCGGGGTGAAGGCCGGGCCGGGCGACGAGGTCACGGTCGAGGAGGAGCTGCGGCGTACGGTGCCGTTCGTGGCGGAGCTGCGCAAGCGCCACCCCGAGGCCGTGATCAGCGTGGACACCTGGCGGCACGAGGTCGGCGAGGCGGTCTGCGAGGTGGGTGCGGACCTGCTGAACGACGCCTGGGGCGGGGTGGACCCGAAGCTCGCCGAGGTCGCCGCCCGGTACGGCGCCGGCCTGGTCTGCACGCACGCGGGCGGCGCCGAGCCGCGCACCCGCCCGCACCGGGTCGGCTACGAGGACGTGATGGCGGACATCCTGCGGGTGACCGTCGGGCTGGCCGAGCGCGCGGTGGAGCTGGGCGTGCGGCGGGACTCGGTGATCATCGACCCGGGGCACGACTTCGGCAAGAACACCCGGCACTCGCTGGAGGCGACCCGGCGGCTGCCGGAGATGACCGCGACCGGCTTCCCGGTGCTGGTCTCGCTCTCCAACAAGGACTTCGTCGGCGAGACGCTCGACAAGCCGGTCGACGAGCGACTGCTGGGCACGCTGGCGACCACGGCGGTCTCGGCCTGGCTGGGCGCGCAGGTCTACCGGGTGCACCAGGTGGCGGAGACCCGGCAGGTGCTGGACATGGTCGCCTCGATCCGGGGCACCCGCCCCCCGGCGGTGGCCCGCCGGGGGCTGGCTTGAGACCCGGGCCGTGGCCCCGGATCCCGGTCCCCGGTTCCGGAGCTCCCGGCTCCTGACACCTCGGTCCTAGAGCCCGTTCACCGGGCGGCGGGCGTCGGCGAGGATCTTCAGGACCTCGTCGATCTCGTCGGTGATGTGGAAGAGCTCCAGGTCGTGCGGGGCGGCCTTGCCCTGCGCGACGAGGGTGTTCTTCAGCCAGTCGAAGAGCCCGCCCCAGTACTCGCTGCCGAAGAGGATCACCGGGAAGCGGGTGACCTTCTTCGTCTGCACCAGGGTGAGCGCCTCGAACAGCTCGTCCAGCGTCCCGAGGCCGCCGGGCAGCACCACGAAGCCCTGCGCGTACTTCACGAACATCGTCTTGCGGACGAAGAAGTAACGGAAGTTCAGCCCGAGGTCGACGAACTCGTTGAGCCCCTGTTCGAAGGGCAGCTCGATGCCGAGGCCGACGCTGAGGCCCCCGGCGTCCGAGGCGCCGCGGTTGGCGGCCTCCATCGCGCCGGGGCCGCCCCCGGTGATCACCGCGTAGCCGGCCTCGGCCAGAGCGCGGCCGATGGCCACGCCGGCCGCGTACTCGGGCGAGTCGACCGGTGTCCGGGCGGAGCCGAAGACGCTGATCGCGGGCGGGAGTTCGGCCAGCGCGCCGAATCCCTCGACGAACTCGGAGGTGATCCGCAGCACCCGCCACGGATCGGTGTGCAGCCAGTCGGTCGGGCCGGTGGTGTCCAGCAGGCGCTGGTCCGTCGTGCTCTCGCCGACCTGGTCCCGGCGTACCAGCACCGGGCCCTTCTGCTTCTCGGGCCACGCCTTCTTCGGGCGCGGCTCGCCCACCCGCTCGGGACCGTGACCGTAGTGCTTCTCGTCTCCAGTGCCTGTCATGACGAAACCCTACGCCCGTTGATCCCCGTTTTCAGGCAACGGTGGGAGGTCGGTTGGGCAACCGGAAGGTGGCGTTCGGCCGCCGCCCGTCCGGCCGCCCGTCCGGTCGCCCGCGGTCGGAGGTCAGGCGGTGAGCCAGGCCCGCAGCCGCTCCTCGGTCTCCGCGATCGCGGAGAGCGAGCAGTGCTCCTCCCGCTTGTGCGCGAGGTTCGGATCGCCCGGGCCGTAGTTGACCGCCGGGACGCCGAGCGCACTGAAGCGGGCCACGTCGGTCCAGCCGAACTTGGCCCGGGCGACGCCGCCGGTGGCGGCCAGGAAGGCCTGCGCGGCGGGCTGGCCGAGGCCGGGCAGCGCGCCCGGGGCGGAGTCGGTGACGGCCACCTCGAAGCCGTCGAAGACCTCGCGCAGGTGCTTCTCGGCGTCCGCCTCGCTGCGGTCCGGCGCGTAGCGGAAGTTGACCGTCACCACGCACTCGTCGGGGATGACGTTGCCGGCCACGCCGCCGTCGATCCGGACCGCGTTGAGGCCTTCGCGGTACTCCAGGCCGTCGATCTCCACCCGGCGCGGCCGGTAGTCGGCGAGCCGGGTGAGCACCTCGGCGGCGTGGTGGATGGCGTTGTCGCCGAGCCAGCTGCGGGCCGCGTGGGCGCGCACGCCGGTCAGCCGGACCTGCACCCGCATGGTGCCCTGGCAGCCGCCCTCGACGGCGGCGCCGCTGGGCTCCATCAGCACCGCGAAGTCGGCGGCCAGCCAGTCCGGGTGCGCGGCCGCGAGGTGGCCGAGGCCGTTGCGGTGGGCCTCCACCTCCTCGCAGTCGTAGAAGACGAAGGTGAGGTCGCGGTTGGGCTCGGTCAGGGTGGCGGCCAGCCGCAGCTGCACGGCGACGCCGGACTTCATGTCGGAGGTGCCGCAGCCGTAGAGCAGGTCGCCCTCGACGTAGGAGGGCAGGTTGTCGGCGATCGGCACGGTGTCCAGGTGCCCGGCGAGCAGGACGCGCTCGCCGCGGCCGAGGCCGGTCCGGGCGACCACGTTGTTGCCGTACCGGTCCACGGTGAGGTGCGGGTAGCCGCGCAGGGCGGCCTCCACGGCGTCGGCCAGCGCCTGCTCGTCGCCGCTGACCGACGGGAAGTCGACCAGGGCGGCGGTCAGCGCACCGCCGTCGAGGGTGAGGTCCAGGGGCGTCTTCGGGCTGCTCATGGTCGCCAGCGTAGTCCCGGCGCCCCGGCCCGCCGCGCCCCCGCTGTGGCAGCGCTGTGACACCGGGACGGCAACCTACGGCCCCGCACATCCGTCCGAGTGGGTACGGTGTCGGTTCAGGTGATCGGTGGAGAGGGGCGGCGGTGGCCAGGAGGAAGAGCGGCAGGCGGAACGGCGACGCGGCGCCCCGGCGGCGCCGTCGGCCGCTGCGTGTGGTGCTGATCGGCCTGCTGGTGCTCGCGGCGGTCGCGGCCGGCCTGTTCTGGCTGCGCGACCAGAAGCTGACGCCCGAGGGGTGCTCGGTGAAGACCCCGGCCGGCGAGGGGACGCTGGAGGTCCCGCAGGCGGCCAACGCCGCGACGATCGCCGCCGTGGCGCACGCGCGCGGCCTGCCCGACCGGGCGGTGACGATCTCGCTGGCGACGGCGATGCAGGAGTCCAAGATCCGCAACCTGTCCGGCGGCGACCGCGACTCGGTCGGGCTGTTCCAGCAGCGGCCCTCGCAGGGCTGGGGCACGGTGGAGCAGATCCAGGACCCGGTCTACGCGACCAACAAGTTCCTGGACGGCCTGGTCAAGGTGCCCGGCTACACCCGGCTGCCGCTGACCGACGCGGCCCAGCAGGTGCAGAAGAGCGGCTACCCGCAGGCGTACGCCAAGCACGAGACCAAGGCGACGCTGCTGGCCTCCGCGCTCACCGGCCGCGAGGCCGCCTCGCTCAACTGCGTGGTGCACGACTTCGCCGCCCCCGAGTCGGACGAGGACGCCGCCTCGCCGAGCGCCTCCGCGGCGCCCTCCGCCTCCCCCGCCGCCGGGCCGGACCGGACGCAGGTGCTCACCGACCGGGTGCGCCGCGAGTTCGGGCGGACGGTCACCCCGGCCGCCGGCTACAGCTCCACCATCAAGGGCGCCGAGAACGCCGTCTCGCTCACCCCGGACCCGGCCGCCAGCACCGACGCCGGCCCGGAGGCGGAGCGCCAGAACGGCTGGGAGGTGGCGCACTGGGCGGTGACGCAGGCCCAGAAGCTCGGCATCGAGACGGTCGCCTACGACGGGAAGATCTGGCGCAAGGGCAAGTCCGAGGACGGCTGGAAGCCGCAGCCGACCGGAACCTCGACCAAGCTGGTGCTGGTCACCCTGGCCGCGCCCGGCAAGAGCTGACGCACTGGTGTCCGGGTTGCCGCTGAACGGGTGAAACCGGTCAACCCCGGTGGACGCCGGGCCGGCCGCCACCGACCGGGCGCAGAACCGTCACTGCCCTTGGCCCACCCGGCGTCCGACCGGTCCGGCGGGGTCCCTCCGGGCCGATGACGGCGGCCATACGATCCGATCGTCGGTCAGGTCCATTCCTTGCACCGGCCGAAACCTTCTGGCTTCTCAAGCGGTAATGACGTCGTCCGCCCGGCGGACGGGACGGACCCAAGACCCTTCGAGGAGCCCCATGTCTCACCCCCTCACGCGCCGGATCGCCCAGGCCGCGCTGCTCGTGGCGGCCGGCGCGACCCCGCTGGTCGCGGCCGGCTCCGCGTCCGCCGCCGACGCCCTGCTGCCCAAGTCCGACCTGGCGGCCCCGCTGGGCCAGCTGACCAACACCGACGCGGGTTCCACCCTCCAGCACACCACCCACGAGCTGGGCCGGGCCGCCGGCGACACCGGTGCCGCCACCGTCGCCGCGGGCGTGCCGGCCACCGCCGACGCCACCGGCAACATCGTCGCCCACCAGCTCCCCGAGGCGAACGAGAAGGCCGGCTCGCTGACCGCGCCGGTCGACAAGACCGCCGCCACCACCGGCCAGCTCTCCTACCTCACCCCGAAGGTCGCCGCCGCGCTGGCCGGCAAGGTCGGCGAGGCCGTCACCGGCAGCCAGGCCCCGACCGGCCGCAGCGCGGGCGCGGGCGCCAACCCGGTCGGCGGGCTCTCCCAGACCGCCGGACTGACCCAGGGCCTGCCCGGCACCGGCGCGCTCACCGGCGCCGTCCCCGGCGCCAACGCCCTGACCGACGCGCTGCCGCTCGGCGCGCTGCAGCGTGCGCTGCCCGCCGAGGCCACCTCCGCGGTGCCCGGCGCCGACGTGCTGGGCCTCGCCGAGCACGGCTCGGCCAACCGCCTGGGCGGCGCGGACCTCGGCCCGAACTCCCCGCTCTCCGGCCTCAGCCCGATCACCGGCCTGCTCGGCGCGATCGGCGGCGGCGGCCTGGGCGGCCTGCCGATCGGCTGATCCCGCCGATCCCGCCGGACCCCGCCGGTCCGCACTGATCCCGGCGGCGCCCGGTGACGACGGGAGGGGCCGGTGTCCTGCTGGACACCGGCCCCTCCCGTTTTCGTACGTGCTCAGCCGCGCAGCCGCTCCACGGCCGCCGCGACCCGCTCGTCTGTCGCGGTGAACGCGACCCGGACGAAGCGGCCGCCGGCCGGACCGTAGAAGTCACCGGGCGCCACCAGGATGCCCAGCTCCGCCAGTTCGGCCACCGTCTCCCAGCACGGCCGGTCCTGGGTCGCCCACAGGTAGAGGCTCGCCTCCGAGTGCTCGATCCGGAAGCCGTACGCCTCCAGCGCCGCCCGCAGCGCCGAGCGCCGGGCCGCGTAGCGCGCACGCTGCTCGGCCACGTGCGCGTCGTCCCCGAGCGCCGCGACCGTCGCCGCCTGGACGGGCGCCGGGACGATCATGCCGCTGTGCTTGCGCACCTCCAGCAGCTCCCGGATCACCACCGGGTCGCCCGCCACGAAGGAGGCGCGGTAGCCGGCCAGGTTGGAGCGCTTGGAGAGCGAGTGGACGGCCAGCAGGCCCTCGTGCGACCCGCCGCCGGCGGCGGACCCGCAGACGTCCGGGTGCAGGACGGAGACCGGGTCGGCGTCCCAGCCCAGCTCCAGGTAGCACTCGTCGCTGACCAGCAGCACCCGGTGCTCCCGCGCCCACTCCACCGCGCGGCGCAGCTCGTCCTTGCCGAGCACCCGGCCGGTGGGGTTGGACGGCGAGTTGACCCAGAGCAGGCGGACCCTGGAGCCGTCCAGCTCGTCCACCGAGTCGTACTCGACCGCCTCGGCCCCGCAGAGCCGGGCGCCCACCTCGTAGGTCGGGTAGGCGAGGCGCGGGTAGGCGACCTGGTCGCCGGGGCCGAGGCCGAGCTGGGTCGGCAGCCAAGCCACCAGCTCCTTGGAGCCGACGGTCGGCAGGACGGCCTGCGGGCCGATCTCGGCGCCGACCCGGCGGTGCAGCCAGCCGGCGACCGCCTCGCGCAGCTCCACCGGGCCCCAGACCGTCGGGTAGCCGGGCGTGTCGGTGGCGGCGGACAGCGCCTTCTGGATCACCTCCGGCACCGGGTCGACCGGAGTGCCCACGGAGAAGTCGCAGAGCCCGCCCGGGTGGGCGAGGGCGGTGCGCTTGTACGGCTCCAGCTTGTCCCAGGGGAAGACCGGCAGGAGGTCGGAAACGCGGCGCGCCGCTCCCGGATGGCCCGGGAACGGCGCGTGCGTGCTGTTCTTGGTGCTCACAGCTCAGTTGCCACCGATCGGGTCAGTGGCCGGCGTTCTGCGGCGGCAGAGCGGCGATGAACGGGTGGTCGCGCTCGATCAGGCCGAGCTTCGAGGCACCACCGGGCGAACCGAGGTCGTCGAAGAACTCGACGTTCGCCTTGTAGTAGTCCTTCCACTCCTCGGGAGTGTCGTCCTCGTAGAAGATCGCCTCGACCGGGCAGACCGGCTCGCAAGCGCCACAGTCGACACACTCATCCGGGTGGATGTAGAGCGATCGCTCGCCCTCGTAGATGCAGTCAACCGGGCACTCTTCGATGCACGCCTTGTCCTTGACGTCGACACAAGGCTGCGCGATGACGTAGGTCACGCTGTCGTTCCTCCTCGGAAGGGCTCGGCGGCCCATTCTGTTTTGCTCGCGTGCGCGGGTGAGCGCGGCGTCGTCGATGCCCGCCCCTAGTATCGCGGGTCGGAGACCGCAAATGCACAGGAGGTGGCCAGATGGTCGTCGACGGACCGGTCCAGGACCGTCCTGAGGTCCGGATAGACCGCTCTGACGTGGGACGACGCGTGTCCGTTCGGCGTGTCGCGGAGTTCTCGGACGGCCGCCCCGTGTTCCGCGATGTGATCGGCGTACTCACATCGTGGGACGATCACGGGCTGACCGTCGAGCCGCGCAACGGCGGTCCGGTCTCCTTCGACGAAAGGCTGCTGGTCGCGGGCAAGGTGGTGCCGCACTTCCCGGCCCGGCGTGCCCCGCTGCCGGGCGTGTCGCCGGTGGAGCTGCAGCGGATCGCCGCGCGCGGCTGGCCCGCCGTCGAGCAGGAGCCGCTCGGCGAGTGGACGCTGCGCGCCTCCGCCGGCTTCACCCGGCGGGCCAACTCGGTGCAGGCACTGGGCGACCCCGGGCTGCCGCTGCCCGAGGCGCTGGCCGCTGTACGGCGCTGGTACGCGGCGCGCGGACTGCCGGCCTGGGTCGAGGTCGTCACGCCCGGCGCGCCGGAGGACCTGCGGGCCGAGCTGGACCGGCTGGGCGCCGCGTACGCGCCGACCCTGGTCCGGGTGGCCGAACTGGCGCCGCTGAGCCGGATCGGGGCCAAGGAAGCCCGGGACCGGGTCCGGCTGGCGCGGACCGCCGGGCCCGACTGGACGTCACTGTACCGGCGGGTCACCGGCGAGCCGGCGGTCGAGGAGGCCGCCCGCACGGTGCTGCACGGCGGTCCCTCGGTCTGGTTCGCGACCGTCCACGACACCTACGGCTGCGAGACCGAAGGCGACGGCACCCCGCCGGTCCTTGCCGTCGGACGCTGCGTCATCGACGGCCCCTGGGCCTGCTTCGGCGCCGTCGAGGTGGCGCCGTGGGCGCGTCGCCGGGGCCTGGCCACCGCGGTGATGGCGGTGCTCGCCGCCCGGGCCGCCGAGGAGGGCGCGACCGGCGCCTACCTGCAGGTCGAGGCGGAGAACGACGGTGCGATCGCGCTCTATGACGGAATGGGCTTCGAGACCAGTCACACTTACCACTACGCCCGCCTCCCCGAGGCGTAGCGCGCACCCGCCCAGCAGCCCCTCCGTCCGCCCGTACGAAAGCCGTCGCCGCCACCGTGACCGAGCAGAGCAGAGCACGCTTCCGGACCGAGGCCCGGGCCGAGCACCCCGATCCGGTGCTGCTCTGCCTGCTCGCCGCCGCCGAGCACCCCACCCTCCCGGACTCGGACGACCTCGGCGAGGCGCCCACCCCGGAGGCCCTGCTGGCCGCCTGCGAGGCCGCCCTGGACCGGCACGCCGCCGCCGTCCGGCGGGCCGTCGCCGAACGCGCGCCGGCCGGGCCGGAGGAGACCGCCGCGCTGCTGGCCGCCGTCCTGGGCGGGCGGGAACGGTTCCACGGGCGGCAGTCCGACTACCGGCGCCTGGAGTCCTCGCTGCTGCCGGAGGTGCTGCGGCGGCGGCGCGGGCTGCCGATCATGCTCTCGCTGGTCTGGACGGCCGTCGGCCGGCGGGCCGGGCTCACCGTGCACGGCATCGCCCTGCCCGGCCACTTCATCGTCGCGATCGGCGGCCCGGGCGGCGGCGACGAGTACGTCCTGGCCGACCCGTTCCACGGCGGGCGGCTGCTCGACCCCGAGGACGCGGCCCGCCTGGTCCGCTCGGCCGGGCAGGAGTTCACGCCCCAGCTGCTCACCCCCGCCCAGCCGCTGGACATCGTGCTGCGGGTGCTCGGCAACATCCGCGCCTGGGCCGCCGACCGCCCCGAGCACGCCCGCACCCAGCTCTGGGCCGCCGAGCTCGCCCTGCTGCTCCCCCGCCACCCCGCCCAGCTGCGCCTGGAGCGGGCCGAACTGCTGGTGCGCACCGGCGACTTCCTGGGCGGCTCGGCCGAGATGGACGCCTACGCGGAGATCCTGGACGCCTTCGACCCGGACGCCGCGGCCAAGGTCCGGCTGGACGCCCGGGCGGCCCGGCACCGGCTCAACTGACCCGCCGGCTCACAACCAGCCCTTCTCCCGGGCGATCCGGACCGCCTCGGTGCGGTTGCGGGCCTCGGTCTTCTGGATCGCCATCGAGAGGTAGTTGCGCACCGTCCCCTCGGAGAGGTGCAGCCGGCGGGCGATGTCCGCGTTCACCGCGCCGTCCGCGGCGGCCGCCAGCACGTCCCGCTCCCGGGCGGTCAGCGGGTTGGCGCCCTCGGCGAGTGCCGCGGCGGCCAGCGCCGGGTCGATCACCCGCTCGCCGCGCAGCACCCGGCGGATCGCCTCGGCCAGCTCGGCGGCCGGGGCGTCCTTCACCAGGAAGGCATCCGCGCCGGACTCCATCGCCCGCCGCAGGTAGCCGGGGCGGCCGAAGGTGGTCGCGATCACCACCCTGGTCTGCGGCCGCTCCTTGCGCAGCAGCGCCGCCGCCTCGATGCCGGTCATCCCGGGCATCTCGATGTCGAGCACGGCGACCTGAACGTCGTGGGCGATCGCCGCGGCGACCACCTCGTCGCCCCGGCCGACCTGCGCGACGACGTCGATGTCCCCCTCCAGCCCGAGCAGCGCGGCCAGCGCCTCCCGGACCATCCCCTGGTCCTCCGCGAGCAGCACGCGCACGGAGGCAGGGGCACCGTCGTTCCGAATCTCACTCATGGGGTCAGACCCTATGGCGTGTCTGCCCGGTGGGGCTCGGCCCGGCCCCGGGGGACGCCCGGTGGGGCTCGGCCCGGCCCCGGGACGCCCCGGGCGGCCTCAGCCGGCCGGGGCCGCCGGGGCCGGGACGGTCCGCAGCGGGACCAGCGCCCGCAGCCGGAAGCCCTTCCCTCGCTCGCCGGGGCCGGTCTCCAGCCGGCCGCCGACCAGCGCCAGCCGCTCGTCCAGACCGGAGAGCCCGTTCCCCGGGGCGGACTTGCCCGGCCCCTTGCCGTTGTCGGTGATCTCCAGGACGGCGAACCGCTCGCCGTCGCCCTCCCAGGTCTCGTCCGCCCGCACGGTGCAGAGGGTGGCGCCGTCGCCGTGCCGGACGATGTTGGTGACGGCCTCGCGCAGCGCCCAGGCCAGCGCACCCGCCTCCTCGGTGGCCAGCCCGGGCCAGGCCTCGACCAGCTCCGGCGCCGTCTCCAGGCCGACCTGCGCGGCCGCCAGCGCCGTCCGGGCGGCGGCCAGTTCGACCGGCAGCGTGGGCCGGCGGAACCCGGTCACGGCCTCCCGCACGTCGATCAGCGACTGCCGGGCCACGTTCTCGATGTCGGCCACCTGCGCCCGCGCCGCCTCGTCCTTGCCGGCGTCCATGAACCGCCCGGCCAGCTCGCTCTTCAGCGTGATCAGCGACAGCGAGTGCCCCAGCAGGTCGTGCAGGTCCCGGGCGAGCCGCAGCCGCTCCTCGGAGGCGGCCAGGTGGGCGACGGCGGCCCGGGCCTCGCGCAGCTCCCGCATGGTGGCGACCAGCCGCTGCAGCCCGGTCATCGCGACGCCGGACAGGAAGGCGGTGAGCGCGATAGTCGGAATGTCGCCGCGGTCGGCGTGGCTGAGCAGCCCGACCACGACGGTGAGGCCGGCCATGCCGCCCACCCCGGCGAGCGCGTAGCGCACCGGCGAGATGATCGCGACGGCCACCGAGGCGTAGGTGAACAGCGTGAGCCAGGCCGTGCCCAGGGTGAAGGCGGCGACCACCGCGGTCAGCACCAGCGCCGCGACCACGACCCGGCCCGCCATCGGCGCCGCCCCGGCCTGGGAGCGGATCACCACCAGACTGACGTAGCCGGCCACGAACCCGGTCAGCGCGATCCAGCCGACCACGGTGGCGGCGGTGCCGTGGCCGCCGTGCAGCAGGTCGCCCACCGGGTAGAGCAGGTAGACCATCCAGAGCAGCATCCAGCTGACCTTGACCATCAGTTGGCGCCTGGTCTCCACCGGGGAGCCCGGGATGGTCATGAACGACGTACGCGCCACGCCCACCTCCGGATGTTCGTCGGACCGGTGGGCGTGGGGCGTTTCGGGCATGGTGGCCATCATGCCTGCCGGGTGTCCCGGCGGTACAGCACGGCGGCGGCAGCGACGAAGACCACCAGGAAGGCCGCCAGACCCGCGACGGCACCCAGGTCGAGCGTGTGGCCGGGCCGGGTGAAGGTGGCCAGCTTGTTGTAGAGGTACACCGGGTTGAACCGGGCGAAGGTCTCCAGTGTGCCGCTCACCGGGAACCACGTCCCGCCGAACAGTGCCAGCGCCATGTAGGTGATCATCACGATGGTCTGCACCGAGTCCGGCGCCGCCGCGTAGCCGAGCGCCACCCCGAGCGCCGCGAAGACGAAGCTGCCCAGCCAGAGCGCCGCCACCAGGCCGGCCCACTGGCCCGCCTCCAGCTCCACGCCCTGGGAGGCGCCGACCGCGAAGACCACCAGGATCGCGGGCAGCGTGGTCACCGCGCCGGCGGCGATCTTCGCCACGGTGTAGGCCCGGCCGGGCAGCGCGGTCAGCCGCAGCTGGCGGGTCCACCCGCTGCTGCGCTCCAGCGCGATCCGCTGCGCACTGCCGGTCAGCACCGACCCGACGGCGCCGAACGTGGCCATCGAGACCATGAAGTAGGTCTTCACCGGGAGGCCGCCGGCCGGCTCGCCGGTGCCGTAGGCGTTGATGAAGAAGACGTACATCAGCGCCGGGTAGAGGACGGTGAAGAGCAGGTACTTCCGGTTGCGCAGGGTGCGCAGGATCTCCAGGCGGATCAGGGTGGTCATCGCGCGGCCTCCGTCGCGAACTCGCTGCTGTCGGCGGCGTCCTGCTCGCCGGTGATGGTCAGGAAGGCCTGCTCCAGGCCGAGCCCGGTGACCTCCAGGCCGCGCGGGTACAGCCCCGCGCGGTAGAGCCCGGCGACGCCCGCGTCGGCGTCCGCGGTCCGGATCCGGACCGTCCGCACCCCGGGCACCCGGGCGCTGACGTCCAGCGCCAGCACACCGGGCAGGGAGCGCAGCGCCGACTCGTCGAACCGGCCGTCGGCGTCGTGCAGTTCGAAGGTGATCCGGCGCGCCCCGGCCTTCGCCTTGATCTCGGCCGACGAGCCGTCGGCGATCAGCCGGCCCCGGTGCAGCACGAGCACCCGGTCGGCGATCGAGTCCGCCTCCTCCAGGTAGTGGGTGGCGAACAGCACCGTGCGCCCGGCGTCGGCCTGGGCCCGCATGCTCGCCCAGAAGGCCTTGCGGACGGAGACGTCCATGCCGGTGGTGGGCTCGTCCAGGACGATCAGGTCGTTGGCGCCGGCGATCGCCAGGGCGAACCGCACCCGCTGCTCCTGGCCGCCGGAGAGCCGGTCGACCCGGCGCTCGGCCAGCTCGGTGATCCCGGCGTCGGCGAGCACCTCGCCGACCGCCCGGCCGCGCGGGTGCACGTCGCAGGCCAGCCGGACCAGTTCGCGGACCTTGACGTCGGCCATCAGCCCGCCGCTCTGCAGCATCGCGCCGACCCGGCCGGCGGCGATCGCGGCCCGCGGGGTGCCGCCGAACAGCTCGACGGTGCCGTGGTCGGGCTCGCGCAGCCCGAGCAGCAGGTCCAGGCTGCTGGACTTGCCGGCGCCGTTCGGGCCCAGCAGGGCCACCGTCTCGCCCGGCCGCAGGACGAGGTCGAGGCCGTCGACCGCGCGCACCCGCCCGTAGCTCTTGCTGACGTTCCGGAAGGCGGCTACCTCGGTGCCCATCGTCCCGGTCCTCTCCTCTGGTGGTGTCCTTCGCACCACCTCAGAGTCCCGTGCGCGGGGGCCGCGGCGTCAGTGCCCGCCGTCGTGCCTTCGGCATGACGGATGTCATACCGGCGGCCGGGCACCGGCCACCGGAGCCGCAGGCCGGCGGCGGCCCGGGCCGGATCAGGACCGGGCCCGGACCGCGCTCGGGCTCAGATCCCGAGCGACTTCTTCACGAAGTCGACCTGGAGCAGCAGCAGGTTCTCGGCGACCTCCTCCTGCGGGGTCATGTGGGTGACGCCGGAGAGCGGCAGCACGGTGTGCGGCCGACCGGCGGCCAGCAGGGCCGAGGAGAGCCGCAGGGTGTGCGCGGCCACCACGTTGTCGTCCGCCAGACCGTGAATGATCATCAGCGGCCGCTCCAGCCCGGCCGCGTACCCGCCGAGCGAGTTGGCCGCGTACACCTCGGGCCGCTCGGCCGGGTGGCCCAGGTAGCGCTCGGTGTAGTGGGTGTCGTACAGCTCCCAGTCCGTCACCGGGGCGCCGGCCACGCCCACGTGGAACACGTCCGGACGGCGCAGCACGGCGAGGGCGGCGAGGTAGCCGCCGTACGACCAGCCCCGGATCGCCACCCGGCCGAGGTCGAGCGGGAACTCCCCGGCGAGCGCCTGCAGCGCGTCCACCTGGTCGTCCAGGGTGGCGCCGGCGAAGTCGAAGGCGATCGACTTCTCCCACGCGGGCCCGCGCCCGGGGGTGCCGCGGCCGTCGGCGACGACGACCGCGAAGCCCTGGTCGGCGAACCACTGCGAGTTCAGGTGCGGGTTGTGCGCCTGGACGACGCGCTGGCCGTGCGGGCCGCCGTACGGGTCCATCAGGACCGGCAGCAGGCCGTCCCGCTCGCGGTCGTAGCCGGTGGGCAGGAAGACCGCGGCGGGGATGCGGCGCTCGCCGGCGAAGCGGAAGACCGGGCGGGCGGTGATCACCGGGGTCTCGGCGTAGGACTCGATGGTGGCGACGTCGTCCACCACCACGCCCTCCGGCAGGTCGCGGGCGACCTGCACCAGCGTGCCGGGCAGGTCGGGCTCGGCGGTGGCCCGGACGGTGATCCCGGCCGCGTGCACCGCGGTGCTGACGGAGGTGAACGGCCGGCCGTTGGCGGCCTCCCAGGAGAGCTGCTTGCCGTCGTGGCCGATCCGGCCGACGGCGACCCAGCCGGGCTCGGGGTCGGTCTCGGTGGCGCCGCCGGAGGCGGTGAAGAAGACCTCCTCCGCGGTCACCGCGAGCACCGAGCGCAGGTGCAGGTCGGCCCCGGTGACGGCGTGGTCGCCGACCACCAGCGCCCGCACCCCGTCCTCCCCCGCGGTGTCCGAGATCCGGACCAGCTTGCCGTCCGGGGTCCAGGCCGGGACGCCGGCGAACAGCTCCAGCCAGACCTCGTCGCGCTCCTCGTGCAGCACCTCGGTGGCGCCGGTCTCCACGTCCACACCCAGGATCTGCTGGCTGCGCTGGTCCCTGGCCTGGACCAGGAGCAGCGGCACACCACCGGCGGACCAGTGCACCCGGCCCAGGTACGGGAAGGCCTCGCGGTCCCAGACGACCTCGGTCCGGCTGCCGTCCAGGCCCAGGAGCCAGAGGCCGGTCTCGGCGTTGGCGGTGCCGGCGGCGGGGTAGGCGACCTCGGCCGGCTCGCTGCCCGGGTTGGCCGGGTCGGCGATCCACCAGCGGCCGACCGGGCTGTCGTCGGCCCGCTCGACCAGCAGCCGGTCGCTCTGCGGGGACCACCAGAAGCCGCGGTCCCGGCTCATCTCTTCCTGGGCGATGAACTCGGCCTGGCCCCACGTCACGTTCGGGCCGTCGGGCTGGGCGAAGGCCCAGTCGGCGGTGCCGTCGGTGCGGGTGAGCCGCAGCTCGCCGGCGGTGTTGGCGTACGCGACGAACGCGCCGTCCGGGGAGGGGCGCGGGTCCAGCAGCGGGCCCTCGGCGGGCAGCTCGGTGCTGCTGCCGGCCACCAGGTCGGCGAGGAAGAGCCGGCCGGAGAGGGCGAAGGCGGCGACCTTGCCGGCGCCGTCCAGGGCGTAGCCGACGATGCCGGCCGAGCCCTCGCGGCTGCGCTCGCGGCGGGCCTTCTCGGCCGGCGAGAGGTCCTCCTCGCCGCCGCCGAGCAGGGCCGCCGGGTCGGCGGCGACCCGCTCCTTGCCGGTGGCGGTGTCGAGGGTCCAGAGCAGGTTCGCCCGGTCGCTGCCCGACCGGGAGCGCAGGAAGACGACCCGGGAGCCGTCGGATGCGACGGCGAAGGACCGGGGCGCGCCGACGGTGTAGCGCAGGGTGCGCGCGTACTGCCTCGGGAAGGTGTCCGCAGGGGTGTGGGAGGTCATGACACCGACCTTATGACGTCAGGGCGCCGCCGCCCGGTGGATTGTGATCACTCGTTCGGAGCATCGGCCGCGGGTGTCCGCCGAACGGGTCCGCACCCCTTCCGACCGGCCCGTGCGCCCCATTTGTGCCACGATGCCCCGGCGTGTGCAGACTCACGGTGCGTAACGCGACCCTCACCCATCGGGTATGACTGGTCCCAGGAGTGATCGTCGGCCCCGTCCCGGGCCCCGGTCACCCGACCGCAAGTCCCGCACGGTCCCGACCGTCGCCCCCGCCCGGGGGCGGCGCACCCGAGAAGGGGTGTGAGCCGCCATGGCTTTGTCCATCTCCGCAGCCATGCTGATGCTGGTCATCGTGGTGGTGCTGATCCGCCGCTCCGGACTGAAGCTCGCGCACGCGATCATCTGCGCACTGCTCGGCTTCTACCTGGCGTCCAGCTCCATCGCCCCCTCGATCAGCGAGGTCACCAGCAACCTCGCCGGGATGATCAACGGCCTGAAGCTCTGACCCCGCGCGGCCGCTGGTTAGGCTTCCTCCCATGACCCCGACTAGCGGCCGCAGCCTGCTCCTGGTGCACGCCCACCCCGACGACGAGTCGATCGGCAACGGCGCCACCATGGCCCGGTACGCCGCCGAGGGCGCCCGCGTCACCCTGGTGACGTGCACCCTCGGCGAGGGCGGCGAGGTGATCCCGCCCGAGCTGGCCCACCTTGCGGCGGACCGGGACGACACCCTCGGCGCCCACCGGATCGGCGAGCTGACGGCCGCGATGCGCGAGGTCGGCGTCACCGACGTCCGCTTCCTCGGCGGCCCGGGCCGCTACCGCGACTCCGGGATGATGGGCGTGCCCGACAACGACGCGCCCGGCTGCTTCTGGCAGGCGGACGTGGACGAGGCGGCCGGCCACCTGGTCGCGGTGGTCCGCGAGGTGCGGCCGCAGGTGCTGGTCACCTACGACGAGAACGGCGGCTACGGGCACCCCGACCACATCCAGGCGCACCGGGTGGCGATGCGCGCGTACGAGCTGGCCGCCGATCCGGCCCACCGCCCCGAGCTGGGGCCGGCCTGGCGGATCGCCAAGGTGTACTGGACCCGGATGCCCCGCTCGGTGATCGAGCGGGGCCTGGCCGAGACCGCCGCCGCGGCGCCGTTCCCCGGCACCGCCGGGCCGGCGGACGTCCCGGGCGTGGTGGACGACGCCGTGGTCACCACCGTCCTGGACGGGGCCGCGCACGCCGGCCGCAAGGCGGCCGCGATGGCCGCGCACACCACCCAGATCACCGTGGCCGGCGCCTTCTTCGCGCTCTCCAACGACCTCGGCCAGCCGCTGATCGCCACCGAGTACTACCAGCTGGTGCGCGGCCAGGCCGGGCCCCGGCTGCCGGAGGACGACCTCTTCGCCGGACTGGACACCGCCGGCCCGGACACCGCCGGCCTCGGCACTGCCGCCGACCGCACCGCCACCGGCACCGCCGCCGACCGCACCGTCGAGGAGAGCGCCCGATGACCGAGCCCGCCGACGCCCGGCCGCCGCGCCGCTCGATCCCGGCGGCCGTCCTGGGCACCCGGGACGAGCGCCTGAAGGAGTCCCAGCCCCCGCTGGCGGGGCGGATCGCGGCTTATGTCCTGTTCTTCCTGCTGGGCTTCGCAGTCTCCGTCTGCGGAGCATTTGTGCAGGCCTTGTGGCCGCCCGTGGGAGTCCTGCTGGCACTCGCGGCGACCGGCGCCACCTTCTACGCCGGCCTGCGGATCGCCGGGACCAGGCTGGGCGCGGCGATCCCGGCGGCCGGCTGGTTCCTGGCCCTGCTGTTGCTGATGGTCCCTCGGCCCGAGGGTGACAATGTCCTCTGGACCAATGCCACGTCGCTCTCCTGGCTGTTCGTCGGATCGATCCTGGGCGTGATCTGCGCCACCCTGCCGACCCGCACCAGCTGGTTCCCCGGAGTCCCCGGCCCGCCGCGCTGACCGCCCCGCGCAGCGTCGTACCGCGGCCCGCACGACGAGCAGTCAGGGCCGCGCGGCCGTACTCTCATACCGGAGGAACCGGACGTATCAGGTTCTATCCGAACCAGTTCACCGCTCAGTTCTTCCCAGTATGGTGGTGCCGCAGAACGCCGTACCCGACGCCGCCCGCCAGGCCCGGCGCCCACGAACCGCGGTCGCGCCGCACGGCCCGGCCCGCGAACCCGGAGCAGAGCAGCATTGAGCAGCCGCGAATCTGAGAACGCCCACCCGACGCCTCGGCGCACGGGGCCGGACGCCTACCCGTCGGGCACCCCGCCCTACGGCACACCGGGGTTCCCCGGCGGCGACCGTGCGGGTGCCGGTGCCGCCCAGGGCTCGGGGCCGGGCGAGGACGAGGGCCCGAAGACCGAGACCACGCTGACCACGCGGGTCCGGATCAACATCCCCGGCTCGCGCCCGATCCCGCCGGTGGTGGTCCGCACCAGCGTCAAGAACGACGAGGCCGCCGGTGAGGAGGACGCGTCGGCCGCGGCCGACACCGGTCCCCGGCACCGTTCCGCCGCCGCCTCCTCCCCCGTGCTCGGGGTGATGGAGGGCGGCCCCCGGACGGCCACCCCGCCGAACCTGCCGCCCGAGTGGGAGATCCCGCCGGCCACCTCCGAGTCCGAGTCCACCGGAGCCTGGTTCCGGCCGCGCCAGAAGAAGGGCCCGGCCGCCGAGCCCGCCCCCGCGGCGGTCCCGGCCGGTGGCCCGGGCGCGGCGCCCGCCGCCGGCGCGGCCCCGTCGGCCGCCGAGGCGCGCCCGAACGGCGCCCAGCCGAAGAGTGACCGACCCAAGGGCGCCCGCCCGAACGGCGCCCAGCCCAACGGGGCCGGCCGCCCGCAGCAGCAGGGCCCCGGCGCGGCCCGCCCGGACGGCCGCTCCGTCCCGCCCCAGGCCGCCGCACCCGCGCCGCGCCCCGGCGGCGCCCCCGCCTCGCCGTTCGCCCCCGTCCCGGGCCCCCCGGCCGACGAGGCCGGCGTGTACGAGGACGCCCCGGCCGACCCGTTCGGCCCCGGTGCGCCCGCCGACCCGTTCGGCCCCGGTGCCGCGGCGCCGCGCCGCGTCCCGCAGGGCGCCGGCCGGCCGCAGGGCCCGGCCCGCCCGGCCGGCGGTGCGCCCGACCGGGCGAACCCGGAGGACACCTCGGTGGACGGCTTCGAGCCGATCCGCGAGGACGCCCCGCCGCCGGCCGCCATATCCGGCCTGCCGCAGAACGGCGCCGCCCACAACGGCCACCCGCAGCCCGGCCTGTTCGCCTCGGCCCCGGCCGGTGCCGACCCGTTCGCCGCCCAGCGCCCGCCGGCCGGCGCCGAGCCGTACGGCGCCGGCGCCCCGGGCGGGCTCTTCCCCGGCGCCCCCGGCCGCCCGGGCGAGCCCGGTGCACCGTCCGACCCCTTCGGCACCGGTCCCGGCCGCCCGCAGCCCGGCCCGGACGGCGAGGCCGCCCCGGCCCCCGCTCCCGCCCCGGCCCCGGCGCCCGCCAAGGCCGAACCGGCCAAGGCCAAGCGCGGCGGCACCGGCAAGAAGCTCGTCAAGCTCGGCACCTACGCCGTCGGCGGCGTCCTCTTCCTGGGCGCGGCCGCTTACGGCACCGGCCTGATGCTCAACCAGTCCGACATCCCCAAGGGCACCGTGGTGCTCGGCACGGACATCGGCGGCAGCAACCGCGACCAGGCGATCCACCAGCTCGACGAGAGCGTCGGCAAGGCCGGCCTGCTGCCGGTCAAACTGAAGATCGGCGACAAGACGGTGGACCTCGACCCGGCCGTCGCCGGACTCGGCTTCGACACCACGGCCACCGTGGACAAGCTCACCCAGCACTCGTACAACCCGGTCGACGTGATCACCTCGCTCAAGGGCGACGAGAAGGCCGTGCCGCCGGAGGTCAAGGTGGACCGGGCCAAGCTCAAGGCCGCCCTGGACGCGCTCGGCACCGGCTCCGGCCAGAACCTCTCCGAGGGCTACGTGAAGTTCGCCGAGACCGGCGAGCCGGTCGTGGTGCCCGGCAAGGCCGGCCAGGCTGTGGACTCCGCCGCCGCCGTCGACCTGGTCGAGCAGGCCTACCGCGACCGCGCCGCCGGCAAGCCGGAGCAGCCCGTCGCCGTCACCATGAACGCCGCCCAGCCCAAGATCTCCCCGCAGGCCCTGCAGGCCGCCGCGGACAGCCTGGGCAAGTCCGCGGTCAACGGGCCGATCCACATCCTGGCCGGCACCAAGAAGTGGGACTTCGGCCCGAAGACCGCCGCCAAGGCGCTCACCCTGGTGCCCGACGCCTCCGGCAAGCTCGTGCCCAAGTGGGACCTGGACGCGCTCAACGGCCAGCTGGGCGGCGTCTTCGACAAGGTCAAGGTGAAGAAGGGCGGTCAGACCGCCCTGATCACCCCGCAGGACGTCGCCGACGCCATCACCCCGCTGCTGGACAAGACCGGCGACAAGGACCGCACCTTCAAGTTCACCGTCGCCTGAGCCAACGCCGCCCGGTCGGCCCGAACCACCACCCGCCCCGTCGGCCGAGCCGCCGACGGGGCGGCGCCGTGGGGGGGGGGGGGGGGGGGGGGGGGCGCCGGGTGGGGGGCCCGCCCCTCGACAACTCGCCTCCCTGGTCAGCAAGATGTGACGCCGTACCATCACCCGTACCGTCCACCGCACCCGCACCAGGAGTACCGCCATGGGCCGCCGCCCCCTGCCCCGCCGCACGGCCCTGATCGCCTGCCTCACCGCGGTCTCGCTCTCGCTGGTGCTCTGCTCCTGCGGTTCCGGCGACGGGGACGGCGCCCAGGCCGTGCCGAGCGGTGTCGAGACGCCCAAGCTCACCGCCGTCGACATCAACGCGCACGACCGTGCCGACCTGCGCCAGGGCGGCACCCTGAACGTCGCGATCGCCCAGTTCTCCAACCAGTGGTCGCCGATCCACGCCGACGGCAACGAGTCATCCACGATGACCGTCACCAAGCCGCTGCTGCCGACGTTCTTCCGCTCCGACGCGGCCGGCACCCAGACCCCCAACCCGGCCTACCTGCAGGACGTCCACGCCGAGGTCGCGAACGGCCGCCAGGTCGTCACCTGGACGCTCAACCCGAAGGCGAAGTGGTCCGACGGCACGCCGATCACCTGGCGCGACATCGAGGCCAACTGGCGTGCGCTCAAGGGCGACGACCCGGCCTGGAAGGCGGGGAGCAGCACCGGGTTCGAGCTGGTCACGGCGGTCGAGCGGGGCAAGGACGACTTCCAGGCCGTGATGACCTTCGAGCGGCCGTTCTCCGAGTGGCAGTCGATGTTCAACGGCGCCGCGAACGCCCCGCTGCTGCCCGCGAGCCGGATCGCCACCCCGGAGCTGTTCAACACCGCCTACCTGGACGCGATCCCGGTCACCGCCGGCCCGTTCAAGGTCGAGAAGCTGGACCGGGCGGCCCAGACCGTCACCCTGGTCGCCGACCCGGCCTGGTGGGGCGAGAAGCCGGTGCTCGACCGGATCGTCTTCCGCGCCGTGCTGCCGAACGGGATGGCCGCCGCGTTCGCCAAGGGCGACGTCGACTTCTTCGACAACGGCCCGGACGTGGCCGGCTACCAGCTGGTCAAGAACATCAAGGGCGCCACCGTCCGCCGCGCCGGCGGGCCGGACTTCCGCCAGTTCACGCTGAACAGCAGGAGCCCGCTGCTGACCGACCCGACCGTCCGCCAGGCCGTGTTCCAGGCGATCAACCGGGACGCCATCACCCGCACCGACCTCAGCGGCCTGGACTGGCCCACCGTCACCCTCAACAACCACCTCCTGGTGTCCAATCAGAACGCCTACCGGGACAACTCCCTCGGCCTCAGCCGCTACGACCCGGCCGAGGCCGCCCGGAAGCTGGACGCGGCCGGCTGGAAGCTCGACGGCGACGTCCGCCGCAAGGACGGCAAGGAGCTGAACCTGCGGATGGTCGTCCCGGCCGGCGTCACCCAGGGCCAGAACGAGGCCGCCGCGACCACCAGGATGCTCAAGGACGTCGGGGTCAAGGTCACCACCGTCACCGTCGCCGCCAACGAGTTCTTCGACAAGTACGTCAACCGGCACGACTTCGACATCGCCGCCTACTCGCTGATCGGCACGCCGTTCCCGGCCAGCGGCAGCCGGGCCAACTTCGTCCAGAACGGCGGCACCAACACCTCCCAGGCCGGCAGCGCGTCCGCCGACGCCGCCCTCGACCGGGCCGCCGCCGCGACCGACGCGGCCACCGTCTTCGAAGCCATCAACCAGGCGGACGGCGAGCTGTGGAAGGTGGCCGGCGTGCTGCCGCTCTACCAGCGCCCGCAGCTCTTCGGCGCCCGCGCCAACCTCGCCAACCTCGGGGCGCACGGCCTCTCCGACATCGTCTGGGAGAACGTCGGCTTCACCAAGTAGCACCCGGAGCCGGAGCGGGCCGGGCCCCGGGGTGGGTGCGACCCCGGGGCCCGGCCCGCCGCGTGCTCAGGCCGCCGCGTGCTCAGGCCGTGCCGATGACGTCCCGGACCTCGGCGAAGTGGCACGCCGACTCGTGCGCCGCCGGACCGCTCAGCCCGGACGGCACCGCGAGCAGCGGGACCTCGGTGCTGCAGCGCTCCTGCGCCTTCCAGCAGCGGGTGCGGAACCGGCAGCCGGACGGCGGGTTGGCCGGCGACGGCAGGTCGCCGCTGAGCAGGATGCGCTCGCGCTGCTCCCGGCCGGTCGGGTCCGGCACCGGCACCGCGGAGAGCAGCGCCTGGGTGTACGGGTGCGTCGGGTGGGAGTAGATCTCGTCCTCCGTCCCGATCTCGACCATCTTGCCGAGGTACATCACGCCGACCCGGTCGGAGATGTGCCGGACGATCGAGAGGTCGTGCGCGATGAACATGTAGGAGAGCTCGAACTCGCTCTGCAGCTGCTCCAGCAGGTTGATCACCTGCGCCTGGACGGACACGTCGAGCGCGGAGACCGGCTCGTCACAGATGATCACCTCCGGCTTCAGCGCCAACCCGCGGGCGATGCCGATGCGTTGGCGCTGGCCGCCGGAGAACTGGTGCGGATAGCGGTTGATGTACTCCGGGTTCAGGCCGACCACGTCCAGCAGGTCCTGAACGGCCTTGCGGCGGTCGCCCTTCGGCGCCACCTCGGGGTGGATCTCGAACGGCTCCCCGATGATGTCGCCGACCGTCATGCGCGGGTTCAGCGAGGTGTACGGGTCCTGGAACACCATCTGGATGTTCCGGCGCACCGCCTTCAGCCCGGCGCCGGAGAGCCGGGTGATCTCCTCGCCCTTGAACAGCACCCGGCCCGAGGTGGCCCGCTCCAGGTTCATCAGCACCTTGGCCAGCGTGGACTTGCCACAGCCCGACTCGCCGACGATGCCGAGCGTCTCCCCCTTGCGCAGCTCGAAGGAGACGCCGTCGACCGCCTTCACCGCGCCGACCTGCCGCTTGAGGACGATGCCCTGGGTCAGCGGGTAGTGCTTGACCAGGTCGCTGACCTCCAGGATGGGCTCAGCCATGGAGGGTCTCCTTCCAGAAGTGGCAGGCGCTGCGGCGGCCCGGCAGGTCGGCGCCCTCGGCGTCCAGCACCGGGGTCAGCCGCGGGAGTTCGGTGCGGCAGCGGTCCGCCGCCCGGTCGCAGCGCGGGTTGAAGGCACAGCCCTCGGGGATCCGGAGCAGGCTCGGCGGCAGGCCCTGGATCGCGTAGAGGTTCTGCCCCTTCTGGTCCAGCCGGGGGATCGAGTTGAGCAGGCCCTTGGTGTACGGGTGGGCCGGCCGGGCGTAGAGCTCGTGCACCGGGGCGGTCTCCACGATCCGGCCCGCGTACATCACCGCGATCTTGTCCGCGACGTCGGCGACCACGCCGAGGTCGTGGGTGATCAGGATCAGGCCCATGTTGAACTCGGCCTGCAGCTCCGCCAGCAGGTCCATCACCTGGGCCTGGACGGTCACGTCCAGCGCGGTGGTGGGCTCGTCGGCGATGATCAGGTCCGGCTCCATGGAGAGCGCCATCGCGATCATGATGCGCTGGCGCATGCCGCCGGAGAACTGGTGCGGGTAGTCACCCACGCGCTGCCGCGCGGCCGGGATGCGCACCCGCTCCATCAGCTCGATCGCCTTGGCCTGGGCGTCCCGGCGCGAGGCGCCCTGGTGCACCCGGAACATCTCGCCGAGCTGGTAGCCGACGGTGAGCACCGGGTTCAGCGAGGAGAGCGCGTCCTGGAAGATCATCGCGATCTTCCGGCCGCGGACCGCCCGCCGCGCCTTGGGGGCCATGGTGAGCAGGTCCTTGCCGCGGAAGCGGATCGCGCCCGCGGTGATCCTCCCGGGCGGCATGTCGAGGATGCCCATGATCGCCTGCGCGGTCACCGACTTGCCCGAGCCGGACTCGCCGAGCACCGCGAGCGTCTCCCCGGCCGACACCGCGTAGCTCACGCCGTTGACGGCCTTGGCCACGCCGTCCCGGGTGTGGAACTCGATGTGCAGGTCGTCGACCTCCAGCAGCGGGGTGCCGGGCTCCAGGCTCTCCCGGCCGCCGCCGAGCAGCTCCACCGCGTCCGGGCGCGGCGCGCCGTCCCGGGCAGGCTTCGCCGGCTTCGTCGTGTCACTCATCGTCCGCGGCCCTCCTATCGCAGCTTCGGATCGAGGGCGTCGCGGACCGCGTCGCCGAGCATGATGAACGCCAGCACGGTGATGCTCAGCACGATGGCCGGGAAGAGCAGCACGTGCGGGGCGGTCAGGAAGCGGGACTGCGCGTCACTGATCATCAGGCCCCAGGAGATCGCCGGGGACTGGATGCCGATCCCGAGGTACGAGAGCGCCGCCTCGGCACCGATGTAGACGCCCAGGTTGATGGTCGACACCACGATCACCGGGGCGACGGCGTTCGGCAGGATGTGCCGGGTGACGATCCGTCCGGTGCCGGCGCCGAGCGCCCGGGCCGCGACCACGTAGTCGTTGTGCTTGTTGGAGAGCACCGCCGAGCGCATCAGCCGGTAGATCTGCGGCCAGCCGAGCACGGCCATCACCGCGGAGACCGTCCAGGCGTTGCCCTTGCCCCAGGTCGACATGATCAGCATGCCGCCGAGCAGCAGCGGGATGGCGAAGAAGATCTCGGTGATCCGGGACAGCGTGCTGTCCCAGAGCCGGCCCACCCAGCCGGCCCAGAGCCCGAGCGTGCCGCCGATGGCGACCACCAGCGAGGTGGTCAGGATGCCGACGATGATCGAGTTGCGGGCGCCCCACACGGTGCGGGTGTAGATGTCGCAGCCCTGCACGTCGAAGCCGAACCAGTGGTCCGCGCTGGGGCGCTTCAGCGAGTCGGCGAGGTTGCAGAAGCCGCCCTCGGTCGGGTCGCGGTCGGTGAACAGCTGCGGGGCGACGGACAGCGCCACCATGAGCACCACCAGGAAGGCGCCAATCAGGAACAGCGGGTTGCGGCGCAGGTCGTACCAGGCGTCGGTCCAGAGGCTGGCCACCCGCTCGGTGCCCGCGCCGCCGCCCTTGGCGGTGGCGGCGTCCGCGACGGCGCCCGCGGCCCGGGCGACCGGCCCGTTGCCGGGCGCCCCGTTCCCCGACGCCCCGTTCCCCGACGGTCCGGAGCCGGCCTGGCCCGGGATCGCCGCCTGCGTGTTCTCGCTCTTCGTCGGCTCACTCATAGCGGATCCTCGGGTCAAGGACGGCGTACAGCAGGTCGACCACCAGGTTGGCGAACAGGTAGACCAGCACCAGGGCGCTGACGATGCCCACCACGATGGTGCGTTCCCGCAGGTAGACGGACTGGAAGAGCTGGTGTCCGACCCCGGGGATGTTGAAGATGCCCTCGGTGATCACCGCGCCGCCCATCAGCCCGCCCAGGTCCATGCCGATGAAGGTGACGATCGGGATCAGCGCGTTGCGCAGGCCGTGCCGGATCACCACCCGGAACGGGCTGAGGCCCTTGGCGACCGCCGTCCGGACGTAGTCCGCCCGCATCACCTCGATCAGGCTGGTCCGGGTCAGCCGGGCGACGTACGCCAGTGAGGTCGCGGCCAGCACGTACGCCGGCAGCAGGTAGGAGCGGAAGCCCGCCTCCTCGTTGAAGGAGACCGTGAAGAAGTCGATGCCCCAGTCGTTCTTGAGCTTCACGCCCAGGAGCAGCTGGAGCACGAAGCCGATCACGAAGGTCGGGATGGAGATGACCATCAGGGTGGAGATCAGCACCAGGTTGTCGAGGAACCGTCCGCGCCGGAGGGCGGCCAGCACACCGGCGGCGACGCCCACCGCCATCTCCATCGCCACCGCGGCCAGCGCGAGGTTGATGGTGTACGGGAAGGCACGGGTCATCACGTCGACGACCTCGTTGCCGCGGTAGTCCTCGCCGAAGTCGCCCTTGAACAGTCCGACCAGGTAGTCCCAGTACTGGACGAAGAACGGGTCGTCCAGGTGGTAGCGGTCCCGCAGGACCGCGACCACGGCGGGGTCCTGCCGCTTCTCACCGGCCAGTGCCGTGATGGGGTCGCCAGGCAGCAGGAAGACCAGTGCGTAGATCAGGAACGTCGCGCCGAGGATCACAGGTATGGCCTGGATCATCCGGCGGACCACATAGCGGCCCATGCGGCCTCCTCGTGGTTCGGGGGCACGCCGGAGCCGGGCGGCGCGGGGGTGGCCCGCGCCGCCCGTCAGGGCGTACCGGTCAGCGGGTTCGAGGTCAGGCCAGCTCGACGTTGGCGAGGTCGATCCGGTTCTGGGCGTCGATGACCACGTTCTTCACGGCCTTGGTGTAGGCGCCGGAGGTCATGTACGTGTACACCGGGATGTACGGCAGTTCCTTGATCAGGATGTCGTCGGCCTGCTGGTAGAGCTTGATGCCCTCGGAGTCCGAGGTGGCCGCGTCGGCCTTGGCGAGCAGGGCCTCGAAGTCCTCGTTGACGTAGCCGCCGTAGTTGGACCCGTTCTCGATGGCGATCTTGGAGAAGATCGGCCGCAGGTAGTTCTCGATCGACGGGTAGTCCATCTGCCAGGCCATCCGGAACGCTCCGGAGTACTTGTGCTCACCGAGCGCGGTGAGGATCGCACCGAACTTCTCGAACGGCTTGAAGGTGACCTCGATGCCGAGGTTGGTCTTCAGCTGGTTGCCGACGGCCTCGATCCACTCCTTGTGGCCGCCGTCCGCGTTGTAGCCGATCTCAAGCGTGTTGCCGGGCAGGCCGCCGGCCTGGGTGAAGAGCTCCTTCGCCTTCGCCGGGTTGTACTTGGCGGCGTCGCCGAGCGCGCCCTGCCGGTAGCCCGGAATGATCGGGCTGACGAAGTCGTCGGCCGGCTTGCGGGTGCCGGAGAAGATCGTCTTGGTGATCGACTCCCGGTCGATCGCCATCGAGATCGCCTTGCGGATCTCCGGCTTTCCGAACGCCGGATTCGTCGAGATCGGGAATCCGAGGAAGCCGACCCCGGATTCCGGCTTGTAGATGTAGCGGTCACCGAACTCCTGCGCGACGGTCGACATCGCCGAGATCGGCAGCTTGTTGGTGATCTGGATGTTGTCCGCGCGCAGGTCGTTGTACGCGGTGTCCAGCTTGTCGTAAATCTTGAAGGTGACGGAATCCAGCTTCGCCTTTCCGTCCGCCGCCGGGAAGTTCTCGTACCGCTTCACCTTGATCTGCTTGTTGTGCTCCCACTTTCCGTCCATCTGGAACGGCCCGTTGCCGATCGGCGCCTCCTCGAAGGCCTTCGGGTCGGTGAAGAAGGCCTTCGGCAGCGGGTAGAACGCGGTGTAGCCGAGCATGGTCTTGAACTGCGAGAACGGCGCCTTGAGGGTCACCGTGAAGGTCTTGTCGTCGACCACCTTGAGGCCCTTGAGCTCCTTGGCGGCCGGCTTCTTGTCCTTGCCCGGCGCCAGCTCGTCGGCGCCGAGGATCTTGTCGTAGAAGGGCAGGCCCTCCTGCGCGTTGTCCTGGTTGGCCCCGTAGTTCCAGGCGTCGACGAAGTTCTGCGCGACGACCTTCTCGCCGTTGTGGAAGGTGTAGCCGTCCTTGAGCTTGATCGTCCAGGTGGTGGCGTCGGTGGTCTCGATCGACTGGGCGACCCGCAGGGTCGGGGCGTTGGTCTTGCGGTCGTACTCCACCAGGCCGGCGAAGAGCTGGGAGAGGACCTGCGCGCCCTCGGACTCGGCGGTGTTCTGCGGCACCAGGCCGTGCTGCGGCTCACCCGACTCGATGCTGATCGAGCCGCCCTTCTTGCCCGATCCGCCACTCCCCTGGTCCGCCGACTTCTTGTCGCCGCCGGTGCTGCAGGCGGAGACCGCCAGCGCCGTGCACGCCGCCAGCGCGGTCCAACGCATCGTCTTGGTGAGCCTCATTCAACTGCTCCTCGATTTAGGGGCTTACGAACGAACGGCAGGTCCCGCCACTCGGTGTGCCGGACATGGCGGAGGACGACATCGCAGGGCCGATCCACGCAGTTGGCGAGGTGACCGCTGATATGCGCAGAGCAACTATCGATCACCCGACCCCTTCCGCGGAATCGCCGTCACATCTCTTTTCAATTACATGCTCAGACCAAGTCGTGACAATGCTCGCCAATTCCTGCATATCGCGCCCGGAGGGCCCCGCTCCGGATTCCGGATAACGGACGACAGGTGCCGGTATCCGATGCTTTACGGAGCGTAATGATCAATTCCGCGGAGGAATTCCGGAGTTTCCGCAGGACAACAGCAGGGCGCGCCCTCCGGAGGGAGGGCGCGCCCTGTTTCGCCGGGTGGACCGGCGCTGTCAAACGGTTTCCGGCGGGTCGGCCGCACCCCCCGGCTCCGCCCCGCGCTCGGCCGCGAAGTGGCAGGCCGAGTCGTGCAGCGCGAGCCCGTCCAGCCAGGCGGGCGAGGCCAGCAGCGGGACCTCCAGGGCGCACTTCTCCTGCGCCTTCCAGCAGCGGGTGCGGAACCGGCAGCCGGACGGCGGGTTGGCCGGCGACGGCACGTCCCCGGTGAGCACGATCCGGTCGCGGGTCTCGCGCGCCTGCGGGTCCGGCACCGGCACCGCGGAGAGCAGCGCCTGGGTGTACGGGTGGGTCGCGTGGTCGTAGATCTCCGCGTCGGTGCCGATCTCGACCACCCTGCCCAGGTACATCACGCCGACCCGGTCGGAGATGTGCCGGACGATGGAGAGGTCGTGCGCGATGAACATGTAGGAGAGGTTGAACTCGCTCTGCAGCTGCTCCAGCAGGTTGATCACCTGCGCCTGGACGGACACGTCCAGCGCGGAGACCGGCTCGTCACAGATGATCACCTCCGGCTTGAGCGCCAACCCGCGGGCGATGCCGATGCGCTGACGCTGGCCGCCGGAGAACTGGTGCGGATAGCGGTTGATGTACTCCGGGTTCAGACCGACGACGTCCAGCAGGTCCTGAACGGCCTTGCGGCGGCCGCCCTTCGGCGCCACCTCGGGGTGGATCTCGAACGGCTCTCCGATGATGTCGCCGACCGTCATCCGGGGGTTCAGCGAGGTGTACGGGTCCTGGAACACCATCTGGATGTTCCGGCGCACCGCCTTCAGGCCGGACCCGGAGAGCCGGGAGATCTCCTCGCCCTTGTAGCGGACCGACCCGCTGGTGGCCGGCTCCAGGTTCATCAGCACCTTGGCCAGCGTGGACTTCCCGCAGCCGGACTCCCCCACGATGCCGAGCGTCTCACCCTGCATCAGGTCGAACGAGACGCCGTCGACCGCCTTCACCGCGCCGACCTGCTTCTTGAAGACGACGCCCTTGGTGAGCGGGAAGTGCTTGACCAGCTCCCGCACCTCCAGGATCGGCTCGCCGCGCCGCACCTCGTGGGTGAAGGCCACCTCCTCCGGCATCGACGCCCCCATCGCGGTGACCCCGTCAGCGGTCATGGAGGGTCTCCTTCCAGAAGAAGCAGGCGCTGCCCCGCCCGGCCAGCTCGGTGCCGTCGTCCTCGGTCACCGGGAAGAGCTCCGGCACCTCGCTCCGGCAGATCGCCTGGGCCCGCGGGCAGCGCGGATTGAAGGCGCAGCCCGCCGGGATCCGCAGCAGGTTGGGCGGCAGGCCCTTGATCGCGTACAGCTCCTGGCCCTTCTGGTCCAGGCGTGGGATGGAGTCCAGCAGGCCCCTGGTGTACGGGTGGGCCGGCCGGGCGTAGAGCTCGTGCACCGGGGCGGTCTCCACGATCCGGCCCGCGTACATCACCGCGATCTTGTCCGCGACGTCGGCGACCACGCCGAGGTCGTGGGTGATCAGGATCAGGCCCATGTGGTACTCGGCCTGGAGCTCGGCCAGCAGGTCCATCACCTGGGCCTGGACGGTCACGTCCAGCGCGGTGGTGGGCTCGTCCGCGATGATCAGGTCCGGCTCCAGTGCCAGGGCCATCGCGATCATGATGCGCTGGCGCATGCCGCCGGAGAACTGGTGCGGGTAGTCGCCGACGCGCTGCTTGGCCGCGGGGATGCGCACCCGGTCCATCAGCTCGACGGCCTTCTCCTTGGCCTCCTTGCGCGAGGTGTCGCGGTGCGCGCGGAACATCTCGCCGAGCTGGAAGCCCACGGTGAGCACCGGGTTGAGCGAGGAGAGCGCGTCCTGGAAGATCATCGCGATCTTCTGGCCGCGGATCCTCCGCCGCTCCTCCTTCCCCATCTTCAGCATGTCCTGGCCCCGGAAGCGGATCTCGCCCTTGGGGATGCGGGCCGGCGGCATGTCGAGGATGCCCATGATCGCCTGCGCGGTCACCGACTTGCCGGAGCCGGACTCACCGAGCACCGCGAGCGTCTCCCCGGCCCGCACACTGTAGTTGACGCCGTTGACCGCCCGGGCGACCCCGTCCCGGGTGACGAACTCGACGTGCAGGTCCCGGACGTCGAGCAGCGGCCCCTCGAAGGGTGCCTCCCGCTTCGGCTTCCCGGTGTCGACCTCTGTGGTCACGATCGCTCCCCTTCGCTCAGCGCAGCTTCGGGTCGAGGGCGTCGCGGACCGCGTCGCCCATCATGATGAAGGCCAGCACGGTGATGGAGAGCGCCGCGGCCGGGAAGAACATCACGTACGGCGCCGTCCGGATCACCTTCTGGGCCGAGGCGATGTCGATGCCCCAGGAGATGGTCGGGTCCTGGAGGCCGATACCGAGGAAGCTCAGCGTGGCCTCGGTGGCGATGTAGCCGCCGAGCGCGATGGTCGCCACCACGATCACCGGTGCCACCGCGTTCGGCAGGATGTGCCGGACCATCAACCGCCCGGTACCGGCGCCGAGCGCCCGTCCGGCCATCACGTAGTCGGCCTGTTTGACGGTCAGGACGGCGCCGCGCATGACCCGGGCGATCTGGGTCCAGCCGAGGACGACGAGCGCGAGGACCACGGCCCACACCGTGCGGCTGGAGAAGCCGTTCAGCAGCACCAGGGCCCCGAGCAGCAGCGGGACGCCGAAGAAGATGTCGATGATCCGGGAGAGCACCGCGTCCACGGCGCCGCCGAAGTAGCCGGCCACCATGCCGGTCAGGCCGCCGAGCAGGGTGACCCCGGCGGTGACGAAGATGCCGACGGTGATCGAGGCCCGGGCGCCGTACACCACCCGGGCGTAGATGGACCGGCCCTGGGCGTCGTAGCCGAACCAGCCGGCGCCGAAGAAGTCCGTCCAGTCCGGCCGCTTGAGGTAGTCGTGGACGAGGTCGGCCTTGCGCGGGTTGGCGTCGGTGAAGGCCCAGGGGAAGATCGACATGATGATCAGCAGCAGGATCAGCAGCGCGGAGATCAGGAAGATCGGGCGCCGCCGGAGGTCCCGCCAGGCGTCGCCCCAGAGACTGCGCGCCTCCTCCCGCTTGGTGGCGTTCTCCTCGACCAGGGTCTCCTGCTCGACCGCCATGCCCTGCTCCCCGGCGAAGTCCAGGTGGTCGACGCCCGGCTTCGGGTGCGGCTCGAAGTCGCCCTCGTCGTGCAGGTCAGGCATAGCGGATCCTCGGGTCCAGGACCGCGTAGAGCAGGTCGACGATCAGGGAGGCGACCAGGTAGACGATCACCAGGACGGTCACGATGCCGACCACGGTGGGGCCCTCCTTCTGGTTGATCGCCCGGTACAGGACGTTGCCGATGCCCTGCACGTTGAAGATCCCCTCGGTGACGATGGCGCCGCCCATGAGCGCGCCGAGGTCGGTGCCGAGGAAGGTGACCACCGGGATCAGCGAGTTGCGCAGCAGGTGCCGGCTGACGATGGTCCGCCGGGGCAGGCCCTTGGCGACCGCCGTGCGCATGTAGTCGGCCCGCAGGTTCTCGCCGATGGACGTGCGGGTGAGCCGGGCCACGAATGCGAGCGAGAGCGAGCCGAGCACGATCGCGGGCAGGATCAGCTGGGAGATGTCGGTGGAGTCCTGCACCGTCGGCGTGACCCAGCCCAGGTTGGTCGCGAAGATCGTCTGGGCGATGTACGCGAGCACGAAGACCGGGATCGAGATCACCACCAGGGTGAGGAAGAGGACCGCGGTGTCCTCGATGCTGCCGCGTCGCAGGCCGGAGACCAGGCCGAGCGCCAGACCGAAGATCAGCTCGAAACCGAAGGCGAGCAGCGCGAGCCTGATCGTCACCGGGAAGGCGTCCGCCATGATGTCGGTGACCGGGCGGCCGGTGAAGCTGGTGCCGAAGTCGCCCTGGAAGAGGTTCCCCATGTAGTGCAGGTACTGCTTCCAGACCGGCTGGTCGAGGTAGTACTTGTGCTTGAGGTTGGCCACCACCGCGGGGTCGGCGGCCTTCTGCCCGAACAGCGCCGAGACCGGGTCGCCCGGCAGCGCGTAGACCAACAGGAAGATCAGCAGCGTGGCGCCGAAGAACACCGGGATCATCTGCAGCACCCGCCGCAGCACGTAACTGCCCATCCGAGCCCTCCTTCCTAGGTGACCGATCGGCCGGGTGGCCGATGGGGCCGAGTGCCCGGGCCCCGCCCCCCGTGCGGGGAGGGCGGGGCCGGCCGAGTTGGGCCCCTCCTGCCCGATGCCGGGCAAGGAGTGGGCCCCTCCTGCCCGATGCCGGGCAAGGAGTGGGCCCCTCCTGCCCGGTGCCGGGCAAGGAGGGCAGGATCAGCCCTTGACCTCGACCTGGGTCCAGGCCGGGTTTCCGAAGGAGTCGAAGGCGACGTTCTGGACGTTGGTGGAGTAGCCCGAGTTGGTGCGGTAGTACCAGAGCGGGATGGCCGGCATGCCGCTGCCCAGCACCGCCTCCGCCTGCTGGTAGCCGGTCACCGAGCCCTGGACGCTGTCCGCCTGGTCCGCCTGGGTGGCCAGTTGGTCGAACTGCGGGTTGCTGTAGCCGAAGTCGTTGGACGCGGCGCCGGTGCGGTAGACGTCGGCGAGGAAGTTGGCGTTCAGCGGGTAGTCCTGCACCCAGCCGGTGCGGAACATGCCGTCGATCTGGTGCCCGGTGATCGCCGCGCGGGCGGTCTTGAAGTCGGGCTTCGGGTCGCCGACGCACTCCACGCCGGTGCTCTGCCGGATCGAGTTGCAGACCGCGTCGACCCACTCCTTGTGGCCGCCGTCGGCGTTGTAGGTGATCGTCAGCTTGTTGTTCGGGACGCCGCCGCCCTGGGCGATCAGCTGCTTCGCCTTGTCCGGGTTGAACGTGCAGAAGTCCCCGCACTGGCCCGACTTGTAGCCCTCGACGCCGTCCGCGACCCAGGCGCTGGCGGGCGCGCGCGAGCCCTGGAGCACCGTCTTGGTGATGGTGTCGCGGTCGATGGCCATCGAGATGCCCTGGCGGACGAGCGCCTTCTCCGGCGGGGCCCAGTCCGACTGGTACAGCGTGAAGCCGAGGTTCTGGATGGCGCCCTGCGGGGAGTCGATCGCGCGGTCGCCCAGGTCGTTCTTGTACGTGGCCAGCGCGGAGGGCGGCACCTGGTCCATCACGTCCAGGTTGTTGGACTGCAGGTCCGCGTAGGCGGCCTCGGCGGTGCTGTACATCTTGAAGACGACGCCGCCGTTCTTCGGCTTGTCCACGCCCTGGTAGTTCGCGAAGGTCTTGGTGACCACCTGCTGGTTGTGGTCCCAGCTGACGAACTGGTAGGGGCCGTTGCCGACCGGCTTCTGCCCGTACCCGGCAGGGTCGTTGAAGAAGCCGGCCGGCAGCGGGGAGAAGGCGATGTAGCCGAGCTTGTACTCGAAGTACGAGACCTTGCCGCTCAGCTTGATGGTGAAGTGCGTGTCGTCGACGACGGTCAGCCCGGACATCTTGGTCGCGGTCGGCTGGCCGCTCTCCGGGTGGACGTCCTTGTAGCCCTCGATGTCCGCGAACCAGGAGCTGTTGATCTGGTTGTTGGTGGACGTCGCACCCCAGTTCCAGGCGTCCACGAAGCTGCTGCTCGTGACCGGGGTGCCGTCGTGGAAGGTCCAGCCGGACTTCAGCGTGACGTTGAACGTCTGCGAGTCACTGGTGTCGATGCTCTCCGCGGCCTGCATGCGCAGCTTGGCGTTGCTCGGGTCGTAGTCGACCAGGCCCTTGAAGAGGTTCTGGATGATGCGACCGCCACCGGTCTCGTTGGCGTTGGCCGGCTGCAGCGGGTTCTGCGGCTCGCTGCTCTGGTAGCTGAAGGTCTTGTTGCTGTCCGACGAGCTGCTGCCGCCTCCGTCGCTGCTGCACCCGCTGGCCACCAGGGCCACGGATGTCGCACCGACGAGGACCCATCGAGCGCGGGTGGCTGCGGGCATGGAGGTCCCTCCTCAAGGTGTGTGTCGCATCACACCCCATGAGAAGCGCGGCCGTGCGGCGGCGCGAGCCGGGTACCCCCGGACGGGTGCAGGTGCCCGCCCTGCCGGGTTGACGAAACGCCGGAAGGGCCCGCGGCTCGAAAGCCACGGGCCCTTCCGGGTGACGCCTCGGGGATCAGACGGCGGCGGCCGTCTCCCGGACCTCGGCGAAGTGACACGCCGACTGGTGCTTGGCCGCACCGGTCAGCACCTCGGGCACCGCGAGCAGCGGGACCTCGGTGCTGCAGCGCTCCTCCGCCTTCCAGCAGCGGGTGCGGAAGCGGCAGCCGGACGGCGGGTTGGCCGGCGAGGGGATGTCGCCGGTCAGGATGATCCGGTCGCGGCTCTCGCGCGCACCCGGGTCCGGCACCGGCACCGCGGAGAGCAGCGCCTGGGTGTACGGGTGGGTGGCGTTGTCGTAGATCTCCTCGTCGCTGCCGATCTCGACCATCTTGCCGAGGTACATCACGCCGACGCGGTCGGAGATGTGCCGGACGATCGAGAGGTCGTGCGCGATGAACATGTACGAGAGCTCGAACTCGCTCTGCAGCTGCTCCAGCAGGTTGATCACCTGCGCCTGGACGGACACGTCCAGGGCGGAGACCGGCTCGTCGCAGATGATGATCTCGGGCTTCAGCGCGAGACCGCGGGCGATGCCGATGCGCTGGCGCTGGCCGCCGGAGAACTGGTGCGGGTACCGGTTGATGTACTCCGGGTTCAGGCCGACGACGTCCAGCAGGTCCTGGACCGCCTTGCGGCGGTCGCCCTTCGGCGCCACCTCGGGGTGGATCTCGAACGGCTCGCCGATGATGTCGCCGACCGTCATGCGCGGGTTCAGCGAGGTGTACGGGTCCTGGAACACCATCTGGATGTTCCGGCGCACGGCCTTGAGGGCCGCGCCGGACAGCTTGGAGATGTCCTCGCCCTTGAACAGGACCTGGCCGGAGGTGGCCCGCTCCAGGTTCATCAGGACCTTGGCCAGCGTGGACTTGCCACAGCCGGACTCACCCACGATGCCGAGCGTCTCGCCCTTCATCAGGTCGAACGAGACGCCGTCGACCGCCTTGACCGCGCCGACCTGCTTCTTGAAGAGGATGCCCTGGGTCAGCGGGTAGTGCTTGACCAGGTCCTTGACCTCCAGGATGGGCTCAGCCATGGAGGGTCTCCTTCCAGAGGTGGCACGCGCTGCGGCGGCCGGTGAGCTCCTTGCCGTCCTTGTCGGTCACCTGGTGCAGCTTCGGAATCTCCGAGCGGCACAGGTCGGTGGCGACGTCACAGCGGGGGTTGAACGCGCAGCCGGCCGGGACCTTCAGCAGGTTCGGGGGCAGGCCCTTGATCGCGTACAGCTCCTGGCCCTTCTGGTCCAGGCGCGGGATGGAGCGGAGCAGGCCCTTGGTGTACGGGTGCGCGGGGTTGGAGTACAGCTCGTGCACCGGGGCGGTCTCGACGATCCGGCCCGCGTACATGACGGCGATCTTGTCCGCGACGTCGGCGACGACGCCGAGGTCGTGGGTGATCAGGATCAGGCCCATGTTGTACTCGGCCTGCAGCTCCGCCAGCAGGTCCATCACCTGGGCCTGGACGGTCACGTCCAGGGCGGTGGTGGGCTCGTCGGCGATGATCAGGTCGGGCTCCATGGAGAGCGCCATCGCGATCATGATGCGCTGGCGCATGCCGCCGGAGAACTGGTGCGGGTAGTCACCCACGCGCTGACGCGCGGCCGGGATGCGCACCCGCTCCATCAGCTCGATGGCCTTCTCCCGCGCCTCCTTCCGGGAAGCGCCGCGGTGCACCCGGAACATCTCGCCGAGCTGGGCACCGACGGTCATCACCGGGTTCAGCGAGGAGAGCGCGTCCTGGAAGATCATCGCGATCTTCTGGCCGCGGATCTGCCGGCGCTGCTCCTCCTTCATGGCGAGCATGTCCTCGCCGCGGAAGAGGATCTGGCCCTGGCTGATCCTGCCGGGCGGCATGTCGAGGATGCCCATGATGGTCTGGGCGGTCACCGACTTGCCGGAGCCGGACTCGCCGAGCACCGCCAGGGTCTCACCGGCGGCCACGGAGTAGTTGACGCCGTTCACGGCCTTCGCGACGCCGTCCCGGGTGTGGAACTCCACGTGGAGGTCGCGGACCTCCAGCAGCGGGGTGCCAACCTCAAGGCGGCCGCTCTTCTGGTTCTTCTCGATCACGGTGGTCATCGGGTCGTCACCTCTTCTCTCAGCGGAGCTTCGGGTCGAGGGCGTCGCGGACCGCGTCGCCGAGCATGATGAAGGCCAGCACGGTGACGCTCAGCGCGGCCGACGGGAACAGCAGCACGTGCGGCGCGTTCAGGAAGCGGACCGACGCGTCGCTGATCATCAGACCCCAGGAGATCTGCGGCGGCTGCACACCGATGCCGAGGTACGACAGGGCGGCCTCGGCGCCGATGTAGACACCGAGCGAGATCGCCGCGACGACGATGACCGGCGCGATGGCGTTCGGCAGGATGTGCCGGAAGGTGATCCGGCCGCTGCCGGCGCCCAGCGCACGGGCCGCCATCACGTAGTCGTTGTTCTTGTTGGCCAGCACGGAGGCACGCATGATGCGGAAGATCTGCGGCCAGCCGAGGACGGCCATGACGACCGACACGGAGACGGCGTTGCCCTCGCCCCACATCGACATGATCAGCATGCCGCCGAGCAGCAGCGGGATCGAGAAGAAGATCTCGGTGAAGCGGGACAGGATCGAGTCGATGATCCCGCCCTTCCAGCCGGCCAGCAGGCCGAGCAGGGAGCCGACCACGGTGACCATCACGGTCGTCAGGATGCCGACGGTGATCGAGTTACGGGCGCCCCACACCGTGCGGGTGTAGATGTCGCAACCCTGGACGTCGTAGCCGAACCAGTGCTCGGCGTCCGGCCGCTTCAGCGAGTTGGCCAGGTCGCAGGCACCGCCGTCGAACGGGCTGCCGTCGGTGAACCACTGCGGCACGATCGACAGGACCACCAGGAAGGTGACCAGCACGGCGCCGATGATGAAGATCGGGTTGCGGCGCAGGTCGTACAGCGCGTCCGACCAGAGGCTCGCGACGCGCTCGGGCTTCTGCTTCTTCTCCGGGGCGGTCGAGGAGTTGTCCTCGGGCTGGGCCTCGGGGCCCTTGGTGATGGTGTCACTCATAGCGGATCCTCGGGTCGAGCACGGCGTACAGCAGGTCCACGAGCAGGGTGGTGACCAGGTAGATCATCACGAGCAGCGTGACGACGCCGACGATGACCGTGCCCTGCTTCTGGTACACGGACTGGGCGAGCAGACCGCCGATGCCGTGCATGTTGAAGATCCTCTCGGTGATCACCGCGCCACCCATCAGGCCACCGAGGTCGGCGCCGAGGAAGGTGACGATCGGGATCAGCGCGTTGCGCAGCGCGTGACGCCCGATCACCCGACGGCGCTTCAGGCCCTTGGCGACCGCGGTGCGGACGTAGTCCGCGCGCATGGTCTCCATCAGGCTGGTGCGGGTCAGGCGGGCGACGTAGGCCAGCGACATCGAGGCCAGCACGAAGGCCGGCAGCAGGTACGCGCGGATGCCGTCGTCCTCGTTGAACGAGACCGAGAAGAAGTCGAACCCGTAGTCGTTCTTCAGCTTGACGCCGAGCAGCAGCTGGAGCATGAAGCCGGTGACGAAGACCGGGATCGAGATCACCAGCAGCGTGCTGATGAGGACCAGCTGGTCCAGGAACTTGCCCTTGCGCAGGGCCGCCATGACACCGGCCGCGACACCGATGATCGCCTCGATGACGAAGGCCACCAGGGCGAGGTTCACGGTGTACGGGAAGGCGTCGCCGATCATTTCGCTCACCGAGCGACCGGTCAGGCTCTCACCCAGGTCACCCTGGAAGACGCCGGAGATGTAGTTCCAGTACTGAACGATGAACGGGTCGTTCAGGTGGTACTTCTGGCGGATCATGTCCGCCACGATCGGGTCGGCTCGCTTCTCGCCGGCCAGCGCCTGCACCGGATCACCGGGCAGGTAGTGGACCAGGGCGTAGATCAACAACGTCGCACCGATGAGGACAGGGATCGCCTGTATCAGTCGGCGGATCACATAGCGGCCCATCAGACCTCCATACTTTCGGACAAGGAAGGGAGGCGGGAGGACTCGGACTGTAGTCCGGTCCGCCCGCCCCCGTTCGTCTGACTACCAGATCAGCCGGCGAGCTCGACCTGAGCCAGGTTCATGCGACCCTGGGCGTCGGTGTCGAAGTTCTTGATCTTCTTGCTGTAGGCCGCGGAGGACATGTAGGTGTACACCGGGATGTACGGCAGGTCCTGGACCAGGACGTCGTCGGCCTGCTGGTAGAGCTTCAGGGCCTCGTCGTCGGTCTTGGCCTGGTCGGCCTGGTCGAGCAGGGTCTCGAACTTCTCGTTGACGTAGCCGCCGTAGTTGGAGCCGTTGTCGATGGCGATCTTGGAGAAGATCGGACGCAGGTAGTCCTCGATCGACGGGTAGTCCATCGACCACGCCATGCGGAAGGCGCCCGAGTACTGCTTGTCGCCCAGCGCGTCCAGGATCTTGCCGAACTTCTCGAACGGCTTGAAGGTGACCTCGACGCCGAGGTTCTTCTTCAGCTGGTTGCCGACGGCCTCGATCCACTCCTTGTGGCCACCGTCGGCGTTGTAGCCCAGCTCGATGGTGTTGTTCGGAACACCGCCGGCCGTGGTGAAGAGCTCCTTGGCCTTGGCCGGGTCGTACTTGGCCGCGTCGCCCATGGCGCCCTTGCGGTAACCCGGGATCAGCGGGTTGACGAAGTCGTCGGCCGGGACGCGGGTGCCCGAGAAGATGGTCTTGGTGATCGCCTCGCGGTCGATCGCCATCGAGATCGCCTTGCGGATCTCCGGCTTGCCGTAGGCGGCCGGGTTGGTGGCGATCGGGAAGCCGATGTAGCCGACGCCCGACTCCGGCTTGTAGATGTAGCGGTCGCCGAACTCGGCCTTCACGCCGGCCATCGCCGAGATCGGGAGCTTGTCGGTGGCCTGGATGTTGTCGGCGCGCAGGTCGTTGTACGCGGTGTCCAGGTTGTCGTAGATCTTGAAGGTGACGCCCTGGAGCTTCGCCTTGCCGTCCGAGGCCGGGAAGTTCTCGTAGCGCTTGACCTTGATCTGCTTGTTGTGCTCCCAGGAACCGTCCATCTCGAACGGGCCGTTGCCGATCGGCTTGTCGCCGAAGGCCTTCGGGTCGGCGAAGAACGCCTGCGGCAGCGGGTAGAACGGGTTGTACCCGAGCATGGTCTTGAACTGCGAGAACGGCGCGGCGAGGGTGACGGTGAAGGTCTTGTCGTCGACGACCTTCAGGCCCTTGAGCTCCTTGGCGGTGGGCTTCTTGTCCTTGCCCGGGGCCAGCTCCTCGGAGCCCTCGATCTTCGCGTAGAACGGCAGGCCCTCGGCGGCGTTGTCCTGGTTGGCACCCCAGTTCCAGGCGTCCACGAAGGACTTGGCGGTGACCTTCTCGCCGTTGTGGAAGGTGTAGCCGTCCTTGATCTTGATCGTCCAGACCTTGCTGTCCGTGGTCTCGATCGACTCGGCCACGCGCAGCTTCGGGGCGTTGGTCTTGAAGTCGTAGTCGACCAGGCCGGCGAAGAGGGCGTTCTCGACCTCGGTGCCCTCGGACTCCGCGGTGTTCTGCGGAACCAGACCGTGCTGCGGCTCGCCGAGCTGGACGGCGATGGAGCCGCCGCCGGAGGAAGCCTTGTCGTTGCTCTTCGAGCTGGTGCTGCAAGCGGTCGCCGCGAGGGCGATCGCGGTCGCCGCGACGAGCCACTTGGTCTGGGTTGCACCGCGCATGGGGGATGCCTCCTGAAATCGACTTTTCAACGAGGAGAGCACCTCGGGCGGCTGACGCCGCTTCCGTTGTGCCGTCCGCGCTCGTGGTTTCGGCGCGCACCCCTGCGCGTTAACCCTTGACCCGAGCCTGACTGCACCCACTATCCGTCACGCACGGACACGAAAGTGAACACTGCCGATCTCAATTAGGTCACATGAACGGTCGGTAAGTTTCGAAAATCGGACATATGAGACATACTCAGACAGGTACCAAACGGACAGTCGTCATGGATGACGGACTGCCGTGTTCGCTCAGCGGACACCCTGCCGCGGTTAGCGCTATTCCGTTTATACGCGCGTCGACAACTTGGAGTAGTTGAAAAAGATCGCCCCCCTTCCCATTGGAAAGGGGGGCGATCGTTTCAGGCCAAAGGGCCTCAGAAGGGGGAGATCACGCCTTCTTCGCGCGCGAGGCGGTACGGCCGCGGTCCTTCTGGTCGAGGACGACCTTACGGATGCGAACAGTCTCCGGGGTCACCTCGATGCACTCGTCCTCGCGGCAGAACTCCAGCGACTGCTCCAGCGAGAGCTTGCGCGGGGGGACGATCGACTCGGCCACGTCGGCGGTCGAGGACCGCATGTTGGTGAGCTTCTTCTCCTTGGTGATGTTCACGTCCATGTCGTCGGAGCGCGAGTTCTCGCCGACGATCATGCCCTCGTACACCTCGGTGCCCGGGTCGCAGAAGAGCACGCCGCGCTCCTGCAGGTTGGTCATCGCGAAGGCGGTGACGACGCCGGCCCGGTCGGCGACCAGCGAACCGTTGTTGCGGGTGGTCAGGGTGCCGAACCACGGCTCGTGGCCCTCGTGGATCGAGTGCGCGATGCCGGTGCCGCGGGTGTTGGTGAGGAACTCGGTGCGGAAGCCGATCAGGCCGCGGGACGGGACGACGAACTCCATCCGGACCCAGCCCGAGCCGTGGTTGGACATGTTGTCCATCCGGCCCTTGCGGATACCCATCAGCTGGGTGACGGCGCCCATGTGCTCCTCGGGGACGTCCACGGTCAGACGCTCCACGGGCTCGTGGGTCTTGCCGTTGACCTCCTTGGTGACCACCTGCGGCTTGCCGACGGTCAGCTCGAAGCCCTCGCGGCGCATGGTCTCGATCAGGATGGCCAGCGCCAGCTCACCACGGCCCTGCACCTCCCAGGCGTCCGGGCGCTCGGTGTCCAGGACGCGCAGCGAGACGTTACCGATCAGCTCGCGGTCCAGGCGGTCCTTCACCTGGCGGGCGGTGACCTTGCGGTCGACCCGGCCGCCGGACTTGGCGTCCGCGCCCTTGCCGCTGCCGCCGCGGCCGACCAGCGGCGAGGTGTTGGTGCCGATGGTCATCGAGATGGCCGGCTCGTCCACCGTGATCAGCGGCAGCGCGATCGGGTTCTCCGGGTCGGCCAGGGTCTCGCCGATCATGATGTCCGAGATACCGGCGACGGCGCAGATGTCACCGGGGCCCGCCACCTCGGCCGGCTTGCGGGTGAGCGCCTCGGTCATCAGCAGCTCGGAGATGCGGACGTTGGAGATGGTGCCGTCGCGCTTGATCCAGGCCACGGTCTGGCCCTTGCGCAGCTCGCCCTGCTCGACGCGGAGCAGCGCGATGCGGCCGAGGAAGTTGTCGGCGTCGAGGTTGGTGACGTGGGCCTGGAGCGGCGCGTCCTCCTCGAACGTCGGGGCCGGGACGTGCTCCAGGATGGTGGAGAAGAACGGCTCCAGGCTGGTGCTGTCGGCCGGGACGGTGCCGTTCTCCGGCTTGGTCAGCGAGGCGACGCCGTCACGCGCGCAGGCGTAGACGATCGGGAACTCGATCTGGTCCTCGTCCGCGTCCAGGTCCAGGAAGAGGTCGTAGGTCTCGTTGATGACCTCGTCGATCCGGGCGTCCGGGCGGTCCGTCTTGTTGATGCAGAGGATGACGGGCAGCCGGGCCGTGAGCGCCTTGCGCAGCACGAAGCGGGTCTGCGGCAGCGGGCCCTCGGAGGCGTCGACCAGCAGGACGACCGCGTCCACCATCGACAGACCACGCTCGACCTCGCCACCGAAGTCGGCGTGGCCCGGGGTGTCGATGATGTTGATGGTGATGGGCGCGCCACCGTCCTTGGGGTGGTACTTGACCGCGGTGTTCTTCGCGAGAATGGTGATGCCCTTCTCGCGCTCCAGGTCGTTCGAGTCCATCATGCGGTCGTCGAGCTGCTGGTGGGCCGCGAAGGCACCGGCCTGCTTGAGCATGGCGTCGACCAGGGTGGTCTTGCCGTGGTCGACGTGGGCGACGATGGCGACGTTACGGATGTCGTTGCGCGTGGGCATGCCTAGCGGATTCTCCCGGAATCGTGGGTTACGGCGCCCGGCCGCGAGACGCCGACCGGCGATCCCTGTTGATCGCCGCCGCCCGTTCCGCCTGCTACTACCGGTCCACCCGCCGGGCAGGACATGCCACGGCTTCCTCCTATCGTACGGGGAACCACCCAGGTGGGCCGAAACGGCGGCCTCGGGCGGGACCAAGATCACAGGTGGATCACACACCTTTCACCCCCGCGTCGCCTTCCGCCACGCTGTCCGGCGGTGATCCAAAGCGTCCACCGGTACCTCACCGGGGCTTCCCCCGGTGCCGGCCCACTCCTCGCAGCGCCCGCCGAGGAACGGGCCGTCAGGGGGTGAGCAGGCCGATGTCCTGGAAGCGGGGCCAGCCGTAGCCCCAGGCGCCGGCGGCCGCGATGCCGTCGCGGACGGCGACCAGCTCGGGGCGCTGGTAGAGCGGCACCGAGTGGCCGAGCTGCCAGATCCGGGTGTCGGCCTCCTGGAGCAGGGCGAGGTGCGCCGCGGGGTCGAGCTCGGCCGCCGCCCGGTCGAAGAGGCGGTCGATCTCCTCCGTCCCCGTGCGGCCGTAGTTGCTGCCGGCCTCCAGTGAGCCGTCCGCGCCCGGCCGGGGCTTGGCGTAGACCGGGCGCTGGTCGACCGCCGGGGACGGCCCGGCGGGCCAGGAGAACAGGGCGAGGTCGTAGTCGCCGGCGGCCAGGTGGCCGGGGACGAACGTGTCGGCCGGGACGGCCGTGGCCCGGAGGGCGATCCCGGTCCCGGCGAGGTCGGCGGTCAGGGCGTCGGCGGTGCGCCGGGCGGTCGCGGAGTCGGCCGGGAGCAGCAGCGACAGGGCGAGCTCCCGGCCGTCCCTGGTCCGGGTGCCGCCGTGCGCGGGCCGCTTCCAGCCCGCCGCGTCCAGCAGCCGGCCCGGATCGGCGCGGCCGATGGCGTCGGCGTTGTCCCGGTAGCCGTCCTGGTCGCCGGCGAGCAGGTGGCTGCCGAGCGGGGCGCCGGCGAGGCCGAGCGGAGCGAGCGCGGCCTCGGCGATCCGCCGCCGGTCGACGGCCCGGGCCAGGGCGAGCCGGACGGACGGATCGGTGAGCGGTCCCCGGGCGGCGTTGAGGGTGAGCTGGGTGAGCGAGGGCGCGGACGCCCGGTGCACGGTGACGCCGGGGAGCGATTCCGCGCGCCGCAGCGCCTTGTCGGCGGCCTGGGCCTGGTCGGCCGAGGTACCGGGAGCCGCCGATGCCCGGTCGACCGCCGTGGTCACCGGCGCGATGTCGAGCCGGTCCTGGTCGAGCGCGTCCAGCCGCTGCTCGGCCGGGACGGCCAGGAAGTCGATCCGGTCGGCCTTGGGCCGCTCCCCCCACCAGAGCGGATTGCGCGCCGCGGTGGCCCGGCCGCCCGCCGGGTCGTACCCGGTGAGCCGGAACGGCCCTGCCGTCAGGTGCGGGCCGCCGGCCGCCGGCCGGTTGAAGGCGGCCGGGGTCGCGGTCTCGGCGGCGGGGTAGAGCGGGCCGAACAGCGAGCGCCACTCGGCGTACGGCTGCCGGAAGGCGACCCTGACCTCGTGCGGGCCGGTGCCCTGGGTGATCGAGTCGATCGCGCCGTACCCGGCCGGCCGGGTGGCCCCGTAGGCCGGGTCGAGGCCGGAGAGCGCGGCCCGCTGGGCGGCGAAGTCGGCCGCCGAGAGCGGGGTGCCGTCGCTCCAGACGGCGTGCGGATTGAGCCGGTAGGTGACCACCTGCGGCAGCTGCCCGGGCGGGGTGGACTCGGCGGAGTCCAGGTAGTCCGGGTCGGCGACGAGCCGGCCGTGCTCGTCCGGCCGGAACAGCGCGGGGTAGAGGGCGTGCGCCAGCAGCGCCGAGTCGGCGGTCGCGGCGCCCTGGTAGACGTTCAGCGTGGCCGGGACGGCGTCCAGCGCCCAGCGCAGCGTGCCGCCGTCCCGGACGGCGTCCCGCTCGTAGGGGCGGACGTCACCGGTGACCGCGACCGGGTCCGCGGAGGAGGGGACGGGCGCCGGGGTGCGGGCCGGGGCCGGGGCGCCGGAGCAGCCGGCCAGGGGGCCGGCTGCGAGCAGCAGCGCGGCGGCTGCGGAGGTGAGCTGGCGGACGCGCATGGCGGCCATCGAACGCCGCCCGGCTGCGGCCGGGCCCGCCGACACGTCGGCCGCCCGGCGACTGCACCCGGTCGGCGGAGCTGTGACTCGCCCGCTCGCCCGCTCGCCTCCGGGGCGGGGAGCGGACCGGCCGAGCCGGCCGGGGGCGCGGCTACAGGGACAGCTCGAACCAGACGATCTTGCCCTTGGGCGTGCGCCGGCTGCCCCAGCGTTCCGCCAGCAGGCTGACCAGCTGGAGCCCGCGACCGCCCTCGTCGGTCTCCTGGGCGCGGCGCTGGCGCGGCTGGGCGTAGCCGTCGTCCCAGACCTCGCAGACCATGGTGCGGTCGCGCAGCAGCCGGAGCCGGATCTCGCCCCGGCCGTGCCGGAGCGCGTTGGTGACCAGCTCGCTGACCAGCAGCTCGGTGGTGTCGACCAGCTCGTCCAGGCCGCGCGCCAGCAGCCAGCTGCAGGCCAGCTCGCGGGCCTTGGCCACCGAGGTCGGCTCCGGCGGCAGGACCCAGTTGCCGACGGCGTCCTCGGGGAAGGCGTGCACCTTGGCCATCAGCAGGGCGATGTCGTCCTCGCCGTGGTGCGGGATGAGCTCGCCGAGGACGTGGTCGCAGAGGTCCTCCAGCCCCCTGCCCTCGGCGGACAGCGCGGTGCGGAAGGCCCGCAGGCCCTCGTCCAGCTGGTGCTTGCGGCTCTCCACCAGGCCGTCGGTGTAGAGGCCGAGCACGGCGCCGTCCGGCAGGGTCAGCTCGACCTCCTCGAACGGCTCGCCGCCGACGCCGAGCGGCAGGCCCGGCGGGACGTCGAGCATCCGGGCCGGCTCGCCGGGGCTGAGCAGGACGGGCGGCAGGTGGCCGGCGTTGGCGAAGGTGCAGCGCCGGGTCACGGCGTCGTAGACCGCGTAGACGCACGTCGCCAGGTAGACCTCGCGGGCCTCCTCGTCGGCGCTCGACGTGAGCCGCCCGTACGGGGTGGGCGTCACCGCGGGCGCGGTGTCGTCGCCGAGGCCGCGGGCGATCTCGTCGAGGGCGGAGAGCACCTCGGCCGGGTCGAGGTCGAGCATGGCCAGGGTGCGGACGGCGGTGCGCAGCTGGCCCATCGCGACGGCGGCCCGCAGGCCGCGGCCCATCACGTCGCCGATGACCAGCGCGGTGCGGTTGCCGGGCAGCGGGATGACGTCGAACCAGTCGCCGCCGACCTCGGTGTTGTTGTTGCTGGGCAGGTAGCGGCAGGCGATCTCCAGGCCGCTGGCGGCCGGGTTGCCCGGGGGCAGCAGGCTGCGTTGGAGGATCAGCGCGCGCTCGTGCTCGCGGCGGTAGAGCCGGGCGTTGTCGATGCAGACGGCGGCCCGGGCGACCAGCTCCTCGGCGATGGCGACGTCGCGGGCGTCGAAGGGCTCGCTGCCGATCGCGCGGGAGAGCTGGACCAGGCCGAGCACCTGGTCGCGGGCGACCAGCGGCACGATCAGCGTGGATCGCAGCAGCGGGTCGGGCCCGGGCTCGGGGACGACGCTGCGGCCGGTGCGCAGCGCCCGGGCGTGCGGGGAGCGGCGCGGGTAGCAGAGGGTGCCGCCCGCCTCGGCGATCGGCAGGCCGGTGACCGAGCCGAGCACCGACGAGGCACCGCCGACCACGCTGGAGACGGCGACCCGGCGCAGTTCGCCGCTGCCGTCGGTGAGCACGGTGTCGCCGAGCCGGCCGGCGCTGGGCACGCTCTCCCCGGAGAGCAGCGCGGTGTAGAGGTCGACGGTGGCGAGGTCGCAGAACGGCGGGACGACGACGTCCAGCAGCTCCTTGGCGGTGGTCTCCAGGTCGAGGGTGGAGCCGATGTGGGCGCTGGCCTCGTTCAGCAGGGCGAGGTTGCGGCGGACGCCGTCGGCCTCGCGCTCGGCGACGTGCCGGCTGGTGACGTCGGAGACCTGCCCGGCGACGCCCATCGGCTGGCCGGCCGAGCCGTTGAGGCGGTAGAGCGAGACGGCCCAGAGCCGGTTGCCGTCCCGGGTCGGGACGGCGGAGTGGAAGCGCAGGTCGAAGACGGGCTCGCCGGTGGCGAGGACCTTGCGGAGGGCGGCGGTGAGCCGGTCGGCCTCCGAGGTCGGGAAGATGTCGTGGGCGGTGAGGCCTTCGAGGTCGGTGGGGGCCAGGCCCATCCCGGAGGCGAAGGCGTCGTTGACGCGCTGCAGCCGCAGCCGCTCGTCGAAGAGGACGAAGCCGGTCGGCGTCTGGCCGAAGACGGCCACCGAGGCGGCGAGGTCGGTCTCGATCCGGCGCAGGCGGCCGAGGTCGACGGCGAGACAGGTGGCGCCGGCGGTGGGCAGCGCGCTGTCGGGCATCAGGTAGAGCTCGGCGAGCCCCTCGCCGCCGGTGGCGTCGCGGTAGGGCGCGGTGCCGACCCACTCCTCGCCGGCCAGCGTGCGCTCCAGCCGGGCACGGCCGCGCTGCCAGAGCTCACGCGGGACGAAGGTGCTAATCGGGTCCGCGCCGACCGCCTCGGCGGCGGGCAGGCCGAAGAACTCGGCGGCGCGCTCGCTCCACTGGCTGATCCGGCCGTCGGGGCCGATCGCGAAGGTCGCCACCCGGATGTACTCGTAGATCGAGCCCGGATCCCCGGCGCCCCACTGGTCGGTGCCGGCCGCGGTGCGGGCGGCGCCGCCGTGGCGGTGCGCGGCGGCCGTCGCGGCCGCGTGGGCGGGCAGGTGCGGCGAACCGGCCTGCCCGGGCACAGCGGCATGACCGCTGTTGCTCGGCGCGTTACGCGCCGGGGTGCTGTTCAACGGACCGACCCCTCCAAACCCGCGACCGTCCGGATGCCGAGAAGACCGAGTATTCATCATCGAGGGGTACGTTCACACGCCCTCAACATCACAACATCAGATCGGGCGAAGGTTTTTGTCCTACCGCCCGCGCAACCACAATGCCACGCTCGCGCCCCCTGCCGGAGCGCGCGCTCCCCCCGGCCGACCGATGGCATATGCAGCCCCGTTCTACTCGCGTCCTACTCGGCTCCCGACTCGTCGGGCTCATTACCCGGCAGCGCCTGCTCGAACCAGACGACCTTGCCCATGCCCTCCGCCCGCGCGCCCCACCGGAGCGCGAGCCGGCGCACGAGCTCCAGGCCCCGGCCGCCCTCGTCGGCCTCCGCCGCGTGGCGCTCGCGGGGCGGGTCGGGCAGCGGGTCGGAGATCTCCACGAGCAGCGTCTCGCCCAGCGTCAACCGTACTCCGATGGGTGCGCTGGCATAGCGGACGGAATTGGTGACCAGCTCGCTGACCAGCAGCTCGGCGGTGTCGGTCAGCTCCTCGACGCTCCACTCGGCGAGCGTGGCCCGGACCAGCCGGCGGGCCCGGGAGACGGCGGTCGGCTCGGCGGGCAGCGTCCAGCCGGCCGTCGGGGTGCCCGCCTGGCCGTGGCCGAGCCGCGCCAGCAGCAGCGCCACGTCGTCCGGCTCGCGGCCCTGCTCCATGGTGCCCAGCACCGCCTCGCAGGCCGCCTGGATCGACGCGTAGGGCTGCTGGAGGACGGTGATCAGCCGGCCCAGGCCGACGTCGAGGTCCTTGTCGCGGGACTCCACCAGGCCGTCGGTGCAGAGGGCGAGCAGGCTGCCCTCGGGGATCTTCAGCTCGACCGCCTCGAACGGGACGCCGCCGACGCCCAGCGGCGCGCCGGAGGGGAGGTCGAGGATCCGGCCGGTGCCGCCGGGCAGCGGACCGCCGGTCCGGGTGGGCTCCTCCGTCTCGTCGGCCGGGACGACCAGCACCGGCGGGATGTGGCCGGCCTTGGCGACCGTCAGCCGGGCGGTGGCCGGGTCGAACACCGCGTACACGCAGGTGGCCAGCAGCGCCTCGTCCGGCCCCTGGGCGAGGTCGTCGGCGAGCTCGTGGACGTGCCGCAGCAGCACGTCCGGCGGCAGGTCGAGGGCGGCCAGCACGCGGACGGCGGTGCGCAGCCGGCCCATGGTGGCGGCGGCCCGCAGGCCGTGGCCCATCACGTCGCCGACCACCAGGGCGGTGCGGTCCCCGGGCAGCGGGATGACGTCGAACCAGTCGCCGCCGACCTCGGTGCCGCTGCTGCCCGGCACGTACCGGTAGGCGACCTCGACGCCGGTGGGCTGCGGGACCTGCTGCGGCAGCAGGGTGCGCTGCAGGGTGAGCGCGGCGGTGCGCTCGCGGGCGTAGAGCCGGGCGTTGTCGAGCGAGCTGCCGGCCCGGTCGGCCAGTTCGACGGTGAAGGCGAGGTCGTCGCGGTCGAAGCCCTCGCGGTAGCCGGCCCGGCTGACCAGCAGCAGGCCGATCACGATGCCCCGGGCGCGCAGCGGCACCACCAGCATCGAGTGCACGCCCAGGTCGTGCGCCGCCTGCATCTTCGGGTCGCCGGGGTAGGTGACGTCGCTCAGCTGGTCTGCGCCGGAGAGCAGCTCGGGGACGCCGGTGCGCAGCACCCGGCCGCAGGCGGAGTCCTCGGCGAAGGTGATCCGGGCTCCGCGGCGCAGCATCACCTCGACCTCGGGGCCGTCCTGGACGGAGGCGGTGCCGAGCTGGAGCAGCGAGGTGCGGCGGTCGTGGCCGTGCCGGGGCAGGTCGTCGCCGTGCGCGACGGCCTGCAGCAGGATGACCGCGGAGAAGTCGGTGAGCCGGGGGACGACGGCGCCGGCCAGCTCCTGGGCGATCCGCGAGGCGTCCAGCAGGTCGCCGACCCGGGAGCCGAACTCGTTCAGCAGGGAGAGCCGGCGCCGGGCGTGCTCGACCTTGGCCACCGCCCGGTAGCGCTCGGTCACGTCCATCACCGTGCCGGAGATGCCGAGGACCCGGCCGGCCCGGTCGGTCATCCGGCTGTAGGAGATCGAGCGGTAGCCGGAGCGCGCGGTGACCGGCGAGGCGAGGGTGACGTCGATGACCGGCTCGCCGGTGGCCAGGACCTGGCGCTGGATGGCGGTGATCTCGTCGGCGGCCCGCTCGGGCAGGGTCTCGCCGGTGGTGCGGCCGACGTGGTCCTCGGTGGCCATGCCGTTCATCGCGGCCAGGGTCCGGTTCACGGCGGTGTAGCGCAGGTCGGTGTCGAGGACCGCGATCCCGAGCGGGGACTGCTCGAACAGCGCGTCGCGGACGGCGAGGTCGCGCTCGACGGCCCGGACGGCGGCCGCCTCGGCCAGGTTGGCCTGCAGGAACGGGGTGCCGTCGCCGTCCACCAGGAGCGAGATCCGGGCGTCGACGGCCACCGGGACGCCCTCGCGGTCGCGCAGCTCGGCGGGGCCGGTCCAGCGGCCGTGCCGCAGGGTGGCCTGGATCGCGACCCGGATCCGGGCCACCTGGTCCTCGTCCGGGATCAGCTCGTCGATCCGGCGGCCGACCAGCAGCTCACTCGGCCAGCCGAGCAGCTCCTCGGCGGCCGGGCTCCAGAGGACCACCCGGCCGGCGGTGTCCAGAATCGCGATGGCCACCTTGACCACGTCGAGCAGGTTGCCCTCGGCGCGCGCGCCGGAGCCGCCCGGCTCCGCACCGGCGGCGCCGGGGAACGGCCGGCCGGGGCGGCTGCGGACGGCGGCGGGCGAGGTCGCGTCGGCCACCACGAGGGAGGGCGCGGGCCGGTCCGGGGGCTCGGCGGAGGCGGCGGAAGGATCAGCGGCCACCGGGGTACCGGCCGGGGCGGTGGCGTTCCTGCGGCGGCGGCCGGCCGGCGGCTGGGGCGGCGCCGGGCGCACACCGCGGCGCAGCCGCGCGCGGGCGGCCGCGCTCCCCCTGGCGCCCGTGCGTCGCGCGCCCCCGCCGCCGCTACCGGTACTCGACACCGACGGGGCCTCCGGCTCTGGTCGGGATCGGCGTCGCCGGCTGGAACGGCTCACCGATGGTGACGAATAGTGCCGAAAAGTGACATACCCAGCAGAACCCAGGCTATCCCGGCTTCTGGGGCTTCTTGTCCGATTGACCTACCTGGCGTATTGCGCGCGGCGGGCCCAGCTGCTCCGGTGGCCGGGCCCCGGGCGAAGCGGCGTTCCGGAGCTCGGCTGCCCGGGCGCACGGCCGCCCGGACGGATGGCCGTTCAGGCGGACGGCTGCGCCGGGTCGAGCAGCCGGGCGACGTCGGGGAGGACGGCCCGGTCGTGGTCGATCCAGTCGACCTCGGCCAGTTCGCCCGGGCCGAGCCAGCGCAGCTCGTCGTGGTCCTCCAGCGGCCGGGGCTCGCCGGAGAGCAGCTCGGCCACCCAGAGCCGCAGCTCCAGGCCCGGACGGACCAGCCAGGCCCCCGGCAGCCGCTGCAGCGCCCTGGCCCGGACGCCCAGCTCCTCCAGCAGCTCGCGTTCGAGCGCCTGCGGCTCGGTCTCGCCGGGCTCGGCCTTGCCGCCGGGGAACTCCCAGCGCCCGGCCACCTCGGCCGGCGCACTGCGGCGGGCGGCCAGCACCCGGCCGCCGTGGATCAGCGCGCCGCCGACCACGATCCGGTTCGCCGTGCCGCTCGCGCCGGGTTCCATGAGGTCCCCGGTGTCCGTCGGGTCGCCGGCTGCGGTGGCGGCTCCGGCTGCGGTGGCGACTCCGGCTGCGCCGATGCCACCGCGGCCGCCGATCGCCCCGGTGGCCTCCATCGGCCGGGCCGTGGGCTCGGCCCAGTACAGCTGCTTGTGACCGCGCGCCTCGAACTCGGCCGCCAGCCGCTCCGCCTCGTCCCGGGCCAGGCCCTCCGCGACCGGGAAGCGGTTGCCGTTGTCGTCCTGCCGCATCACCCGAAAGGTGTCCATGGCGGTGAGCTTAGGACCTGCCGGAGCACCGCCCGGAGCGCGGTGCTCCGGGCCGGGGCCCCGGCCCGCGTGGGGGCTCGGGCCGGGGCCGCGTCCACCGGACGCTACGCGCACCGCGCTACCGGCGCGTACGACCCCTGTTAACGCCGGGTAACCGTTGCGCCGAGTCAGGGTGGGGCTGGCCGGCGCCGGTCCCCGGGGGCTTCCCCGGCCTCCCGGTTCCGCCGGCCCCGTCAGACTTGGATGTCGCCGACCTGCTCGCCGGTCGAGAGTCCGAGCTCGCGCCGGATCTCGGTGGTCAGCCTGGTCGACTTGGCCACCAGCGTCTTCGCCCGCCGGACCTCGCGTTCGAGCGCCGTCCCGTCGGTGGTCTTCGCCGCGGTGTCCCAGGCGGTCGCCGCCTCCCGCTGGGCGGCCACCAGCTCGGCGACCTTGGGCCGGGCACCCTCCGGCCAGTTCGTCGACGTCTTGGAGAGGTCCTCGGCCTCCTTGCGGGAGGCCTCGGCCATCTTCCGGGCCCACGCCCGGTACTCGGCGTGCGCCTCGTCGATCTCGGCGTCCGGCTCGTCCCAGTACGCGCTGTTGAAGGCCCGGGCGGCCTCCAGGTAGGCGAGCTGGGCCGGGTTCAGGCCGGCCCGGTCGGTGCGGACGCTCCCGCGGTGCAGGCCGTCGCGGTCCTCGTAGGCGCAGGTGACGTCGCGCTCGCCGGACTTCCAGTTGGCCCGGCTCGGGTAGAGGTAGACCTCGTCCATGCCGTCCGGCACGGCCCAGTAGTCGAGGGCGTACTCGTCGAGCACCGGGGTGCAGAGCGCGGCGGCGCGCTCGCGGACCCGGGTCTCGCCCGGGTAGCCCGGGCCGTCGCTCTCCGGGATGCGGGCGGTGCCGGCCACCTCGCCCTGGTGCGGGAGCATGCAGGGCACCCGGCTCACCCAGAAGACCGCCTGGTCCGCGGTACCGGACCCGGGGTCGGCGCCGGAGTGGTCGCCGGGCAGGTTGTAGCAGTCGCCGGCCTTGAGCGAGGACCAGACCACGGCCCCCGGCGGGGCCTTGGGGGCACGGGCGGGGCGGTCGGCGTCCTCCGTGGCGTCGACGCCGGCGGCGACCACGCCGAGGAGGCCCACCAGGAGGGCCAGCGTGCCGAGCGCGCCGAGGACGACGCCGGTGACGGCCATGCCGCGGCCGCGCTCGTTGCGCCGGTGGAGCTGGATCAGGGCGACGATGCCGAAGACCAGCGGGAGCGGCCAGAGGCAGAGCAGGCCGGTGATCAGCGCGGCGACGGCGAAGCCGTTGGTGGCGCCGGGATCCTGCGGGTAGGCGTAGCCGGGCTGGTAGCCGCTCAGTGCGCCGGGCGGGACGGTGGCCCAGCCGGTGGCGGCGGGCGGGGGGACCGGCGCGGCGGGCGGCGGGGTGTGCGGCGGGGTGTGCGGCGGGGTGTGCGGAGCGGACGGGGCGGTGCCGGACACCGGAGCCGCCCAGGGATCGTCCGGGGCGGCGGCCGCCGGCCCGGCGGGCGTGACCGGCTCCCCGGCGGCCGCCGGGGCCGGCTTGGTCAGCTCGACCCGGTCGGCGGGCGCCGCCGCAGCGGCCGGGGCCGTGCCCTCGTCCGAGTCCGGCCCGGCCGCCGACGTCGCCCCCGCCATCGCCTCCACCGTCACCGCCGCATCCGGCCCGGCTCCGTCGGACGCGGGTGCCGGCGCAGCTGCCGGCGCCGGCGCGGGCGCATCGGGCTCGGGCTTGGACACGTTGGACTCCCCGGCCCGCCGCTCGCGGGCATCAGCTCGGCAGTTCGACTCGAACGCTCCGTGGACCGACCGACCGCCGAACGGCGGGCGACCATGGGAACGGACGCGCGACTCTACCCGATCTTGCGAAGGGCTCTTCGCGCATTTCCCCGGCCCGCCGCACCACCCCCGAAACCGCCCTGGGGCCTGTCCTGTGGATCAGGTCGGATCACGCCGCCGACCCGGCCTGATCCACAGGCCAGGCCCTAACCGCGCGCCAGCACCTCCCCGTGCAGCATCGCGAACCAGCCGTCCCCGTCCGCGGCCCAGGCGCGCCAGCCGGCCGCGATCCGCTCCAGCTCCGCGCGGTCCGCGAACCCCTCGGCCACCGCCGTCCTGGCGATGCCGGTGCCCACGATCCGGTCGGCCCACATCCCGCCCCACCAGGCGCGCTGCTCCGGCGTCGCGAAGGTCCAGCTGCTGGACGTGGCGGTCACCTCGGTGAAGCCCGCCGCGCGGGCCCAGGACAGCAGCCGCCGGCCGGCGTCCGGCTCGCCGCCGTTGGCCCGCGCGACGTCCCGGTACAGCTCCAGCCAGCGCTCCAGCTCCGGCGCCTGCGGGTACCAGGTCATGCTCGCGTAGTCGACGTCCCGGACCGCGACCACGCCGCCCTCCGCCGTCACCCGGCGCATCTCGCGCAGGGCGGCCACCGGGTCGGCCACGTGCTGCAGCACCTGGTGGGCGTGCACCACGTCGAACTCGCCGTCGGCGTAGGGCAGCCGGTGGACGTCCGCGACCGCGAAGACCACGTTGGCCAGCCCGCGGCCGGCGGCGAACCGGGCCGCCGCCTCCAGCACCTCGGCCGAGGTGTCCACGGCCACCACCCGCCCGGTGGGGCCGACCAGCCCGGCCAGGTCCGCGGTGATCGTGCCGGGGCCGCAGCCGACGTCCAGAACGGCCTGCCCGGGCCGCAGTTCGGGCTTCAGGTAGGCCGCCGAGTCGTCGACGGTGCGCGAGCTGTGCGAGCGCAGTACCGGCTCCTGGTGGCCGTGGGTGTAGACGGCGTCGCGCTGCTGTCCGGTCATGGCGGATCCCCCTCGGGTGCGGTCGATCTCCGACGCCTCCGACGCTACTCCTCATCCCGCATGACGAGAAGATTCGTCTCATATGGCGATCGGAGTGCAGCACGCGAAAGCCCCCGCCCGTTACCGGGCGGGGGCTCGCTACTTGCAGCGGGGGTCAGTTGACGGTAAACCAGGTGCTCCGCGACTTCTTCCACTCCGGGTGGGTGAGGTCCTTGGCCTCGACGCCGTCACCGTAGAGGACGGCCGAGCCGTCGTCGGTGATCAGCTGCACCCGGGCGCCCGGGACGGTGAGGTCCGGCACGTCCGGCACCGCCTCCCAGCCGCCCGCGTCGGAGGTCGGCAGGTTCAGCAGCTTGACCGGCTGCGAACCGGGCCGGCCGTCCCAGCGGTAGAGCGCGTACGGGTCGGAGTTGTCGTCCGCCGCCCACGAGCCGGCCACGATGACGTACTGGCCGAGCGCGTTGCGCCGGATGTCCCGGACGGAGAGCCCGCCGAGGTCGAGCTCGATCGGGGCACCGAACGTGGCGTGCGCCGAACCACCCGGCAGCGATGAGAAGTTGGTGACCGGCACGATCAGCGCCCGGCCGCCGGTGACCGCCGGGGTCAGCGGCGCGCGGAAGCCCACGTACGCGGTGGTGGTGCTGCCCGGCGCGAACTCCAGGCCCTCGACGTTGAAGCCGTCGATCTGCTTGGGCACCTGGCCGTCCGCCGCGCCCGCCGCGAAGCCGTAGCGGTTGCCGTTGGCCTTGTCCCAGGCGATCAGGTCGGCACGCAGACCGGTGTACTTGCCCGCGAGCGCCAGCTGGGTGCTCGCCCCCGAGCCGGTGACGGTGGTGGCGAAGACGGTGTGCCGCTCCGTCTTGATCACGCCGTCCTTGTTGTTGCCCAGCGAGCCGGTCCAGTAGATCGTGTTGCCGACCCGGGTGGCGCCCTCGATGTCGATCTCCTTGGAGACGCCGAGCGCCGAGCCGAAGTCCCAGGTGCGCACCGGCGCGCCGGAGGCGTTGCGGTCGTAGAGCCGCAGCACGTTGGACTCGTCGTCGGCCACCACGATGTAGCCGCCGCCCGCGTCCACCGCCGCCGAGGCGTCGCTGGAGCCGGTCAGGTAGCGGCTGTCGGCCGAGTGCTGCACGGCCGCCGAGGCCGCGTAGTGCAGCGTCTTCGTCGCGGTCTTGCCGCCGAGGCCGGTGACCTTGATGGTGAGGTCGGTGTAGCCGACGCCCTGGGCGGCGACCGCGAGGGAACGGGTCCCGGTGGTGCCGGTGACGGTGACGTCACCGGTGCGGGCCACCGAGCTGCGGGTGGTGGCGGAGGCGGCGACGGTGAGCGCCGAGGCCGCGGCGCCGCTCTGCGCGACAGTGACGGTGACGGTCGGGTCGCCGGTGGCGCCGACCGCGCCGGAGAGGTAGCCGGCCGAGAGCGTGATCGTGGGAGTGCCGTACGTCACGGCGGCGGCGGATCCGGCGGGCAGCGCGAGCACCGGCAGAGCGGCGACGGCGACGGCCAGCGGCAGCAGGCCGCGGGAGAGACGGGACACGGGGACAGCCCTTCGACGTGGGGGGCGGTGCGAGGTCCGGACCAGGGTGGGGCCCCTCGGCGAACGCCGCCCCTCCGACAGCGGGCCGCCGGACGAACAGCAACCCTCGTGCGGCTCCGCGCGGCCGGCGGGCCGTACCGTGGAGCGGCACCCGACAGAACGGTTCCACCATGACCGCCCCGCGCCCCTTCGTCCTGCTGAGCGCCGCCGTGTCGCTCGACGGACACCTCGACGACGCCGGCCCCGAGCGGCTGCTGCTCTCCAACCCGGCCGACTTCGACCGGGTGGACGAGGAGCGCGCCGCCAGCGACGCGATCCTGGTCGGCGGCAACACCCTGCGCGCGGACAACCCCCGGCTGCTGGTCAACGACCCCGCCCGGCGGGCCGCCCGGCTCGCGGCCGGCCGGCCCGAGTACCCGCTGAAGGTCACCCTCAGCGCGAGCGGCGCGCTCGACCCGTCGCTGCGGTTCTGGCACACCGGCGGCGCCCGGCTGGCGTACACCACCGACGCCGGTGCGGCCGTGCTGCGCCCCGCACTGGACGGGCTGGCCGAGGTGGTGGCCCTCGGCGGCACGGTGGACCTCGGCGCGGTGCTGGACGACCTCGGCGCGCGCGGGGTGCGCCGGCTGATGGTCGAGGGCGGCAGCAGCGTGCACACCCAGTTCCTGGCCCGGGGCCTGGCCGACGAACTCCAGCTGGCCGTCGCCCCGTTGCTGGTCGGGCAGGCGGACGCGCCGCGCTTCGTCCACCCCGCGGCCTTCCCCGGCGGCCCGGTCCGCCGGATGCGGCTGCTGGAGGCACGTACCGTGGGCGACGTCGTCCTGCTCAGGTACGCCCCGAAGGAGCCCGCCCCGTGACCGCCGACCTCGACTTCCTGCGGAGGGCCGTCGAGCTCTCCCGCCAGTGCCCGCCGTCCGGGACGGCGTTCTCGGTCGGCGCGGTGATCGTCGGCGCGGACGGCGAGGTGCTCGCGGAGGGCTACAGCCGCGAGTCCGACCCGCACGACCACGCCGAGGAGGCGGCCCTGGCCAAGCTCCCGGCCGACGACCCCCGGCTGCGCGGGGCCACCGTCTACAGCTCGCTGGAGCCGTGCGGACGGCGCGCCTCGCGTCCGCGGCCGTGCGCCCGGCTGCTGATCGCGGCGGGCGTCCCGCGGGTGGTGGTGGCCTGGCGCGAGCCGGCCACCTTCGTCGCGGAGACCCAGGGCGCGGCGCTGCTGGAGGCGGCCGGAATCGAGCTGGTGGAGCTGCCCGAGCTGGCCGAGGAGGCCCGCGCGGTCAACGCCCACCTGCTGGGCTGAGCCCGGCGGCCGGTGCCGGGGCCGCGCCCGAGGGTGCGGCCCCGGCACCGGTGGCTCAGCAGTGGGCGCGGGTGGCCAGCCAGCCGGCCATCGCCCGGACGCCGACGCCGATCGCCCGCTCGTCCGGGGTGAAGGTCTCGTAGTGCGGGTAGCTCGTCTCGATCCCCGACCCGGGGGTGCGGACCCCGAGGAAGGTGTAGGTGCCCGGGATCCGCTGCAGGAACAGCGCGTAGTCCTCCCCGTTGAAGGGGTAGGCGGTGTGGTTCACCGTCACCCCGCCCGGACCGAGCACCCGGCGCAGGTGCCGGGCCAGCGCGTCGGTCTCCTTCTCGGGGCAGACCAGCGCCGGGAACGGCGGCTTCGGGAAGGCGACCGCTCCCGCGTACGGCTGCGCCAGCCGGCGGAGCTCCTCGCGGATCTCGGGGGTCCGCTCCTCCGGCCAGCAGCGGAACTTCACCGCGACCGTGACCCGGCCCTCGGCGTCCGGCTTCTCCCCGGCCCTGGCCTGGGTCACCAGGAACCGGGCCAGCGGCCCGTCCGGCGTCTGCACGTCCGCGACCATCCGCTCCAGATCCGCGGGCAGCTGCGGCAGGGCCACCGTGCTGAGCGCGGAGATCTCGCCCGCCAGCCGGGCGGCCGCCCCGAGCGCGTCCGGACCGGTCAGTGTGATCAGCGCCTGATCCTGGCCGGGCAGCCCGGTGCCCGGGGTCACCGCGAACTGCCCCACCGGGTAGGGGCCGCAGTGCAGCGCGTGGATCTCCTCGGCGCCGGTGCGTTCCAGCACCCGCTCGCCGATCATCGCCTCGGCCCCGCGCAGGCTCTCCTCGCCGGGCTGGAAGAAGAACGCCACCGTGCCGCTGAGCCGGTGCCGCAGCTGCGCCAGCACCTGCGCGACGCCGACCCCCACGGTGGTGTGGATGTCGTGCCCGCAGGCGTGCGCCGCCGGGCGGTCCGGCTTCCGCGGCATGATGCCGTCCCCCGGCACGGCGTCCATGTCGGCGCGGTACGCCACCGTGCGCCCGGGGCGGGCACCCCGCAGGACGGCCACCACCCCGGTGCCGGGCACCGGGTTGCCGTCCTTGTCCACGGTGGCCCCCACCCCGGTGGTGACCTCCAGCCCGGCGGCCCGGAGCCGCTGCGCCACCGCCGCGGCGGTGTGCGTCTCGTGGCCGGCCGTCTCGGGGTTCGCGTGCAGCTCCCGCCGCAGGGCGAGCAGGTCGCCGTCGAGCCGCGCGGCCACCGCGTCGACCGCGGCCTGGTCGATCGGGTTGCGCCGGTGCGCGGAGTCCGCCGCGGCGGCCGCCGTCCCGGACGCCAGCACGGCACCCACCCCCGCGGCCGCGGTCCCGCCCAACAACGTCCGTCGGCTCAGGGCAGGCCTGTTCGAACGAGTCATGATTCCCCCATCGCATGATCAACTCACATCTGATCGACAGTCAATCAACCGACGACCGGGGGACGTCAATGTCCCACCGTCTCGAAACGGAACCGCCCGGCCACCGTCCGGGGACAGCAGCCGGGCGCTCCCGGATCCACACAGGGGTCAGACGTTGAAGCGGAACTCCACCACGTCGCCGTCCTGCATGATGTACTCCTTGCCCTCGATGCGGGCCTTGCCCTTGCTGCGGGCCTCGGCGATGGAGCCGGTCTCGACCAGGTCGTGGAAGGAGATGACCTCGGCCTTGATGAAGCCCTTCTGGAAGTCGGTGTGGATCACGCCGGCGGCCTCGGGGGCGGTGGCGCCCTTCTTGATCGTCCAGGCGCGGGTCTCCTTGGGACCGGCCGTGAGGTAGGTCTGCAGGCCCAGGGTGTCGAAGCCGACCCGGGCGAGGGTGGCGAGGCCGGGCTCCTCCTGGCCCATCGACTGGAGCAGTTCGAGCGCCTCGGCGTCGTCCAGCTCGATCAGCTCGGACTCGATCTTGGCGTTGAGGAAGATCGCCTCGGCGGGGGCCACCAGCTCGCGCTGGGCGTTCTTGAAGTCCTCGTCGGCCAGCTCGTCCTCGTCCACGTTGAAGACGTAGAGGAAGGGCTTGGCGGTCAGCAGGTGCAGCTCACGGATCGGGGCGGTGTCGAAGCCGGCCTCGAAGAGCGTCTTGCCGGTCTCCAGGATCGCCTGGGCGGCCTCGGCGGCGGCCAGGACGGGGGCGGTGTCCTTCTTCAGGCGCGCCTCCTTCTGGAGCCGGGGCAGCACCTTCTCGATGGTCTGGAGGTCGGCCAGGATCAGCTCGGTGTGGATGGTCTCGATGTCGTCCTTGGGCGACACCTTGCCGTCCACGTGCACCACGTCCGGGTCGGTGAAGGCGCGCACGACCTGGCAGATCGCGTCCGACTCGCGGATGTTGGCCAGGAACTTGTTGCCCAGGCCCTCGCCCTCGCTGGCGCCGCGCACGATGCCCGCGATGTCGACGAAGTCGACGGTGGCCGGGAGGATGCGCTGCGAGCCGAAGATCTCGGCGAGCTTGGCGAGGCGCTCGTCCGGGACGCCGACGACGCCGACGTTGGGCTCGATGGTGGCGAACGGGTAGTTGGCCGCCAGCACGTCGTTCTTGGTCAGGGCGTTGAACAGGGTCGACTTGCCGACGTTCGGCAGGCCGACGATTCCGATCGTGAGCGACATGAAGCGAAGTCCCGTGGGCTTGGAGGAGTTGGGTCGGCACCGTGCGGGCCGATCCCCCAGTCTACGGGCAGCGGGTCAGGCGCCGGCCGCCGCCGGTAGCGGCTCCAGGAACTCCAGCCGGTTGCCCAGCCGGTCGTGGCTGTGGAAGCGGCGGTGGCCGGGAAGCTCGCCGTCCCAGACGACGTCGTGACCGTGGGCGGCCAGGTGGTCGGCGAGCGCGTCCAGGTCGTGCACCTGGATCCCGGGGTGGCCCTTGCGGGAGGGACGGAACTCCGCCACCACGCCCAGGTGCACCTCGACCCCGCCGCCGCGGAACCAGCAGCCGCCGCGCGCGGCCAGCACCGGGGGCTTGGGGAGCTCGGCCATCCCGAGCACGCCCTGCCAGAAGGCGCGGCACTCGTCCTCGGCCCCGGCCGGGATGTCCAGCTGCACGTGGTGCAGCCGCGCGAAGGCGAATCCCGTGCTCATGCATCCCCCCGGACGAGTTGATCGACGATCACATCAGTACTCCGTTCGAAGACACGGAGCAAGCTCCCGAACGGCCATTACACAGTGTGGCGATGATCGGACCGTACGTTGGGTGGGTGGAGCAGAGCATCCGAACCCAGCCGCCAGGGCCCAGACGCCGACCGCCGAACGGCGCGGCCGGGGCCGCCGTCCCCGGCCCCGGGCGGGCCCCCGAGACCGCCGGACCGGTCGGAGCGGCCGCCCCCGCCTCCCGGCTGCGCCCGGTGGCCGGCGCCACCGACCGCGGCCGCTCGGCCGGCGCCCGGCCGCGGCTGCACCTGCCGTTCGCCGCGCGCTCCGGTGAGCGCGCCGACGGGCGGTCCCCCGAGCGCACCGGCGAACGCGGTGACGGCCGCCCGAACGGCCGCCTCTACGGGCGCCGGCGCACCGGGCGGCCGACCCGGCTGACCGCGGTCGGCACCGGCGTGGCCGCGATGGCCGCGACCGTCGCGGCGGCCGGCCTGGACCGGCTGCTCTTCGGCGGACTCGGGGTGCTGTTCGGCGTCGGCTACCTGCTGGTCTGCTTCCAGCTGGCCGTCCGGGTGCGCTTCGCCGACCTGCTGGCCGCGCCGATCAGCGGGCCGATCGCGTTCGCCGCCGCCCTGCTGCTGCTCGGCCCGGTCGCCTCCTCCGGGGTGACCGCCCAGGTGGTGGCGCTGGCAACCGGACTGGCGCTGCGGGCCGGCTGGCTGTTCTCCGGCACCGGCCTGGCCGCCGTGATCGTGCTGGCCCGGTTCGTCGCCCAGAAGCGGATCCACCGGACGCGCTGAGGGGCGGCCCACCGGCCGCCCCTCCCCACCGCACCCGCCCACCGCACCCGCCCGGGCCCTCCCGGCGATCCGGTCAGCCGGCGACGCGGGCCGCCGCCATCGCCGCCCCGACGATCCCGGCGTCGTTGCGCAGCTCCGCCGGGACGACCTGCGCCCCTCGCGCGCGCAGCAGCGGCAGGAACTTCTCGTGCTTGCGGCTCACCCCGCCGCCGATCACGATCAGCTGCGGCGAGAAGAGCATCTCCACCAGGTCGAGGTACTCGTCGACCCGCTCGGCCCACTGCGCCCAGCTCAGCCCGTGCCGCTCCTTGGCCGCCGAGGAGGCCCGCCGCTCGGCGTCCTTGCCGCGCAGCTCCAGGTGGCCCAGCTCGGTGTTGGGCACCAGCGCGCCGTCCACGAACAGGGCGCTGCCGATGCCGGTGCCGAAGGTGAGCACCAGCACCACGCCCGGCCGGCCGCGGCCGGCGCCGTGGGTGAGCTCGGCCAGCCCGGCGGCGTCGGCGTCGTTGAGCACGGTGGCCGGCAGGTCGAGCGCCTCGCGGAACAGCCCCTCGGCGTCCAGGCCGATCCAGCCCTTGTCGACGTTGGCGGCGGTCCTCGTCCGGCCGTTCACCACCACGCCGGGGAAGGTCAGGCCCACCGGGCCCTGGTGGTCGAAGTGCCGGACCACCTCGCGGACGGCGGCGACCACGGCCTCCGGTGCGGAGGGCTTCGGGGTGAGGACCTTGTGCCGCTCCTGGGCGAGCACGCCCCGGCCGAGGTCGACGGGGGCACCCTTGATGCCCGACCCGCCGATGTCCACACCGAATACCGCCGTCATGACGACCGCCCTCCGCCGACTCCGTTGTCCACGACCGCAGGCCGGGTTGTCCACAGCCTGTGCATACCTCTGCACCAAGCTACGAGAGCCCGCGCGGGTGCGCACAACGGAAGACCCGGCACCCCGTGGCGGGGTGCCGGGTCTGCGGATCCGGGGTCAGAGCTTGCCGGCGGCCTCGGCGCGCAGGTCGCGGCGGAGCTCCTTGGGCAGCGAGAAGGTCAGGTGCTCCTCGGCGGTCTTCACGGTCGACACGTCGCCGTAGCCGCGCGCGGCCAGCCACTCCAGGACGCCCTCGACCAGGATCTCCGGCACCGAGGCGCCGCTGGTCAGGCCGACCGTGGTGACGCCCTCCAGCCAGGACTCCTGGAGCTCCTCGGCGAAGTCCACCAGGTGGGCGGCCTTGGCGCCGTACTCCAGGCCGACCTCGACCAGGCGGACGGAGTTGGAGGAGTTCTTGGAGCCGACCACGATCAGCAGGTCCGTCTCGGGCGCCATCTGCTTGACGGCGACCTGGCGGTTCTGGGTGGCGTAGCAGATGTCGTCGCTGGGCGGGCTGACCAGCAGCGGGAAGCGCTTCTTCAGCTCGCCGACGGTGGCCATGGTCTCGTCCACCGAGAGCGTGGTCTGGGAGAGCCAGACGACCTTGGACTCGTCGCGGACCTGCACCTGCGCGACGTCCTCGGCCCCGTCCACCAGGTGGATCCGGTCCGGGGCCTCGCCCATGGTGCCGATGACCTCCTCGTGGCCCTCGTGGCCGACCAGCAGGATGTCGAAGCCCTCGTCGGCGAAGCGCACGGCCTCCTTGTGCACCTTGGTCACCAGGGGGCAGGTGGCGTCGATGGTGGCGAGCTTGCCGGCCTTGGCCTCGTCGTGGACGGAGGGCGCGACGCCGTGGGCGGAGAACACCACGATCGAGCCCTCGGGCACCTCCTCCGTCTCGTCGACGAAGATCGCGCCCTTCTTCTCCAGGGTCTGCACCACGTACTTGTTGTGGACGATCTGCTTGCGGACGTAGATCGGCGCCCCGTACTGCTCCAGGGCCTTCTCCACGGCGATCACGGCGCGGTCGACGCCCGCGCAGTAGCCCCGGGGGGCGGCGAGCAGGACACGGCGCTGCGCGGTGTTGGACATGGCTCCATCGTACGGGCGGCGGCGGGCCGCGCCGACGCGTGGCGCCTTCGGCCCGGTTTCGACCGCCGATGCCCGATCGTGGTCCCCATGAGCGAGCGAGTCGGAACCGGCGGCCTGCGGCGCAGCCTGGGCGTGCGCGATCTGATGGTCTACGGGCTGCTGTTCATCGCCCCGATGGCGCCGGTCGGCGTGTTCGGCGTGCTGGACGCGAAGAGCCACGGCGCGGTGGCCGCGGTCTACCTGGCGGCGACCGTCGCGATGGGGTTCACCGCCTGGTCGTACGCCCAGATGGTGCGGGCGGTGCCGCAGACCGGCTCGGTGTTCGCCTACGCGCGGGCCGGCCTGGGCGAGGGGCCCGGGTTCATCGCCGGCTGGATGGCGATGCTCGACTACCTGCTGATCCCGGCGGTGGCGTACCTCTTCTCGGGCATCGCGCTGCACTCGCTGGTCCCGGGCGTGTCGCGCTGGGTCTGGACGGCCCTGGCGGTGCTGGTGACCACCGCACTCAACCTGGCCGGGGTGCGGACGGCGGCCGCGGTCGGCTTCGCCGTGCTGGCGATGGAGCTCGCGGTGCTGGCGGTGTTCACGGTGGCGGCGGTGGTGGTGCTGGTGCGGGACGGCGCGCAGCGCGGCTGGGACACGCCGCTGACCGCTGTCGGGGGCTTCTCCGCGACCGCGGTGCTCTCGGCGGTCTCCGTGGCCGTGCTCTCCTTCCTGGGCTTCGACGCGATCGCCACCTTCGTCGAGGAGGCGGTGGGCGCCTCGGCGGCGGTGGCGCGGGCGGTCCTCTGGTGCCTGGTGCTGGCCGGTGTGCTCTTCGTGACGCAGACCTACCTGGCGGCGCTGCTGGAGCCGGTGACCCTGCAGGAGCTGGCCGCCGACCCGGCCGCCCAGGGCTCGGCGTTCTACGACACCGTGGAGGGCTCGGTCGGGCACTGGCTGCACGTGCTGGTGGCGGCGAGCAAGGCGATCGGCGCCGCCTTCGCCGCGCTCGCCGGCCAGGCCGCGGCCGGGCGGCTGCTGTACGCGATGGCCCGGGACGGGCGGCTGCCGCGCGTCCTCGCCGCCGTCGACCCGGCCTCGGCGGTGCCGCGCCGGGCGCTGCTGGCGGCGGCGGTGATCACGATGGCCGCGGCGGTCTGGGCGGCCGAGCGGGACGACGGGCTGGACCGGCTGACCTCGGTGGTCAACATCGGCGCGCTGACCGCCTTCGCGCTGCTGCACGCCTCGGTGGTCGGCTGGTACGCGGTCAGGCACCGCTCCCGCAACTGGCTGGGGCATCTGGTGCTGCCGGTGCTGGGCATCGCGGTGATCGGGGCGGTGGTCTACGAGGCCTCGCACACGGCGCAGATCGCCGGACTGGTCTGGTTGGCGGTGGGAGTCGTCGTCCTGCTCGTCCAGGGGGCCTCCGCTGTCGGCATCCGCCGATAGCCTCGTACGCATGGCCAACACCAGCTCCCCCGAAGCCCCGCTCCCGGTCGGCAAGGTCTCCGCGCTGATCGGCGGCTGGATCGACCGGCTCGGCGCGGTCTGGGTGGAGGGGCAGATCACCCAGCTCAGCCGGCGGCCGGGCGCGGGCGTGGTGTTCCTGACGCTGCGCGATCCGCAGGCGGACGTCTCGCTGACGGTGACCTGCTTCCGCTCGGTCTTCGACCGGGTCGCGGACGTGGTGCAGGAGGGCTCGCGGGTCGTCGTGCACGCCAAGCCGGAGTGGTACGCGGCGCGCGGGCAGCTCTCGCTCCGGGCGGCGGAGATCCGGATGGTCGGGCTGGGCGAGCTGCTGGCCCGGCTGGAACAGCTGAAGCGGCGGCTGGCCGGCGAGGGGCTGTTCGCGGCCGAGCGGAAGAAGCCGCTGCCGTTCCTGCCGCAGTGCATCGGCCTGGTCACCGGGCGCGGTTCGGCGGCCGAGCGGGACGTGCTGGAGAACGCCCGGCGGCGCTGGCCGGCGGTCCGCTTCGAGGTGCGCAACGTCCCGGTGCAGGGCCTGAGCGCGGTGGAGCGGGTGAGCGCGGCCGTACAGGAGCTGGACGAGCACCCCGAGGTGGACGTGATCATCGTCGCCCGGGGCGGCGGCAGCGTGGAGGACCTGCTGCCGTTCTCGGACGAGAGCCTCGTCCGGCTGGTCGCGGCGGCGCGGACGCCGGTGGTCAGCGCGATCGGGCACGAGCCGGACCAGCCGCTGCTCGACTTCGTCGCCGACCTGCGCGCCTCCACCCCGACCGATGCCGCCAAACGGGTGGTGCCGGACGTCGGCGAGGAGCTGGCGAAGGTGCGGAACCTGCGCGACCGGGCCCGCCGGCACGTCCTCGGCCGGGTCGACCGGGAGCAGCACGGGCTGGACGGCGTGCGCAGCCGCCCGGCGCTGGCCGTGCCGCACCGGATGCTGGACGGGCGCGGCCAGGAGGTCGCGGCCCTGCTGGAGCGGGCCCGGCGGACCCTCGGGCACCGGCTGGACCACGCGCAGAGCGACCTCGGGCACACGCTGGCCCGGGTGGTCGCGCTCTCCCCCGCGGCGACCCTGGAGCGCGGCTACGCGGTGCTCCAGCGGGCCGACGGCACGGTGGTGACCGACCCGGCGCAGGTCGGGGCGGGCGACGCGCTGCACGCCCGGGTGGCGGGCGGCGGTTTCTCCGTCACGGTGGCCGACGGCCCGGAGTAGGCCCTGTCCGGCCGAGCCGGGCGGAACGGGGGGCACGGTGTCGGTGTCAGCCCCTACGCTGGCACCCATGGCAGAGCAGGAGCAGGTGGAGGCGGCGCCGCGGACGCCGGACGACGCGCTCGGGTACGAGCACGCCCGGGACGCGCTGCTGGAGGTGGTGCGGCAGCTGGAGAACGGCGGCACCTCGTTGGAGGAGTCGCTGGCGCTGTGGGAGCGCGGCGAGCAGTTGGCGAAGGTCTGCCAGCGGTGGCTGGACGGCGCCCGGGCCCGGCTGGACGCGGCGCTGGCCGCCGAGGAAGGCGCGCCCGAGAGCGGCTGACGATGCGTCAGCCCAGGTCAGAGCCCCGGTGACGCAGCTCACATTGACGCCCGGGAACAGTTGAATCTTCACTCATGTTGTGCACGTGTGATCGGCGCCCGCCGGTCGGACCGACGAATTCCGTCCCCGTCACTCTTGAGGTGTAGAGAAGCATGACCACCGACGCTCTGGTACTGGACACCGCCGCTCAGGACCTGCTCTTCCGCGAGGCCCGTACCGCCAACACCTTCTCCGACGAGCCGGTGACCGAGGAGCAGATCCAGGCCGTCTACGACCTGGTGAAGTACGGCCCGACCGCGTTCAACGCGCAGCCGATGCGCGTCGTCCTGGTCCGCTCCGCCGAGGCCCGCGAGCGCCTCGTCGAGCACATGATGGACGGCAACAAGGCCAAGACCCTCTCCGCCCCGCTGGTCGCCATCCTGGCCGTGGACAACGAGTTCCACGAGGAGCTGCCGACCCAGCTGCCGCACTTCCCGCAGGCCAAGGACCTCTTCTTCACCGAGCGTCCGGTCCGCGAGTCCACCGCCAACCTGAACGGCGCCCTGCAGGCCGGCTACTTCATCGTCGGCATCCGCGCCGCCGGTCTGGCCGCCGGCCCGATGACCGGCTTCAACGCCGCGGGCATCAACAAGGAGTTCTTCGCCGACGGCGAGCACTCGGTGCTGGCCGTGGTGAACATCGGCAAGCCGGGCGAGGACGCCTGGTTCCCGCGTTCGCCGCGCCTGGCCTACGACGAGGTCGTCACCACCGTCTGAGCCTCCCGGCACGGCGAAGGGCCCCGCACCGGTTCCGACCGGTGCGGGGCCCTTCCGCACGGACTCGCCGCGACCGCGGAGACCCGGCCGCAGAAACCCGGCCGCACCGGCCCGCCGCGCCGCGGGGCGCGCCGCCGGCCGGTGCCGGGGCGCGGGACTACTTCAACGCCTGCGCCAGCTCGGCCAGCTCCTCGTACGAGGCGGTGCCGGTGAGCACGGTGGTGGCGGTGCCGCTCCGGCTGGTCAGCGCACGGTCCTTGGTGCCCTGCAGCCGCTCCCAGGCCTTCCCGGCCACATCGGCGGTGCCGTCCGGCTTCGCGCCGGCCACGACCGAGGAGAGCAGCGCGTCGCGGTCGAGGTCGCTCTGTTCGAGCGCCGCGTACTGGCCGGACGGGGTCACGAAGCCCAGGTGCCAGGCGTTGCCTTTGCCCCTGCCCAGCGAGGCGGGCTCGTAGCTCACCGAGGTGGCCCGCCACCGGTCGGACAGCCCCTCCGGGGAGAGCAGCGGGTACGGCGCGGCACGCTTCGCCGAGGCGGCGGCCACCTTGTACTCCTTCGCGTGGACCCCGTCACCGCTCGCGTCGTGCGGCAGGAACAGGTACCCGATCCAGACCACGACGCCGACCGCCAGCATCGACAGGACCATGTCCCGCACCGTCTGCCGGCCCCTCATGCCTCTGCTCTCTCCAGCCACCCCCACATGGTGACTCATCCGGTCCCGGACACCGGCACCCGGGGTGCCCTCGTACGGGTGAACAGGGGCAAACCGACCGCTTCCGGGCCCGGGCGGCGACCCGCGCCACAGACAGTCATGTCGTGGGCAGATACGATCGCAGAACCCTCACCACGGCGTTCGACCTGGCAGTAGTCGGGCGCTCACTGGCCGTCGCGTACAGAGAGGTAACGACGATGACCACGCAGTACCCGCACACCCTCCCCCGGGCCCTGGAGGTCGCGCCGGAGGCTCCCGACCGGAACCTCGCGCTCGAACTCGTCCGGGTCACCGAGGCCGCCGCGATGGCCGCCGGGCGCTGGGTCGGCCGCGGCGACAAGAACGGCGCCGACGGCGCCGCCGTCAAGGCCATGCGCACGCTCGTCTCCACCGTCTCGATGAACGGCGTCGTCGTCATCGGCGAGGGCGAGAAGGACGAGGCGCCGATGCTCTACAACGGCGAGCGGGTCGGCGACGGCACCGGCGCCGAGTGCGACGTCGCGGTGGACCCGGTCGACGGGACCACGCTCACCGCCAAGGGCATGAACAACGCCGTCGCGGTGCTGGCCGTCGCCGACCGCGGCACCATGTTCGACCCCAGCGCGGTGTTCTACATGGACAAGCTCGTCGCCGGCCCCGAGGCCGCCGAGTTCGTCGACATCACCGCGCCGCCGGCCGTCAACATCCGCCGGGTCGCCAAGGCCAAGGGCTCCGCCGTCGAGGACGTCACCGTGGTCATCCTCGACCGGCCGCGCCACCAGGGCCTGGTCCAGGAGATCCGCGAGGCCGGCGCCCGGATCAAGTTCATCTCCGACGGCGACGTGGCCGGCGCCATCATGGCCGCCCGCGAGGGCACCGGCGTCGACCTGCTGATGGGCGTCGGCGGCACCCCCGAGGGCATCATCGCGGCCTGCGCCATGAAGTGCATGGGCGGCGTGATCCAGGGCCGGCTCTGGCCGAAGGACGACGCCGAGCGCCAGAAGGCCCTCGACGCCGGCCACGACCTGGACCGCGTCCTCACCACCAACGACCTGGTCAGCGGCGAGAACGTGTTCTTCGTCGCCACCGGCATCACCGACGGCGAGCTGCTGCGCGGCGTCCACTACCGCCAGGAGACCGCCACCACCAGCTCGCTGGTCATGCGCTCCAAGAGCGGCACCATCCGGGAGATCCACTCCACCCACAAGCTGTCCAAGCTGCGGGCCTACAGCGCGATCGACTTCGACCGCGCCAACTGATCCCGGACGCACCCGCGTCGACGACGCCCGCGGCCTCGGCGGAATCCCCCTCCGCCGAGGCCGCGGGCGTTCCCGCCGTCCGGGCCCGCGCTCAGCCCGCTATCCGCCGGCCGGCCGGCACCCGGGCCGCCTCGCGCAGCTCGGTGTCCCGGCGCCGCCGCCGGGCCAGCACCACCCGGCGCTCGGCGGCCGTCAGCCCGCCCCAGACGCCGTACGGCTCCGGCTGGGCCAGCGCGTGCTCGCGGCACTCCAGCAGGACCGGGCAGCGGGCGCAGACCTGCTTCGCCTGCTCCTCGCGCGAGAGCCGGGCCGCCGTCGGCTCCTTGGAGGGCGCGAAGAACAGCCCCGCCTCGTCCCGCCGGCAGGCCGCGCCGGTGTGCCAGGGGTCGTCGTCGCCCTGCGGCTGCGACTGCGGCGCGGGCCGGTGCTCCAGCACCCGGGCGGTCGCTACCTGCGACACGACGGGCGGGGTGGTGGGCGACGCGACTGGCGCGGTGGGGCGGGACTCGATCGGATGCAGCACGGCCGTACTCCTGACGAGGCTCTCGGACACGGGGAAGCTCGCGCCCCTGCCCGGCTGCGAGCCCCCGCTCTTCACCCCCCGGGCCGGCCTCAGGCCGCCTCCGGTGCGCAGCCGTACAAGAAGCGATGTGCGAGAGGAACTACCCCACCGCGCCGCGATTCATGCACACTGCATGCAATCGACTACAGCCTGCACTCGCCGCAACGGCGAGTGCCCGGGCGGGAGTTGTTCCCACCCGGGCACTCGGGTACCCGGTCGCGGCCGGCGGCGGGGCCGCCGACCTGCCGGTTCTGCCCCGCACCGGTCAGATCGAGGAGGCCAAGGCGGCCTATTCGGTGCCGAGTTGCTTGCGCACCCATTCCTTGAGCTTCTTGCCCTTGCGCGGCTTGGCCTCGCAACCGCCGAACACCGCCGCGCCCTTGACCCGGACCACCGGTGCGTAAGGGTCCGCCGCCGTCTGCTCCTTGACGTCGAAGCCGCCGAAGATCCCGACGCCGCTGCCGTGCAGGCTGACGTTCTCCGGCACCTTGATCTCGACCCCGCCGAAGACGGCCATCACCTCGATGACCACCTCGGGCGACTCGAAGACGGCGTCGGTCAGGTCGATCTCGACCCCGCCGAACGCCGCGACCGCCCGCAGGTGCGAGCCGACCCGCCAACGCCCCTTGCGGGACGCCCCGCCGAAGATCGCGACCATGGTCGGTGCCTCCTGCCGGGCCGGCAGCCGCACCGGCCCGTCCGGGCGCGGGCCCTGCTCCGGGGCGCCCAGCGGGGGCTTCTCGAAGGAGATCGAGCGGTGCACCGGAAGGTCCCTGGTCAGCGGCACCAGGTCGCCCAAGGTCTTGGCGGAGTAGGCGGCTTCGATCCGCTCGGCGTGCTCCTCGACGTCCAGCCGGCCCTCGGCGTAGGCGTCCCGCAGGAGCTCGGCCACGCGTTCGCGGTCCGCGTCGGAGGCCCTCATCTCCGCCTCCGCCACCGGGGCGTGGTCGGCGCGGGCCGGCGGCTTCGTCTCCGGCTTGGTCATCGGTACGGGCGGCTGGCCCTGGTCGTCCCTCGACGGCGAGTTGTCCACGGAGTCAAGACTAGCCACCGGGGCAAGCCCCGTACGCATGTCCGAGTGAGCCCGGTCACGCAGGCGGACCTGTCCGCGTACGGCGCTCCGGCGGGTCCTACCCTTGAGGGTGCTTCGCCGACGCAGCCGGAACACGGAACACTAAGGACCTCCCCCATGGCTCCCACGCCAGACTTCGAGTACAGCGACCTGCTCCCCCTGGGCGCCGACCCGACCCCGTACCGCAAGCTGACCTCCGAGGGTGTCTCCACCTTCGAGGCCGGCGGCCGCACCTTCCTCCAGGTCGAGCCCGAGGCCCTGCGGCTGCTCACCGCCGAGGCGATGCACGACATCTCGCACTACCTGCGCCCCGCCCACCTCGCCCAGCTGCGCCGCATCCTGGACGACCCGGAGGCCAGCCCCAACGACCGCTTCGTCGCGCTGGACCTGCTGAAGAACGTCAACATCTCGGCCGGCGGCATCCTGCCGATGTGCCAGGACACCGGCACCGCGATCGTCATGGGCAAGCGCGGCCAGAACGTGCTGACCGAGGGCGGCGACGAGGCCGCCGTCGCGCGCGGCGTCTACGACGCGTACACCAAGCTCAACCTGCGCTACTCCCAGATGGCCCCGGTGACCATGTGGGACGAGAAGAACACCGGCAACAACCTGCCGGCGCAGATCGAGCTGTACGCGACCGACGGCGACGCGTACAAGTTCCTCTTCATGGCCAAGGGCGGCGGCTCGGCCAACAAGTCGTACCTGTACCAGGAGACCAAGGCGATCCTGAACGAGGCGAGCATGCTCTCGTTCCTGGAGCAGAAGATCCGCTCGCTCGGCACCGCCGCCTGCCCGCCGTACCACCTGGCGATCGTGATCGGCGGCACCAGCGCGGAGTTCGCGCTCAAGACCGCCAAGTACGCCTCCGCGCACTACCTGGACCACCTGCCGACCGAGGGCAACGCGAAAACCGGGCACGGCTTCCGGGACCTCGAACTGGAGGCCAAGGTCACCGAGCTGACCCAGAAGATCGGCATCGGCGCGCAGTTCGGCGGCAAGTACTTCTGCCACGACGTGCGCGTGGTCCGCCTGCCGCGCCACGGCGCCTCGCTGCCGGTCGCGATGGCCGTCTCCTGCTCGGCGGACCGCCAGGCACTGGGCAAGATCACCGCCGAGGGCGTCTTCCTGGAGCAGCTGGAGACCGACCCGGCCAAGTACCTGCCGGACACCACGGACGACCACCTCGACGACGACGTGGTGCGCATCGACCTCGACCAGCCGATGTCCGCCATCCGCGCCGAGCTCTCCAAGTACCCGGTGAAGACCCGCCTCTCGCTGACCGGCACGCTGGTCGTGGCCCGCGACATCGCGCACGCCAAGATCAAGGAGCGCCTGGACGCCGGCGAAGGCATGCCCAAGTACCTCCAGGACCACCCGGTCTACTACGCGGGCCCGGCCAAGACCCCCGAGGGCTACGCCTCCGGCTCCTTCGGCCCGACCACGGCCGGCCGGATGGACTCCTACGTCGACCAGTTCCAGGCCGCCGGCGGCTCGATGGTCATGCTCGCCAAGGGCAACCGCAGCAAGCAGGTCACCGACGCCTGCGCCCAGCACGGCGGTTTCTACCTCGGCTCCATCGGCGGCCCGGCGGCGCGGCTCGCCCAGGACTGCATCAAGAAGGTCGAGGTCCTGGAGTACGCCGAGCTCGGCATGGAGGCCGTCTGGCGGATCGAGGTCGAGGACTTCCCGGCCTTCATCGTCGTCGACGACAAGGGCAACGACTTCTTCCGCGAGACCACCGAGGGCCCGCTGATCACCAACCTGCGCGTCCGCTCCAAGGAGTAGCCGCTCCCGCCCCGACGGCACCCCTGACCGCCCCGGACCGCCCCGGCCGCGACCTCGCGGCCGGGGCGGTCCCGCGTTCCGGCGTGGCGGGCTCAGGCGTCGAAGTCGTACTCCAGGACGTAGGAGGCCGCGTCGAGGGTCATCTCGTTGAGCTCGACCACCTGCCCCTCGTCCGCGAAGGCCGTGCGGCAGATCAGGATGACCGGCGTGCCGGCCGAGAGCTCCAGGCGGGCGCTCTCCTCCGCGCTGGGCATCCGCGAGCGGACCTCCTCGCGGAAGTGGACCGGCTTCGCACCGATCTCCGCCAGCCGCGCGTAGGTGCCGCCGGGGCCGGTGTCCTCGCGGGTGATCGCCGTCCCCGCGACCAGGCCGGCCGGCAGGTACGAGGTGGAGAGCAGCACCGGCTTGCCGTCCAGGACGAACCGCCGGTGCCGGACGCACATCGGCGCGCCCGGGTCGGCCCCGAGCACCCGCGCCACGTGGTCCGGCGCCCCCTGCTCGGTGACCGAAACCTGGTCGACGACCAGCGTGCGCCGGTCGATGTCCGCCGACCATATCGACCGGCCCGAGCCCCACTGCCCCTCGGCGAGCCGCTGGATCCCGCGCCGCCGCAGCGGCCGGAAGTCGCGGACGAAGACCCCGGCGCCCCGGCGCGCCTCGGCGATGCCCTCGCTCTGCAGCACCCCGAGCGCCTGGCGGGCGGTCATCCGGGCGACGCCGTACTCGTCCATGAGGTCGTTCTCGCCGGGCAGCCGGTCGCCGGCGCGGTACTCGCCGGCATCGATGGCCGCCTTCAGCGTGTCGGCGATCCGCTGGTACTTGGGCTGTTTCTCGCCACTGCTGCCGACCATCGCCTTCTCCTCGTCCTCGCCCGGAAATCGTAGGCGCGCCCGCGGCCGTCGGTAAGCCGATAGGACCGGTCAGGGCCGTTGACATCTCTAGAGATATTAGCTTCTCTAGAGATGCTGGTCAGTACCAGAGCAAGGAGCACTGCGGTGAGCACCCGTAAGCGCGACGCCGCGGCCTACCGACCGCGAGTGGGTGAACTCGTCCTCGACAGCAGGACCGGACGCACCGGCATCTACATGGACACCATCGGCGGGGAGCACTACCTGCGTCCCGAGGCCGGCGGCCGCGAGTGGACGGCCCTCCCGGGCCAGGTCGGGCCGGTGCCGGACCGGGCCCCCGGTCCGGACCGGACCCCGACCCGAGCCCCCGGCATTGCCGCGGAACCGGATCGGGCCCCGACCCCGGCAGCGGAGTGCGGCTTTCGCAGGGAATCGGATCACTCGCCCGAAAAGTCGGCATTTGCGGCAATCAAGCAGAGATCCGCCCAGGAGACGCTATGGGGGATCTTGCAGGGTTCACGGCGAATCCGGAATTCCGGAACGGCCTGACGCCCCCTCCGTTATCGATAGCCGCAATGGCGAGTGCCCTACGCTCCGCATCATGCGGGGCGCAGGGCACTGGCGTGGCGCATGTTACGGGTGGGCCGCGATGATGCCCTGCGGCTCGAAGACCTCGCCCGGCTCACCGGTTGCCGGAGCAGTGGGCTCCACGACACGCTCGGACTCGTCGCCGAACAGGTCGTCTTCGAGGTCCGCCTTCTGATCGGCGGTCGGCTCGGTGTATTCGGTCGGGTTCGAGGACGCGGCCACTGCGCCCTCGACCGCCTTGCCCGCCTCCACAGCGGCCTCGTCGGCCGTCTTGGTCGGCTCGGGGGTCTCGCTCTGGTTGTTGGCCATGGGCGGCCGCCTTTCAGTCATCAAATGTCTTCGGCCCCACCGGCATGGCGCGGGCGCGTCGCCAGTATCGTAGGGTTGATTAAATGTCCGATAAACATCGTGCGGCTTGCCGTGTTGTCCGGCAGAGTCGGCCCTCCGCCTAAGCTGAAGCCATCACACGGCGGACCGCCGAGCGCCCTTCGCGGAATCGACACCACAGGCCATCGGGGGACTTCATGGAGTTTCGGGAAACGCCGCCCGCACCGGCGCTGCGCTTCCAGGTACTCGGTCCTGTCCAGGCATGGCTCGACGGCAAGCCCCTCGCGCTCGGCTCACCCCAGCAGCAGGCCGTCCTGACCACCCTCCTGCTGCACGCGGGACGCCCCGTGACCACCCAGGACCTCGTCGACGGCCTCTGGGGCGACCGGCCGCCGGCCCAGGCCATCGCCGCCCTGCGCACCTACGTCTCCCGTCTGCGCTCCGTCATCGAGCCCAAGCGCGAGGTCCGCGCACCGGCCGAACTCCTGGTCTCGGTGGCCGACGGCTACGCCCTCCACATCCCCCGCGACGCGCTCGACGTGACGGTCTTCGAGAAGCTCGCCGCCGAGGCCGCCACGGCCAGGGCGGCCGGCGAGGTGCAGGACGCGCACGAGCTGCTGCTGCAGGCGCTCGGCCTCTTCAGCGGACGCCCGCTGACCGGCGTCCCCGGGCCGTACGCCGAGGCGCAGCGGCTCCGCCTGGCCGAGCGCCAGATCGCCGTCGCCGAGGAGCGGTGCACCGCCGCCCTGGACATCGGCCTGCACGCCGAGGTGGTCGGCGAGCTCAACTCGCTCACCGCCGAACACCCGCTGCGCGAGCGGCTGCGGGAGCTGCTGATGCTCGCGCTGTACCGCTGCGGACGCCAGGCCGAGGCCCTGGGCGTCTACACCGACACCCGGAAGCTGCTCATCGACGAGCTGGGCGTCGAACCCGGTACCGGCCTGTCCACGATGCACTCGCGCATCCTGGCCGCCGACCCGGCGCTGACGCCCGCCGCCGCGGCGGCAGCCGCCCCCGTCCGCGAGGACAGCCCGGTCGCACCGCCGCCGCCGGCCCAGCTCCCTGCCGACGTCTCCGACTTCAGCGGACGGGAGGAGCTGGTCTCCGAGCTCTCCTCCGCCCTGATGAACGCCACCGGGCAGGCGGTCGTGGTGACCTCACTCGCCGGCATCGGCGGCGTCGGGAAGACCACACTCGCCGTCCACGTGGCCCACCGGGTGCGGGCCGAGTTCCCCGACGGGCAGCTTTACGTCGACCTCCGCGGCGCCGGGGCGTCGCCGGCCGACCCGGCGGTCGTCCTCGGCGACTTCCTGCACGTCCTCGGTGTCACCGAGAACCCCGACTCCCTCGAACAGCGTGCGGCCCTCTACCGCTCGCTGCTCGCCAGCCGGCGGATGCTGATCCTGCTCGACAACGCCCAGGACGCCGAGCAGATCCGACCGCTCATTCCGGGTGTGTCCGGCTGCGCCGTGCTCGCCACCAGCCGGGGCCGGCTCGCCGGCATTCCGGGCGCGCACCTGGTGGACGTCGAGGAACTGACTCCCCAGGAGGCACTGGCCCTCTTCTCGGCCATCGTCGGCGAACAGCGCGTCGCCGCGGAGCCCGAGGCCTCGATGGCGGTCGTGGCGGCCTGCGGCTTCCTCCCGCTCGCCGTCCGCATCGCGGCGGCCCGGCTGGCCAGCCGGCCCCGGTGGAGCGTCTCGGACCTGGCTCGTCGGTTAGCCGACCAGCGGCGCCGGCTGGACGAGCTCCAGCTCGGCAACCTGGCGGTGGAGACCACGATCGGCCTCGGCTACGGACAGCTGTCCCCGGCCGAGGCGCGCGCCTTTCGGCTGCTCTCCCTGATCGACTCCCCCGACATCCCGCTGGCGGCCGCCGCGGCGCTGCTCGGGGTGGACGAGCTCACCGCCGAGGACCTCGCCGAGGCCCTGGTCGAGGCCAACATGCTGGAGTGCTTCACGCCGGGCCGCTACCGGTACCACGACCTGCTCCGGCTCTACGCGCAACGCCAGAACGAGCGCACCGGCGACGCCGAGGAGCAGCGGTTGGCCACGCTGCGTCTGCTCGACCTCCTGCTGGCCACCGTCTACAACGCAGCCCGCGCGATCGAGCCGGACGACCAGTTCCCCGACCCGCTGAACCCACCGGCGTCGACCGGCCTGGCGCTGGCGACGAGCGAGGCCGCACGGGACTGGCTCCGTGCCGAGAACGCCCTGATCCTCGGGGCCGTGGAGGCCGCGACGGACGGGCCGCGAGAACTGCGGTACCCGGCGGTCGACCTGCTGATCCTGCTGAACAGCCTGGGCGCGGACCCCACGCACGGGCCCCGGGTCCGTCGGGCCCTGGAGATCGCGGGCCAGAGTGCCGGCGACGACTGCGAAGCGCTCGCCCGCGTCCACTTCGCCATCGGCGCCCTTCAGGGACTCACCAGCGACTTCCAGGGTGCGGAGCACTCCCTGCGCCGGAGTCTCGAATTCCAGGCGACGGCCGACACCGTGCTCCGTTCGGCCGCCACCAACATGCTCGGGATCATCCTCAGCATCGGCAACCGGCCCGCCGAGGCCCTGGCCTTCTTCGAACAGGCCCTCGCCATCAGCCGGGTGGTCGGAGCACCGATCGGCGAGGCCCGGTTGATCAGCAACATCGCCCGCGTCCAGCAACGGCTCGGCATGACGGAGACGGCCGTCCAGTCCGCCACCGACGCGGTGGCCGCGGCGCGCACCTCGAAGAACGGGCCGTGCCTCGCGGACACGCTCTACCAGCTCGGTGTGGTGCTCTCCTCGGGCGCCGCCGTGGCGCACCTGCGCGAGGCCCACGAGCTGTACCAGTCCCAGCAGAACCCGCTCTGGCAGGGCTACACCCTGGCCCGGCTCTCCTCCTCGCTGCTCTCCGCCGGGCAGCACGCCGAGGCGGCCGAGTCCGCCGAGGAGTCGCTGGCCATCGGGCAGGAGCTGGACTCCGCCTACTGCCAGGGGCTGGCCAACGCCGCGCTCGGCGAGGCCCTGCTCGGCCTCGCCCAGCCGGCGCGCGGTCTGGCGTGTCTACAGGAGGCCCACGCCATCTTCACGCGGCTCGGTGTGCCGGAGGCCTCCCCCGTTGCGGACCTCATCTCCCAGCAGCACACCGAGCCCCTCTCTCCCCCTGCGCCGTAGGCCGCCGTCCCCCCGGTCGGCAGCCTCCCCCAGGCGTTCGGTGCTCCCGCAGCCCCCCGGCTGCGGGAGCACCCTCAACGCTTCCCCGGCGCTGGACTCCACTGTGCACCGGGCCGATTGACGTTCGATAAACGACGGATTGTCAGCTCGAACCGCGGCGAAAGCGCAGGTCAGCGGCGCCTTTCCGGCAGGCGGGCGGCGTGCGGGCCGGTGCCGCACCACCCCGCCCCGCACCGATGTGCTTCCGCAACCCGGGCCGACGCACCCAACCGTCACGAGTTGGCCGGAAACGGACCCCATGGCGGAGTGATCACGCATATTCTCAGATGCCAGTACACACAGGTGCACTTTCCGGGCGGAGCATCCGGAAAGGGCAGCGCGGCGGCGCTCCCACGGTGCAGAGTGTCCCTGCACGGAGATTCCGTGCACTGTGTCAGCGTGCAGTCAGTGTGACGCGGGGAGCGTGACGTACCGCCACCGGCAGCGGGGCAGCACGGGCGCCGGGCGGACGGCGGCCCGGCCTCGTCCGGCCGACCGGAGGCCCGGGTGGAAAGGTGCCTCTCAATCGTGACGACCGGACAGATATCGGACCCGTTCCCCCTCGACGAAGACGCGGACGGCGACGACGGTCCCCACGTGCTGCGACGGCGGGCCGAACGGGCCCTTCAGGCCGTCGCCTTCGACACCATCGGCGCCGGCTACGCCGAGGCCTTCCCGGTCAAGGACGGCCAGCTCGCCTGCGGGCGCCGGCTGCTGGAGCGGCTCGAACCGGGCGACGCCGTCCTCGACGTCGGCTGCGGCACCGGCGACCCGACCGTCGGGCAGCTGACCGCCGCCGGGATGCGGGTCACCGGCATCGACCTCTCGGACGGCATGCTCACCCGGGCCCGGGCGGAGCGCCGTCCCGGCCCGCACGCGCCCGTCCTCCACCGCATCGACATGTACGACCTGGCCACCGAACGCGCCGACCGGGCGTGGGGCGTCCCCGCCCTCGGACCGCGCGGGAAGGGCACCTTCGCCGCCGTCACCGCCTTCTTCTCCCTGATGCTGCTCCCCCAGGACGAGATCCCCACCGTGCTGGCCCGGCTGCGCGAACTCCTGCGGCCCGGCGGGCTGCTGGCGCTCGGCACGGTCGAGGCCGACCTGGATCACGTTCCGCTCCCGTTCCTCGGACGGGAGCTTCGCATCAGCGGCTATCTGAGGGAGGATCTGGAACGGGTTCTGGTGGAGTCCGGGTTCGCCGTCGAGGAGCAGTCGGGGCACTCGTACGCTCCGGCCAGCACCTCGCTGCCGCCGGAGGAGCAACTGTTCCTGTGCTGTCGACGCGTCGGCTGAGCCCGGACCAACCCGGAAGACCACACATTCCACACCACTCCCCAGGACAGGCAGCCGTGCGCGACCAGCTCAACCCCGAGGCCGGACAGCCGCCTGCCCTGCCGGACCAACGCCGCCCTCCGCACCCGCCACCCCACCCGGCCGGTCCCGCCGCGCCACTGCCCGCACAGCCACTGCCCGCACAGCCGCTGCCCGCGCAGCCGGGCCCGGCCGGGGCCGCCCACGACCGGGTCGCCGAACGCCTCGCCTACCTCGACTCCGCCACCCGCCGGATCAACACCGCCCTCGACCTCGCCGCGACGCTGCGCAACATCTGCCGGGTCCTGGTGCCCACCCTCGCCGACGCCGCCGTCGTCCACCTGCGCGACCCGCTGCCCAACGTCGAGCGCGAGCCCGGCTTCCCGGACGAGCTGCGGATCCACCACAGCCTGGGCACCCGGCTCGGCCGCCGCGGCCGCTCCACCGCCGGGGGCGAGCAGCGCGGCTCCCGCCACGACGGCCGCTACGGCCCCCGCTACGGCGCCCGCTCCAGCGCCGACACCGGGCCGGCCACCCCGGTCACCCGGGGCGGCGCGCTGGCCCACACCCTGCTCAGCCGCCGGCCCGCCGAGCCGGCCGTCCTCGGCGCGGACGGCTGCGCCGAGGGGGACTCACGCGCCACCGAGCGCTCCACCGAGCTGCTGCGCGAGCTGTACGGCGCCCGCGGGGTGGCCCGGCTCGGCGCCGGCAGCTCGGTGCTCGCACTGCCGCTGCGCGGGCGCAAGGCCGTCCTCGGCCTGCTGGTGCTGATCCGCCGGCCGCCCGGGAAGACCGGCCGGCCCGCGTTCGACGCCACCGACACCGCGACCGCCGCCCACCTCGCCACCCAGGCCGGGCTCGCCGTCGACACCGCCCTGCGCTACGCCCGCGAGTGGGAGATAGCGAACGAACTCCAGCGCAGCATGCTGCCGTTGCGCCTCCCGCAGCCGCACGGCGTCCGGCTCTCCCAGCGCTACCTGCCCGGCGAGCGCGGCGCCCAGGTCGGCGGCGACTGGTACGACGCGGTGCCGCTGCCCGGCAACCGGGTCGCGCTGATCGTCGGGGACGTGATGGGCCACTCGCTGACCTCGGCCGCCATCATGGGCCAGCTCCGCACCAGTGCGCAGACCCTGGCCGCCCTCGATCTGCCGCCGCACGAAGTCCTCTACCACCTGGACGAACAGGCCCAACGCCTTGGCCGCGAGCAGCACCTCGCCACCTGCGTCTACGCGGTCTACGACCCGATCGCCAACCGGGTGGTGCTCGCCAACGCCGGCCACGTGCCGCCCGTCCTGGTCCAGCCCGACGGCAGCGCCGAGCTGCTGGAGCTGGACGCGGGCGCGCCGATCGGCGTCGGCGGGGTCGACTTCAACTCCGTCGAGCTCCCGGCCCCGCCCGGCTCCGCGCTGCTGCTCTTCACCGACGGTCTGGTGGAGACCCGCAACCGCCCGATCAGCGACGGGCTGGAGCTGCTGCGTGCCCGGCTCGCCGGCGCACAGCTCCATGCCCCCGAGCACCTCTGCCACGAGGCGCTGCGGATCCTGCCGCCCGGCGACCGGGGCGACGACATCGCGCTGCTGGCCGCCTGCTTCGACGGCATCCCGGCCGGGGACGTCGCGCACTGGTACCTCCAGCCGCGCAACGAGACACCGGGCAGGGCGCGCCGGCTGGCCGCGCACACGCTGCGCCGCTGGGGGCTGGAGGAGCTCACTGCGGCCACCGAGCTGATGGTCAGCGAGCTCGTCACCAACGCCGTCCAGCACGCCACCCGGCCGGTCACCCTGAGCCTGGTGCGCACCACCCGGCTGCGCTGCGAGGTCGGGGACGACAGCCCGCTGCTGCCCCGGCCGCGCCGCACCGGGCCGGACGACGAACGCGGGCGCGGGCTGCAGATCGTGGCCCGGTGCGCCGAGCGCTGGGGCGCCACCCGGCTGGGCACCGGCAAGGTGGTCTGGTTCGAGCAGCGCCTCCCCTGACGGCCGGGGACCCGACGGACGGGGCCCGACGGGCACGGACGGCCGGGCCCCGGCGGTCGTGCACCGCCGGGGCCAGCTGAGTCCGCTCGCGCCGGACGGCGCCCGTCGGTGTCAGACCCGCTCCGGGACCTTCGCCGGCTCGGCGGCCTCCGCGCCCTCCAGCTGCGCCATCAGCTGCTCGCCCTCCATGTCGACCCGCGGGACGACCTTCTCCAGGGCCTTCGGGAACCACCATGCGGCCTTTCCGAACAGCGCCATCGCCGCCGGCACCAGCGCCATCCGCACCACGAAGGCGTCCACCAGCACGCCCACCGCCAGCGCGAAGCCGATCGGCTGGACGATCGGGTCGTGGCCGAAGACGAAGCTGCCGAAGACCGAGACCATGATCAGCGCAGCCGCGGTGACCACCCGCGCGCCGTTCTTCACCCCGGCGACCACCGCGTCCCGCGGCGCCATCCCGTGGACGTGGTGCTCCTTCATGCCGGAGACCAGGAACAGCTCGTAGTCCATCGCCAGGCCGAACAGCACCCCGATCAGCAGGATCGGCACGAAGCTCACCACCGGCCCCACCTTGGGCACGTCGATCAGGCCGTCCAGCCAGCCCCACTGGTAGACCGCGACCACGGCGCCGAGTGAGGCGGTGATGCTGAGCAGGAAACCGGCCACCGCCTTCAGCGGCACCAGGACGGAGCGGAAGGCCAGCGCCAGCAGCACCAGCGCGATGCCCACGATCACCGCGACGAACGGCGGCAGCGCGTCGCCCAGCTTGGCCGAGACGTCGATGTTGGCGGCCGTGGTGCCGGTGACGTCGATCCGGGCGCCGGTCGCGGCCTTGATGCCGTCGCGCTGGTCGCGGATCTCGTTGACCAGCGTCCTGGTGTCGGCGTGGTCCGGGCCGGTGTGCGGGATGACGGTGAGCAGGGCGGTGCGGCCGGCTGCGTCCACGGCCGGCGGCAGCAGCGTCTGCACGCCCTTGAGCGTGGAGAGCTGCTGTGCCACGCCCTGCACCGCCTGATCCGGCTGCTGCGCGCCGCCGGCGTCGACGACCACCACGAGCGGCGCGTTGAAGCCGGGGCCGAAGCCCTCGCTGACCAGGTCGTACGCCTTGCGGGCGTCGGTCCCGGCGGCCTGCGAGCCGCCGCCGGGCAGGCCGAGGGTGAGACTGGCGGCCGGCACCGCGAGCGCGCCCAGCGCGGCCAGGCCGGCCAGCAGCACGGCGGCCGGCCGGCGGACCACGAAGGTCGCCCAGCGCTCGCCCAGGGTGGTCCGGTCCGAGGTCCGCAGCGCGCGCCGCCAGACCGGCAGGCGGTCGATGGCGCGGCCGGCGAAGCCGAGCAGCGCGGGCAGCAGGGTGATCGCGACGAGCACCGCCACCACGACGGCGCCGGAGGCCGCCAGGCCCATCACGGTCAGGAACGGCACCCCGGCGACGGAGAGCCCGGCCAGGGCGACCACCACGGTCAGGCCGGCGAAGACGACCGCACTGCCGGCCGTCGCGTTGGCGCGGGCCGCAGCCTCCTCCGGCTCCAGGCCCTCGGCGAGGTGGCGGCGGTGGCGGGAGAGGATGAACAGCGCGTAGTCCATGCCGACCGCCAGGCCGATCATCAGGGCCAGCACCGGCGCGGTGCTGATGATCTCGAACGAGCCGGAGAGGGCGAGCAGCCCGGCGAGCGCCACCCCGATGCCGACCAGGGCGGTCAGCAGCGGGAGTCCGGCGGCGACCAGCGAGCCCAGGGTGATCACCAGGACCACGCCGGCCACCATCAGGCCGACCGCCTCGCCGCCGTCGACCTGGGCCATCCGGTTGTAGGCATCGCCGCCGTAGGCCACCGTCAGCCCGGCCGCGCCGGCCGGGTCGGCGGCCGCCCGCACGGCGTCGCGCTGCCCGTCGGTGATGTCGCCGAGCTTCCGGTCGAAGGAGACCAGCGCGATGGCGATCCGGCCGTCCGGGGAGACCGCCTTCGTGGCGTACGGGTCGGGGGCGCCCGCCACCCCGGGGACGGCGGCGATCCGGCCGACCGCTTCGGTGACGGCCTTGGCGGTCTCCGGCGCGGTGATGCCGCCGGGCTGCGGAGCGGCGAAGACGACCTGCGCGGAGCCGTGGCCCTGGGCGGGGAAGGTGTCCTTGATCCGGTCCAGGGTGGCCTGTGCCTCGGTGCCGGGGACCTTGAACTCGTCGCTGGTCTTGCCCGCGAACGCCCCCGCGGCACCGCCCACGGCGATCAGGACGGCGAGCCAGACGGCGAGCACGGCGCGCCTTCGGCGGAAGCAGAACCGGCCGAGTCGGTACAGGTACGTGGCCATGGAGAACCTTCGATCAGGTCGGTCGGGCAGGCGGGTGCCCGAGCGGGTCGTGATCCACCGTACGCTCGACTTGGTCACATGACAAAGTCTGGCGACATGAGCTCATGACAAGTTCAATCGACACGGTTGTCCGACCATGGCGATACGCTGATCCAATGGCCCATGTCCCCGCCTCCGAACGACGCCCCCAGCTGATCCAGGCCGCCATCGATCTGATGAGCCGCGAGGGTGTCGCCGCCGGCAGCACCCGGGCGATCGCGGCCGAGCTCGGGGTGGCCCAGGCGACGGTGCACTACACCTTCGGCACCAAGAAGGACCTCTACCGCGCCGTGGTCGAGCAGCTGACCGCCGAGTTCATCGGCCACGTCCGCGCGGCCGCGCCGGGCGCCGGCGCCTTCGGCGGCCAGGTCCGCGCGATGGTCTACGCGCTCTGGGACAGCGCGGTCGGGGAGGGCGGCAAGTGCGCGCTGATGTCCGAGTTCTCCGCACTGGCGATGCGCGACGCGGACCTGCAGGAGATCATGCGCGCGCTCCAGTACGAGATCGAGGAGACCGCGGCCGAGCTGCTGACCGCGCTCGCCGCCGCGCACGAGCAGCCGCTGGCGGCGCCCGCGGCCGACGTCGCCGTCCACTTCCTGGCCGGCTTCCAGGGCCTGACCGACCGCTACCTGGTGCTCCGGGCGGCCGGCGAGGAGCCCGACCAGGAGTCGCGCCGGGCCCTTGACCTGCTGGTCGCCACCACCGTCGCGCTCTGTCTGGGCGCACCCGCCCGGCTGCCCTGAGCCCCGGAGCCGGGCCCGGGCGCCGCGAGGCCCCCGGCCGGTACGCGGCTCAGCGGCGCGTGACGCAAGGGCCCGACGGCCCACGGAACGTCAGCAGACGATCCGCACCGGCAGCTCGGCCAGCACCTCGCGCAGGCTCGCGGCGAACCGGTCGTACTCGGCGCTGCGGGCCGAGCCCGGGCGGGTGGCGAGCCCGATCCGGCGCCCCGGCGCGGGAGCGGCGAACCGGACGGCCGCCAGCCGGTCGGTGCGGCCCGCCTCGACGTCCAGCGCGGTGGCGGGCAGCAGCGTGACGCCGAGCCCGCCGGCCACCAGCTGGACCAGGGTGGAGAGGCCGGCCGCCCGGGTGGTGGAGCCATGGGGGTACCCCCGGCCGGAGGCCGGGGCAGGGTCGGCGCCGACCTCCCGGCAGATGTCGAGGGTCTGGTCACGCAGGCAGTGGCCCTCCTCCAGCAGCAGCACGTCCAGGTCGAGCAGCACGTCGCGCGGGGCGTCGATCCGGCCGGCCAGCGGGTGCCCGGGCGGGGTCACCAGGACGAAGTCCTCGTCGTACAGCGGGATGTCCCGGGTCGGCGCACTGCCGCCGGCCGGCAGCGCGAGCAGCAGCACGTCCAGCCGGCCGGCCGCCAACCCCTCCAGCAGCGACGGCGTCCGCTCCTCGTGGACGTGCAGCTCCAGCTCCGGGTAGCGGTCGCGGACCAGCCGCAGCACGGTCGGCAGCAGGTACGGCGCCACGGTCGGGATGACCCCGAGGTGCAGCGGGCCGGTGAACGGGCGGCGGGCCGCCTCGACCTCCTCGGTGAGCGCCTGCAGCGCGCCGAGCACCCGGTGGGCGTGCTCGGCCACCCGCTCCCCCAGGGGGGTCACGATCACCTTGCGCGTCGTACGCTCGATCAGCTGCGCACCGAGCGCCTCCTCAAGCGCGGCGACCGCGCCCGACAGGGCCGGCTGGCTGGTTCCGGTCGCGGCCGCGGCCTCCCGGAAGTGCCGGTGCTCGGCCACCGCGGCGAAGGCCCGCAGCTGGGCGACGGTGGGTGTCCGGGTGCCGCGGGATGTGGCACTCGCCACAGCGCCGTCGGGTTTGCGGGCGCCCGCCTTGCGCCCCTTGGGGCTGGGCTGGGAAGTCGGGGTATTGATAGCTCTCTCCGATCAGACACATCGAGTGTAGCTATTTCCCTGATCAGTCCACGATGTGGAATCGTGGAGAGCGTTCCGCAATCCGGACAAACTCCCCTCATCTCACTTCAGGAGAAGCGAACGTGCTCACGATCGGTGACAAGTTCCCCGAGTTCGAACTCAACGCCTGCGTCGACCTGGACGCCGCGAACGCCTTCGCCGAGATCAACCACAAGTCCTACGAGGGCAAGTGGAAGATCGTCTTCTTCTGGCCGATGGACTTCACCTTCGTCTGCCCGACCGAGATCGCCGCGTTCGGCAAGCTGAACGAGGAGTTCGCCGACCGCGACGCCCAGATCCTCGGCGTCTCCGGCGACTCGGAGTTCGTGCACCACGCCTGGCGCAAGGACCACAAGGACCTGCGCGACCTGCCGTTCCCGATGCTGGCCGACGTCAAGCACGACCTGATGCGCGCCTGTGGCGTCGAGGCCGCCGACGGCACCGCCCAGCGCGCGGTGTTCATCGTCGACCCGAACAACGAGATCCAGTTCGTCATGGTGACCGCCGGCTCCGTCGGCCGTAACCCCAAGGAGGTCCTGCGCGTGCTGGACGCCCTGCAGACCGACGAGCTGTGCCCGTGCAACTGGAACAAGGGCGAGGACACCCTCGACGCCCAGGCCCTGCTGGCGGGCTGACCACCATGGCTCTCGACGACCTGAAGTCCGCCCTGCCGGACTACGCCAAGGACCTCAAGCTCAACCTGAGCGCGGTCATCGGCAACTCCGACCTCCCCGCCCAGCAGCTCTGGGGCACCGTGCTCTCCTGCGCGATGGCCACCCGCAGCGCCGAGGTGCTGCGCCAGCTGGAGCCCGAGGCCAAGGCCAACCTCTCCCCGGAGGCGTACAACGCCGCCAAGGGCGCGGCCGCGATCATGGGGATGAACAACGTCTACTACCGGACCACGCACCTGCTCTCCGACAAGGAGTACAGCAGCATGCGGGCCGGTCTGCGGATGAACATCATCGGCACCCCGGGCGTCGAGAAGGCCGACTTCGAGCTCTGGTGCTTCGCGGTCTCCGCCATCAACGGCTGCGGCCAGTGCCTCGACTCGCACGAGGGCGTGCTCCGCAAGGCCGGCGTCGAGCGTGAGGTCATCCAGGCCTCGGTGAAGATCGCCGCGATCCTCCAGGCCGTGGCCGGCGTCCTCGACGCCGAGGCCGCCCTGGCCACCGTCGACGCCTGACGCAGACCGGGCGCACGACAGACGCGCGAAGGCCCCGCCGGACACCACGCCCGGCGGGGCCTTCGCGCGTCGGCGCGTCCGGGCGTCGGCGCGTCCGGTGGGCGTGCTCAGTCGGCCGCGGGCCGGACCGCGGCGGGCAGGTCGGGCACGGACGCAGCCGCGGCCGGAGCGGCGGAGGCAGCGGCGGCCGGAGCCGGCCGGTCGGCCGGGGCGGCGTGGGCGTGGCTGCGGGTGGCGGCGGCCTCGCGGGCCGCCACCAGGGCGGTGAAGACCGCCTGGCCGGCCTCGTTGCGGCGGCGGAGGTGGGTGACCACGGTGTTGGTGACCGCGATCAGCGGGACGGAGACGACGGCGCCGCCGATGCCGCCGATGATCGAGCCGGCCGCCACCCCGAGGACCACGCCGAGCGGGTGGACGCGCACCGCCCGGCCGAGGATCAGCGGCTGGAGCACGTGGCCCTCGATCTGCTGCACGGCGATCAGCACCACCAGCACCATCAGCGCGGTGAACGGCGTCGTGGTGACCAGTGCGATCAGCACCGCGACGGTCCCGGTGACGAGCGCACCGACCAGCGGGACGAAGGCCCCGAGGAAGATGATCACCGCCAGCGGCAGTGCCATCGGCACCCCGAGCAGCTGGATCCCGACGCCGATGCAGACCGCGTCGATGAACGCCACGCAGACGGTGCCGCGGACGTAGGCGGTGAGGGTGGCCCAGGCCTTCGGGCCGGCGCCGGCCATCGCGTACCGGGAGTGCCGGGGCAGCCCGCGCAGCGCCCAGTTCCAGATCCGCTCGCCGTCGTAGAGCAGGAAGAAAGTGGTGAAGAAGGCGAGCAGGACGGCGGTCAGCACCTCGACGGCGATCTGCGCGCCGGTCAGGCCGGCCGAGGTGAGCTGCTCGGTGTTGGTGCTGATCGCCTTGGTGATCTGGTTGGCGAAGTCGGTGATCTGCTGCTGGGTCAGGTGCAGCGGCCCGGTGATCAGCCAGTCCCGCAGGGTGGCGACACCGTCCTGGACCTTGGTGGTGACCGTGTTCAGGTTGGTGGTCACCTGCCAGACCACGAACCAGCCGACCAGCCCGATGCCGGCCAGGCCGCTCATGAACACCCCGCCCGCGGCCAGCGAGCGCGGCACGCCGTGCCGGCGCAGCCAGGAGACGGTGGGCTCCAGCAGCGCCGAGATCAGCAGCGAGGCGAGCACCGCGAAGGCCACCAGCCGCAGCATGTCGACGATGTAGAAGACGACGTAGAGCGCGGCGCCGAGCAGCAGCAGCCGCCAGGTGGACTCGGCGGCCACCCGCAGGCCCCAGGGGACGGCCTCGGCCGGGGTGGCGGGCCGGCCCGGGTGGTACTCCCGGCCGAACGCGGCATGGCCGGTCGGACTCGCGAAGGCCGGGGCCGGCGGCGCGACGGCGCGGGCCGTCTCCTCACGGGGCCCCGGCAGCGGCGCGGAGACCGGTTCCGCCGGGAGCGGCGCCGGCACCGCCGGCGGCGGCTCCACCGCGAGCGGGGGCTCGTAGGCCTCGGCCGCGATCGCGGCGCGCCGGCGCCGCTCGATCACCGCGGCCGCGCTCGCCACCACGGCCGCCCCCTTGGCCACGGTCTTGAAGGCCTTCCCGCCCCACGCCATCCTCGCTACCACCGCTCCCCGCTGGGCCCGCCGCGCCGGCGGGTACGCCGTGGGTCGCGCCACGGCCGTCAGGGATGAAACTACCCGCCCGGTGCACGGCGAGTCCGGCGGGCGGGTGGGTTGGCGGCGCCCGGGGCCGCTGCGAGCGGCCCGAGCCGGGCCCGCCGGCCGGGAGAGACCGGGGCAAAACCACCCGGACCGGCGGGTTTCAGGCGCGCGACAACGGGGAGGAGTCGGACGAGAACACAGGCCAACTGTCGGCGGACCGGCCGGTGCAGGAAGCAACCAGGACCCCTTCCCGTGCCCCGCGTCCGCATCCAGGACCGCACCGCCCGTGGGCGCACTGGTCAGCGCAGCCCGGGCGGGGCGGCCCGCCCCGCAGGCACGACGCAGCCCCCGACCCCGCTCAGGGCGGTCGGGGGCTGCGTCGGACGTCCCGGGTACCGGTTGTCTCTAGTACCAGTGGTGCGACTGCCAGAACGACCAGGCGCCACAGGGGCTGCCGTAGCGGCTGTTCATGTAGTTCAGGCCCCACTTGATCTGGGTGGCCGGGTTGGTGCGCCAGTCGGCGCCGGCCGAGGCCATCTTGGAGCCGGGGAGCGCCTGGACGAGGCCGTAGGCGCCGGAGCTCTTGTTGGTGGCCGTGTAGTCCCAGCCGCTCTCGCGCTTCACGATCTGGCTGAAGCACTGGAACTGCGCGTCGCTGCCGACGATCTGCTGGGCGATCTCCTGGACCGAGCCGGGGCTGACCGAGACCGGCGGGGCCGAGGTGTCGGTGGCGGCCATCGCCGAACGGGCCTTGGAGCGGTTGGCGGCGGCCTCGTCGGCCTTGCGCTTCTCCTCGGCCGCCTTGGCGGCCTTCTCCGCGTCGGCCTTGGCCTGCGCGTCGGCGGCGGCCTTCTGGCGCGCGGCCTCCTCGGCGGCCTTCTGCTCGGCCGCGGCCTTGGCGGTCGCCTCGGCGGCGGCCTGCTGGGCGGAGGCCTGCGTGCCGATGTTGTCGCTGATGGTCTGCGCCTGGGCGCCAGAGGGGACTTCGGCAAGCAGGGTCGCGCCGGCGACGTCGACCGTCTGCACGGCCTTGCCCTCGCTGCCCGAGGCCATGCCCACGACGGCACCGACAGCGGTGACGGCGGTGGCGGAGGCCACAGCAACTCCCCGGACCGAGATCCGAGTCACATGGATTCCTTCCAGCATCGCCCACGCGTGACCGTGCGGACGCAACATGCCCCTTGGCGCTGCCCTCCGTACGGTGCTGGTCACGGGAGGTACTGACCCGGCGTCCGGCCGCGGTGGCGACCGGGCGTTGAGATCGGGCGGCGTACGGCTCATCGGTGTTCAATTGTGCGTCCACCCACCGGAGTTGGCGGACCGTCCGGACCGGACCACCGGTCGCCCGGGGCCCTGTCATGCCGTACGCGGGGCCTGACAGAACCCTCACCATGCCGCACCGGACGCTGTCGACGCAATTCCCCGTTGCGTGGCGGATGTCACATTCACCGCACCGGGGTTCTCCGGACAGAAAGCACTCGATGTGATGAAACGGGCGGAGGCCCGCTCCGTCAGGAGCGGGCCCCACGCCCGGAATTGACCATATTGTCCGACTATGCCCGGAACGCTCCGGTCACGGGTGGATGTCCTCCAGCATCTCCGTGACCAGCGCCGCGATCGGCGAACGCTCGGACCGGGTGAGCGTGATGTGCGCGAACAGCGGATGCCCCTTCAGCTTCTCCACCACCGCCACCACGCCGTCGTACCGGCCGACCCGGAGGTTGTCCCGCTGCGCCACGTCGTGAGTGAGCACCACCCGGGAGCCCTGGCCGATCCGCGACAGCACCGTGAGCAGGACGTTCCGCTCCAGCGACTGCGCCTCGTCCACGATCACGAAGGCGTCGTGCAGGGAGCGCCCGCGGATGTGGGTCAGCGGCAGGACCTCCAGCATGCCCCGGGAGATGACCTCCTCGATCACGTCCGGGGTGGTGACGGCGGAGAGGGTGTCGAAGACCGCCTGCGCCCAGGGGCTCATCTTCTCCGTCTCGGAGCCCGGCAGATAGCCGAGCTCCTGGCCGCCGACCGCGTACAGCGGCCGGAAGACCATCACCTTGCGGTGCTGCTGCCGCTCCAGCACGGCCTCCAGACCTGCGCACAGGGCCAGCGCGGACTTCCCGGTGCCGGCCCGGCCGCCCATCGAGACGATGCCGACCTCCGGGTCGAGCAGCAGGTCCAGCGCGACCCGCTGCTCGGCGCTGCGCCCGCGGAGCCCGAAGGCCTCGCGCTCCCCGCGCACCAGCCGGACCCGGCCGTCGCCGGTGACCCGGCCGAGTGCCCGGCCGCGCTCGGAGCTGAGCACCAGTCCGGTGTGGACGGGCAGCTCGGCGGCTCCCTCGACCGCCACCGTGGCGTCGTGGCCGGCCGCGAACAGCGCGTCCACGTCGTCCGCCGGGACGTGCAGCTCGGACATGCCCGTCCAGCCCGAGGTGACCGCCAGCTCTGCCCGGTACTCCTCGGCGAGGAGCCCGACCGAGCTGGCCTTGATCCGCAGCGGGAGGTCCTTGGAGACGACGGTGACGTCGTACCCCTCGGCCTGCAGGTTCCGGGCGACCGCCAGAATCCGGGTGTCCGCCTCGCCCCCGCCGGCCCGGTAGCCGACCGGCAGTATCGACAGGTCGGAGTGGTTGAGCTCGACCCGGATGGTGCCGCCGAGCTCGCCGACCGGGATCGGCTCGTCGAGCCGGCCGAAGCGGATGCGGTAGTCGTCGAGGAGTCGCAGCGCCTGGCGGGCGAAGTAGCCCAGCTCCGGGTGGTGCCGCTTGGCCTCCAGCTCGGTGACGACCACCACCGGAAGGACGACCTCGTGCTCCTCGAAGCGGGTCATGGCGAGCGGGTCCGCCAGGAGCACGCTGGTGTCGAGAACGTACGTGCGCCGGTCTGGTGTCCGGCGGCTCTTGGAACTGACCACTAGGCCTCCAGAGCGGATGACCCTGCGTCATCCGCGGCAAGCCGGCCCCCGCTGCCCCGGTGGCCTCGGGGCCGGTCTGATCGGAGTATTCCCAGGCGAGGGGCGGTGCATTCGCGTCCCCGGCGAACTGACGGATCATTGCCGGTGAACGTTTGGCCTCGCACTCCGTCCGGGTACGCCAGCTCTACTGGACGCAGATCGGCCCCACGGGCGCTGTGCGCCGCGGGGCCGATGGGGTGGGAGGGGTCTCCCGGTGGGGCGGAAGGGGCCTCAGAGACCCATCCGCCGGTTCCGCTGCTCGAACGCGCGCAGGGCGCGAAGGAAGTCGACCTTCCGGAAGGCCGGCCAGTACGCCTCGCAGAAGTAGAACTCGCTGTGCGCGCTCTGCCAGAGCAGGAAGCCCGAGAGCCGCTGCTCGCCCGAGGTGCGGATGACCAGGTCCGGGTCGGGCTGGCCCTTGGTGTAGAGGTGCTCGGCGATGTGCTCGACGTCGAGGATCTCGGCCAGCTCCTCGATCGAGGTGCCGCGCCCGGCGTGCTCCTGGAGCAGCGAGCGGACGGCGTCCGCGATCTCGTGCCGGCCGCCGTAGCCGACGGCGACGTTGACCGTGATCCCGTCGATCCCAGCGGTCTCCTCGGCGGCGCGCTTGAGCACGTCGGCGGTGTGCTGCGGCAGCAGGTCCAGCGCGCCGACCGGGTTGACCCGCCAGCGGCGGGCGGCGGCCAGGCCGGTGACGGCGTCCTCGATGATCCCGAGCAGCGGGACCAGCTCGTCCGCGGGCCGGGAGAGGTTGTCGGTGGAGAGCATCCACAGGGTGACGACCTTGACGTGCGTCTCGTCGCACCAGCCGAGGAACTCGCTGATCTTGTCGGCGCCGCGCTGGTGGCCGTAGGCGGTGGAGCCGCCGGTGGCCTTCGCCCAGCGGCGGTTGCCGTCGAGGATCACGCCGATGTGGTGCGGGGTGCGGGCCAGGTGCACCTCGACCCGGCGACCGTAGAGGCCGTACATACCGTCCAGCAGGGTGCGCAGCCCCGGCGTGCGTTCGACGACATCGCGCAGACCCATGGTTTTCGGCCCCTCCGTAACTCTTCACCGGGGTGCGTCACAACCCCGGGCGCAGCCTACTCCCGCCCGGACGTGCTGGGTAAAGCCGCAGGTAGCGGTCAGGTCACGGTCCTGTGCGGACTCTGTCGCGACCGGTACGGCAGCCGTGGCCGGAAGACATCCGCCGGGCAGCCGGCCGCCTCCGGGAGAGACGGCTACGGAACGGTATCCGGTTCCTTAAGGAATCCGTAAGCCGGCCGTTCCGTCCTTGACGGCCGGCAATGGTCTAGTCCAGCTTTTGACCCAGGCGGAAGAGCACCGGACTCCCGCCCGCCAAGGCACCACTGCGGATGCATGCCCTCCCCCACACGCGGCCGCCGCGCCCCCCACCGCGGCGGCCGCTCCTTCCCCAGGAGCCCACCTCCATGGCCCGTACGCAGAACCAGCCCGCGCACCGGCGCCGGCGCAGCCCCCTGCCGGCCCTCGCCGCCGGCGCCACCGCTCTCGCCCTGGCCGGCAGCGGTCTGGCCCTCCTCGCCGGCGGCGCCAACGCGGCCGCCGGCAACCTGGTCACCAACGGCGGATTCGACGGCGGCTCGCTAGCCGGGTGGTCCTGCACCGGCGCCGCGGCCGGCGTCACGGCCCCCGTCCACTCCGGCAGCGGCGCGCTCCAGGCCACCCCGGGCGCCGGCGACACCGCCGAGTGCACCCAGACCGTCAGCGTGCTGCCCAACACCAGCTACACGCTGAGCGCCTGGGTCCAGGGCCCGTACGTCTACCTCGGCGCGCGGGGCACCGGCGGCACCGAGCCGAGCACCTGGTCGAACCAGAACAGCTGGAACCAGCTCTCCTCGACCTTCACCACCGGCGCGAACACCACCAGCATCACGGTGTACCTGCACGGCTGGTACGGCCAGAGCGCCTACCTCGCCGACGACGTCACGCTGAGCGGCCCCGGCGGCACCTCCACCCCGAGCCCCACCGCGACGCCCACCCCCACGCCGACGGCCACCGCGACCGCCACCCCCACGGCCACCGCGACCCCGACGCCGACCGCGACGCCCACCCAGACCGCCACCCCGACGCCCACGGCGACCGCCACCGGCACCACCCCGCCGGCCACCGGCCTGCCCAAGCACGTGGTCACCGGCTACTGGCACAACTTCGACAACGGTGCGACCGTCCAGAAGCTCGGCGACGTCCAGAGCGCCTACGACATCATCGCGGTCTCCTTCGCCGACGCGGTGCCCACCCGGACCGGCGCGATCAGCTTCACCCTCGACCCGGCGCTCTCCAAGGCCCTCGGCGGCTACACCGACGGACAGTTCCGCGCCGACGTGAAGGCCAAGCAGGCGGCCGGCAAGAAGGTCGTCCTCTCGATCGGCGGCCAGAACGGCGCGATCACCGTCGGCGACGCCACCGCGGCCGCCGCGTTCGTGGACAGCGCCTACGCGATCATCAAGGACTACGGCTTCGACGGCGTCGACGTCGACCTGGAGAACGGCGTCAACCCGACCCACCTCGGCAACGCGCTGCACAGTCTCCAGGCCAAGGCCGGCCCCGGCTTCATCCTGACGATGGCCCCGGAGACCATCGGGATGTACAGCACCGCCGGCGCCTACTTCCAGCTCGCGCTGAACACCAAGGACATCCTGACCGTCGTCAACACCCAGTTCTACAACTCGGGCGGGATGAACGGCTGCGACGGCAAGGTCTACAACCAGGGCACCGTCGACTTCATCACCTCGCAGGTCTGCACCCACATCCAGGGCGGCCTGCGGCCCGACCAGGTCGGCATCGGCGTCCCGGCGTCCAGCCGGGCGGCCGGCGGCGGCTACGTCCCGCCGTCCGTGGTGAACAACGCGCTGGACTGCCTGGCCACCGGCCGCAACTGCGGCAGCTTCGTCCCGCCGGCCAAGTGGCCGACCATCCGTGGCGCGATGACCTGGTCGACCAACTGGGACGCCAACAACGGGAACGCGTTCTCCGACGCGGTCGGCCCGTTCGTCCACCAGATGCCGTAACTCCCCGCGGCGCGCGGCTCCTTGAGGGTGGGGCCGGCGCACCGGCGGCGGGCCCGCCGTACCCGACCGGTACGGCGGGCCCGTCCGCGTCCCCGGGGTCGGGCGGTCCCGGCCGCCACCGCCGGCCCCCGGCGCTATTGCAGCAGCACCGCGGCGGCCGCGCCGAGCAGCAGGAAGGGGCCCATCGGCAGGTCGAGCCCGCGCACCGGCCGGCGGCGCAGCACGGCCACGACGGCCAGCCCGACCGACCAGAGGCCGGCCAGCACGGCGGCCGCGAACAGCCCGCCGAACGCGGCCGACCAGCCGTAGCGGCCGAGCAGCGCGCCGAGGCCGAGCGCCAGCACGGTGTCCCCGGGGCCCATCAGCCCGAACCAGGCGGGCAGTTCGAACAGCGCCGCGGCGGCGAGCGCCACCAGCAGGCAGCGCAGCAGGACGCCGGGGCTGCCGTCGGCCAGCTCCAGGGCCACCAGCAGCAGCGCCAGCCCCGCCGCCAGCGTCCAGCTCAGCGCGTACGGCAGCCGGCGCACCCGGGCGTCGGTGAAGCCAAGCACCACGCCCGGCCCGGCCGCCCAGAGCAGCAGGGCCGCGTCGGCCGGGTGCGCCGCCGAGAGCGCGGCCGCCACCGCCAGCGCGGTGACCGCCTCCACCTGCCCCGCACCAGGGCCCAGCCGCTCGCGGCAGCCCGGGCAGCGGCCGGTCGGCGGCAGCCCGCGCAGTTCCCGGTCGCAGGCCGGACAGCGGGTGCACCAGGGCTGTCCCTCGGGCACGGCGTACCGCACCACCAGCCCGCGCAGGGCCGGCGCCACCAGCACTCCGGCCAGCACCGCCCCGAGTACGGCGACGATCACAGCACCCCTCCCGCCACACCGGGCCTCCCGCGAGGGAACCGGCCCGCCATCGTCCTCGTCCGAGCGTTGGGGCCCGTCCGATCGATCCCGTCGGACCGGCGCGCGGTTTTCGTGCGCCCGGCAGGATCGGGCGGACAGGACCCGGACGGCGCCCGGCGACCCGGGTGCCGCACCGACCACATCATCCACGGGGAACACATCTTGACGAAGACCCAGACGGTTCTGCGCGCCGCTGTCCCGGCCGCGGCGCTGGCCATGCTGCTGACGGCCTGCGGGCCGGAGAACGACACCCCGGTCGACCCGGGCGCGGCGGGCGCCGGGGGCGCGACCGCCCCCGCCACGGCCCCGGCCACCACGCAGCCCCCGGCGGCCGGCGGATCGGCGGGCGCGGGCGGCGCGGGCGCCACGGCCGGTACCGGCGGTGCGGCCGCCGGCGGCGCGGGCACGGGCGGGGCGGGCACCGGCGGGGCAGGCACCGGCGGGGCGGGCGCCAACCCCGCCCCCTCGGCCACCACCAGCGGCAACCCGATCGGCGGCGCGAGCGGCGGCAGCGGCAAGGTCGGCTTCGGCAACCCGCTGGCGCTCACCGCCACCGGCAGCTACCAGGGCAAGACCAAGGCCGACGTCACCCCGGTCTCGGTGGTCAAGGGCACCGCGGCCGAGATCGCGCCGTTCAACTTCAAGCCCGCCGACCTGGAGGGCAGGACGCCGTACTACGTCACGGTGTCGTTCACCAACCGCACCGGCGCCCCGCTGACCGACGAGTACTTCATCATGCGGTTCAAGGTGAACACGGACGCCAAGGCGACCGGCATCCTCCCGGCCCCGACGATCACGAAGTCGATCCCGCAGTGCGACGCGGGCAAGAAGCCCGGCACCCTGGCGGACGGCCAGAGCCAGCAGCAGTGTGCTGTCTATCTCGTTCCGAACGCCACCCCGCCGCAGTTCCTCACCTTCGGCAGCGTTCTGGACACCGAGCCGCTGGTCTGGAAGGTCGGCTGACGGCCCCGCCTGCCGATCGAAGGCAGACCCTCGGGGCGGTCCGACGCGTGCCCCGGTGCGCGCGCCGAACCGCCCCGATCTGCCCCTAAAGTAGGCAGGCATGCAGGTCATCCAGTCCAGCAAGCTCGCCAACGTCTGCTACGACATCCGCGGCCCGGTGCTCGACGAGGCGATGCGGCTGGAGGAGCAGGGCCACCGCATCCTGAAGCTCAACACCGGCAACCCCGCCGTGTTCGGCTTCGACGCGCCGCCGGAGATCCTCCAGGACATCCTGCGCAACCTCGCGTCCGCGCACGGCTACGGCGACTCCAAGGGCCTGCTCTCCGCCCGCCGCGCCGTGGTGATGCACTACGAGGAGCGCGGGCTGCACGGGCTCACCGTCGAGGACGTCTTCCTCGGCAACGGCGTCTCCGAGCTGATCCAGCTCGCCATGACGGCGCTGCTGAACGACGGCGACGAGGTGCTCGTCCCCGCACCGGACTACCCGCTCTGGACCGCCTCCGTCTCGCTGGCCGGCGGCACGGCCGTGCACTACCGCTGCGACGAGCAGTCCGAGTGGTACCCGGACCTCGCCGACATCGAGGCCAAGGTCACCGACCGGACCAGGGCGATCGTGGTGATCAACCCGAACAACCCGACCGGCGCGGTCTACCCGCGCGAGGTCCTGGAGGGCCTGGTCGAGATCGCCCGCCGGCACAAGCTGGTGGTCTACGCGGACGAGATCTACGACAAGATCCTCTACGACGACGCCGAGCACATCCCGCTGGCCACCCTGGCGCCGGACCTCTTCTGCGTCACCTTCAACGGCCTCTCCAAGGCCTACCGGGTCGCGGGCTTCCGCTCGGGCTGGATGGTGCTCTCCGGCGACCGGAACCGGGCCCGCAGCTACATCGAGGGCCTGACCGTGCTCGCCTCGATGCGCCTGTGCGCCAACATGCCGGCCCAGCACGCGGTGGCCGCGGCGCTCGGCGGCCGGCAGTCGATCCGGGACCTGGTGCTGCCCGGCGGCCGGCTGCTGGAGTCCCGGGACGCCGCCTACCGGCTGCTCAACGAGATCCCGGGCGTCAGCTGCGTGAAGCCCAAGGGCGCGCTCTACGCCTTCCCCCGGCTGGACCCGAAGGTCTACAAGATCAAGGACGACGCCCAGATGGTGCTCGACCTGCTGCGCGCCGAGCGGATCCTGCTGGTCCAGGGCACCGGGTTCAACTGGCCCGAGCCGGACCACTTCCGGCTGGTCACCCTGCCCCGGGCCGAGGACATCACCGACGCCGTGACCCGGATCGGCGCCTTCCTCGGCGGCTACACCCAGCCCTGACGGCGGGCGGGGCGCAGCACGTGCGGAGGCCTCCGGAACCGTCCCGAGGCCTCCGCGGGCTCCGAGGGCTCCGGAGACGACTACGGCCGGAGCCCCGGTCGCCGGACGATCTCCTTGGTCGGGGAAAGATCGTCCAGCAGGGGCTCCGGCCGTCCTGTCGCTCGGTCGACGCGCGATTCGTGCCACGCGCCGACCGTTCGCCGGCTGAGGCTCAGGCTCAGCCGAGGCGGGCGACGAGGTTTCGGTACTCGTCCCACAGCTCGGTCGGCGTGTGGTCGCCGAAGAGCTCCAGGTGGGCGGGGACGAGTGCGGCTTCCTGGCGCCAGATGTCGGCGTCCACGGTGAAGAGCAGCTCACGGTCGGCCTCGGAGAGCTCCAGGCCCTCCAGGTCGAAGCCGTCGATGGACGGCAGCACTCCGATCGGGGTCTCGACGCCCTTGCCGTTGCCCTCCAGCCGCTCGACGATCCACTTCAGCACGCGGCTGTTCTCGCCGTAGCCGGGCCAGACGAACTTGCCCTCGGCGTTCTTGCGGAACCAGTTCACGTAGTAGATCTTCGGCAGCTTGCCGGTGTCCGCCTGGGCGCCGACCTTCAGCCAGTGGGCGAAGTAGTCGCCCATGTTGTAGCCGCAGAAGGGCAGCATCGCGAACGGGTCGCGGCGCAGCTCGCCGACGGTGCCCTCGGCGGCGGCGGTCTTCTCGGAGGCGATGTTCGCGCCCAGGAAGACACCGTGCTGCCAGTCGAAGGACTCCGTCACCAGCGGGACGGCGGTGGCGCGGCGGCCGCCGAACAGGATGGCCGAGATCGGCACACCCGCCTGGTCCTCCCACTCGGGGGCGATGGTCGGGCACTGCGCCGCCGGGACGGCGAAGCGGGCGTTCGGGTGGGCGGCCGGGGTGCCGGACTCCGGGGTCCAGTCGTTGCCGCGCCAGTCGGTGAGGTGGGCCGGCGGCTCGTCGGTCAGGCCCTCCCACCAGACGTCGCCGTCGTCGGTCAGGGCGACGTTGGTGAAGACCGTGTTGCCCCAGAGGGTGTCGATGGCGTTGGCGTTGGTGTCCACGCCGGTGCCGGGGGCGACGCCGAAGAAGCCGGCCTCGGGGTTGATGGCGTACAGGCGGCCGTCGGCGCCGAAGCGCATCCAGGCGATGTCGTCGCCGATCGTCTCGACCTTCCAGCCCGGGATGGTCGGCTGGAGCATGGCCAGGTTGGTCTTGCCGCAGGCCGACGGGAAGGCGGCCGCGACGTACTTGGCCTCGCCGGACGGCGGGGTGAGCTTCAGGATGAGCATGTGCTCGGCCAGCCAGCCCTCGTCCCGGGCCATGGTCGAGGCGATGCGCAGCGCGTAGCACTTCTTGCCGAGCAGGGCGTTGCCGCCGTAGCCCGAACCGAAGGACCAGATCTCCCGGGTCTCCGGGAAGTGCGAGATGTACTTGGTGCTGTTGCACGGCCACGGCACGTCCGCCTGACCCTCGGCGAGCGGAGCGCCGACGGTGTGCACGGCCTTGACGAATTCGCCGTCCTCGCCGAGCTGGTCCAGCACGGCCCGGCCCATGCGGGTCATCACGCGCATGGAGACGGCGACGTAGGCGGAGTCGGTGATCTCGACGCCGTACGCGGCCAGCGGGGAGCCCACCGGGCCCATCGAGAACGGCACCACGTACATGGTGCGTCCCTTCATCGCGCCGCGGAACAGGCCCTTCTCGCCCTGGAAGACCTCCCGCATCTCGGCGGGGGCCTTCCAGTTGTTGGTCGGGCCGGCGTCCTTCTCCTGCTCGGAGCAGATGTACGTGCGGTCCTCCACGCGCGCCACGTCCGTCGGGTCCGAGGCGGCGTAGTAGGAGTTGGGGCGCTTTTCCTCGTTCAGCTTCTTGAAGGTGCCCTGAGCCACCAGCAGGTCCGCGAGGCGCTGGTACTCCTCCTCGGACCCGTCGCACCACTCGATGCGGTCGGGCTGGGTGAGCTCCGCGATCTCGCTCACCCAGGCAAGCAGACGCTTGTGGCGGGTGGGCGCGAGGTTCTCGTTCGACACGATCGCTCCTTCACGCCATCTCGGCGAGGAGACGGCGTAGCGGGGGTTTGAGGGTGCTTGCAGCGTAGCTCCGGCCTCCAGCCCCGAATACGGCGCAGCGGTGAAATTGACGCATCTTTTACTACAAGACGTCTGATTACTGGTTGGTAACCGGGCGCTTTCGGCCGAGCCGGACCCCGCCGAACCCCGCTTCGATTACTCCAAAACGTCCAAGTAGTGATGATCGCCACTTCCTACGAGCCGGTAACCTACGGAGCCGTAGGTAGCGGATAGCATGCTCCGCATGACTGCTGAGCTCCTGGAGAGCACGGAGAGCACGGAGAGTGCAGAGGGCAAGCCCAAGTGGCGCGGCTGGCTGCACGCCGGGATGTTCCCCACCACGGTGGCCGCCGGGATCGTGCTGATCTGCCTGGCCGACTCCACCCCCGCCAAGATCGCCTGCGCGATCTACTCCGCCAGCGCCTGGCTGCTGTTCGGGGTCAGCGCGGTCTACCACCGCTTCACCTGGGGTCCGCGCGGCGACGCGGTGCTGCGCCGGCTCGACCACGCGAACATCTTCCTGATCATCGCGGGCACCTACACCCCGTTCACCATCCTGCTGCTGGACGGCGCCGCGCAGCAGGTGCTGCTCTGGGCGGTCTGGGGCGGCGCGCTGGCCGGGATAGCGTTCCGGGTGTTCTGGGTCGGGGCGCCGCGCTGGCTGTACACGCCGGTGTACATCGCGCTGGGCTGGGCCGCCGCGTTCTTCCTGCCGGACTTCCTGCGCACCGGCGGCGTCGCGGTCCTGGTGCTGATGATCGTGGGCGGCGTGCTCTACAGCGTCGGCGGAGTGGTGTACGGGCTCAAGCGGCCCAATCCGTCACCGCGCTGGTTCGGCTTCCACGAGGTGTTCCACGCCTTCACCCTCGGGGCCTTCATCGTGCAGTACGTCGGCGTCTCACTGGTGGCGTACAGCGCGGCCAACTGAGCCCTGCGCCCCGTGACGGGCGGTCGGCCGGTCCAGTGACCGGGCGGCCGCCCGTTCCGCTGTCCACTCCCGGGCGGGACGGCACCCCTGGGCGGGGCGGTCGTGGCCGGGGCGGTCACGGTCGGGGCGGTCACGGTCGGGGCGGTCACGGTCGGGGCGGTCATGGGCGGCGTGGTCATGGGCGGCGTGGTCACGGTCGGAGAGCTCGCGGGCGGGGGCTTCCCGGTCAGGGATCTCGCGGGCGGACGCCTCGCGGTCGGGGAGCTCGCGGGCGGACGCCTCACGACCGGAGTGCCCCTGGGGGTGGTGGTCGCGGCCCGCGCGGTCAGGGCCCGTCGACCCCTCGGCCCGCTGCGCCTCCCGGCGCTCGGCCCGGGCCCCCGGCCGCGGGAGGGAACGGGCCCGCCGCGCGTCCAGCGCCTCGCGCGCCCGACGGCAGCGCTCGCAGTGCGCCGCGTCCGGCGCACCCCCCGCCTCCTGGTGACCGCGCGGCGCGACCGGCCGGCGGAGCCGCCGCCAGCGCCGACCGACGTGGACCATCAGCAGCAGCACCTCGACCCCGGCGACCGCCAGCACCAGCACGGCGCCGTTGATCAGATAGGCCGCGACCACGGCCAGCGCCGAGGTCACCACCACTGCCGCGCCCCAGATCTGGGCGGTCGACTCCCTGTCGGCCATTCGGTATCCCCTTCCTGCGCCGGGCTCGTGGTCGGCTCCTGCCGCCCCACCCCTTCTCCGCTCTCGGCACGCGTCGGCCTGCAACTGACCGACTGCCACATCGTATCTACCGACAGTCACCCGGAGCCGCCCCGAAGCGGCGAACGACAGATCAACGTTGCGTCAATTCCCCGTGCGGAACCCTCACTTCCAGGACACATTACCGAGCGTGACCGAAACGCCACCGCTTTGCCACATTGACGGCTGCATTCTTTTGGTAGTTACTGTCATTTGAGAGGAACTTCCCGCTCGCGCTCTAGGCTCCCGGAGGTTGCCGTGCCGACCACCCCTGCCCAAACCCCGTCCGGACCGGACCCACGACGCTGGCTGGCGCTGGTCGCCGTCGCGCTCAGCGCCCTGGTGATCAGCTTCGACATGACGATCCTGAACGTCGCCCTGCCCACCCTGGCCTCCCAGCTGCGGGCCACCACCGGCCAGCAGCAGTGGATCGTCGACTCATACACCGTCGTCTTCGCCGCCGCGATGCTGCCCGCCGGCCTGATCGGCGACCGGTTCGGCCGCCGCCGGACGCTCACCACCGGCCTCGCCCTGTTCGCCCTCGCCTCCGCCGTCGGCATGCTCGCCGACAGCCCCGGCACCGTGGTCGCCGCCCGGGGCGCGATGGGCCTGGCCGGCGCCCTGGTCATGCCGATGTCCCTGGCGGTGATCCCCGGGCTCTTCCCCGCCGCGGAACAGCGCCGCGCGACCGCCGTCCTGTCCACGGCGCTCGCCGCCGGCGCCCCGCTCGGACCGCTGATCGGCGGCTTCCTGCTCCAGCACCTCTGGTGGGGCTCCGTCTTCGCGATCAACATCCCGCTGACCGTCGTCGGCATCGTCGCCTGCGTGCTGCTGCTCCCGGAGACCCGCAACCCCGCCGCACCCCGGCTCGACCTGCTCGGCGCCGCGCTCGGCGCGGGCGGGCTGGCGGCGCTCACCTTCGGCATCATCGAGATCCCCGAGCGCGGCTGGGCCGATCCGCTGGTGCTCGGGACGCTCGTCGGCTCGCTGGCCGCCCTCACCGCCCTGGTCCTGCGCAGCCGCCGGCAGCAGGACCCGATGCTCGACCTCGCCCTGCTCGCCGACCCGGCCTTCCGCTGGTCGGCGGTGGCCGCGACGCTGGTCTCGCTCGTGCTGTTCGGCGCCTTCTTCGTCCTGCCGCTCTACTTCCAGAGCGTGCTCGGCGCCGACGCCTTCGGCACCGGCCTGCGGATGATGCCGATGATGCTCGGACTGATGGTGGCCGCGAAGCTCAGCGACCGCCTGGTCGCCCGCACCGACCCACGGACGGTGATCACCCTCGGGCTGGCTCTGCTGGCCGCCGCCCTGCTGCTCGGCAGCCGGACCGGGACCTCCGACGGCTACGGCCTGGCTGCGGTCTGGCTCGTCCTGCTCGGCCTGGGCATGGGCCTGGCGCTGATCACCGCCCAGGCCTCCGCCATGCTGACCCTGCCGCCCGCCCGGGCCGGCGTCGGCTCCGGACTGCTCCAGACGCTTCGCCAGGTCGGCGGCGCGATCGGGGTGGCCGTCTTCGGCAGCCTGCTGTCCGGCTCGTACCGGGGTGCGCTGGAGACCTCGGTGTTCCCCGCGGACGCGGTGCACCGGGCCGAGCAGTCGGTGGTCGCCGCCGACGCGGTGGCCGCCGCCACCGGGGACCGGGCGCTGGCCACCGCCGCGCACACCGCCTACGTGCACGGCATGACGGTGGTGCTGCTGGCCGCCGGGGTGATCGCGGCGCTGTCGGCGGTCCTGGTCGCGCTGCGGATGCCGGCCGCGGAAGCGCGCGAGGCCGTCGCAGGCGGTGCGGAGGCCGGTGCGGAGGCCGAGAGCGGCGCAGGTGTCGAGGTCGGTGCGGGCGCCGCGGACGCCGTCGGGGGCGGTGCCGCCAGCGGTGCCGGCCGGCTCCCGGGGAACGCCGCCGCGCCTGCGGCCGATCACCGATAATCGAAGGTATGAGCGCAGCGCGGCCGACAGCGGCAACCCCGGCATCCGCGGCACGACCGACGACCAATCCGGTCCAGGCGATGCTGGAGGAGCCGCTGTCGCTGCGCGAGCGGAAGAAGCTGAAGACCCGCCAGGCCATCCGCCGCGAGGCGTACCGGCTGATCACCGAGCAGGGCTACGAGAACACCACCGTGGAGCAGATCGCCGCCGCGGCCGAGGTCTCGCAGTCCACCTTCTTCCGGTACTTCGCCACCAAGGAGGACTTGGTCCTGACCGACGAGTACGACCCGGCGTTGGTCGCCGCGCTGCTCGCCCGCCCGGCGGACGAACCGTTTCTGCGCTCCTGCCGCGAGGCGATCATCGGCCTGATCCGCGAGCTGGTCCAGCACGAGCGCGAGGAACTGCTGACCCGGATGCGGCTGGTCAACGACGTCCCGGCGGTGCGCGCCCGGCTGCACGAGACCGCCAACGACCCGCAGCAGCTCTACCTCACCGTGCTGACCAGGCGGGCCGGCGTCGAGGAGCCGACCTTCGAGATGCGGATCACCGCCGCCGCGATCGGCGCGGCCACCACCGAGACGGTGCTGCGGTGGGCGGACAGCGGCGGCACGCAGGACATCGCGGAGCTGGTGGACCACACCTTCGCGCTGCTGGAGCACGGCTTCGCGGGCGTCTAGGACCGCACAGGGCGGGGTCCGGAGGCCGGACCCCGCCCGTCGTCGGGTGGGCGCCCGCCCTCGTCGGGCGCCCACCGCCGCCGGCCCGCTACCCGAGCCGGGCTCCCGGCCGCCGCCGCAGAGCCGCCGCCCCGCCCACGAGCGCGGTGACGCCCAGGGCCGCGGCCACCGTGGCCGGCAGCACGGCACCGCCGCCTCCGCCGCCCGCCGCCTCCGCGGACTGCACGGAGTGCCCGGGCTGCCCGGACTGCTCCGACTGCGCCGTGGCGTCCGGCTGGTAGCCGCCGCCCTTCCCCGCCCGGTCGTACGCCGAGCCGGGCAGCTTGTCCCCGTACCGCTGCCGGACGAGCTGCTGGTAGGCCGCCAGGCTCACCCCGGACGCACCCACCGAGCGCCGCGCCTCGTCGGACAGCGGGAGCACCCGGCCGTCCCGCAGCACGTACCAGGCGTTCAGCTGCGGCTCGCGGAACGCCGTCCCGCCGCCGCTGCCGGCAGCCCGAGCCGCGTAGTCGCTCTCGTCACCGCCGGAGGCGATGTTGACGACCTGCCAGGTGCCGCCCTGTTTGACCGTCCAGACCGAGGCGATCTGCCCGTCCGCCGAGACGACCCTGCTGGCCGCGAACTCGGCCCTCGCCACCGGCGCGCCCGGGGTCCCGGCCACGAAGGCCGCGTCCAGGGTGTAGACCGGCACGGTGTCGCCGGCGAGCCGCGGGGCGGCCGCCTGCGCGGCCCTGGCCTCCTCGGCCGCGCCGACCGTCAGCCGGCCGGTCGGCGGGACGCCCTTGCGGGCGAAGAAGTGGCCCAACCGGTCCAGGACCGCCGGGCTCTGGGCCGCGCCGCGGGCCTGCGCCAGCTCGGCGGCGGCGACCGGCGCGGGGGTACCGGCGGGAGCACCGGCCGGGTCGTCGGCGTGGGCGGCCGGAGCGGCGGCCAGGCCGAGACCGGTGACGAGCAGGAGGCCTGCGGCGGCCTTACGGATGCTGGTCATGGTCGCCCCTCACACGCCGATCCGGTACAGGGAGTGGGTCCAGGAGAACGTGCCGTTGGACACGTAGTAGTTGTAGTCCGCCCAGTTGTAGCGGTAGTTGGACGGCCACGGATCGCCCCAGTAGACCCAGTTGTTCGAGGTGTCGTAGCCGTAGACCACGTGCATGTGGCCACCGCCCGAGCTCCACTGGATCCGGGTCTCGATCGGCCGGTCGGCGTTCACCTCGGTCTGCACGGTGCTGTAGCGCAGGTACCCGTTGACGTACGAGCCCGGGTTGATGCCGATCCGGCTGAGGCCGTTCTGGACGTCGCCGAGCGTGGCCTGGCTGTTGGGGCAGCTGGAGTCGATCGCCCGGCCGAACGCGGCGTTGCAGAACTGGTTCTGGCTGTAGGAGTAGCCGAACCAGGTGGCGATCGTGTTGCCGCTCGCCGCCCAGCACCAGTTGCTCTGCTGTTGCTGCTGCATGGTGATGTTGAGCTTCTTGTACGTACCGGCCAGGTCGGCGGTGCTGCCCGCCGCGGCCGCCGGCCGCACCTGGGCGGGCGGCGCGGACCGGACGGAGAGGACGGAGGGGGCGGACGGCGCGCCGTCGGGGGCGGCGGAGGCCGGGGCGGCGGCCGCGACGCTGAGCGCCGGGCCGAGCACGCCGAGCGCGAGCACCGAGACCGCGCGGCGCAGGCGTATCCGTGGAACTGACATGGGGGCGTTCCTCCTTGCGCAGGCAGAGGAGTGGAGATGTGTGGGGGGTGCGGTCCGGATCGCGCCATGAGCATCACTCCGTTGACAGAGCCTGGTCAACAGCCCTCGTGTCCCCCGTTCCCGGGTGTGAACGCCACCACCCGGATGTGAACGCCGCCCCGCGAACCCCGGCGCCCCCAGGCGCCACCGGTGACAAACCGCCCTCCACATGTGAATATTCACGACCGAACGAACCGGTGCCCGCCCCGCTCGACACGAGGAGGCCGCCATGCAGCGGACCGACCAGGCCGACCTCGCCACCGTCCTGCGCACCGGGCCCTTCCACCTCGCCCTGCGCACCGCCATCGCCGCCCGCGGCCTGGCCCTGCACCGGGTGCGCCAGCACCTCGCCCAGCGCGGCGTCCACGTCGGCCTCACCAGCCTGAGCTACTGGCAGCAGGGGCGCCGCCGCCCCGAACGGACCGAATCCCTGCGCGCGGTGGCCGCGTTGGAGGAGGTACTGGACCTCCCCGAGCACTCCCTCACCCGGCTGCTCGGCCCGCGCCGGGCCACCCCCGCCGACCCGGCCGGCCCGCCCGTGCGCCCCTACCGGGACCTGATCATCCCGGCCGTCGCGGTCGACGACCTGCTCGCCACCATCGCCGGCCCCCGCGACACCGGCCTGCACACCATCACCCACATCGAGCGGGTCCGGATCGGCGCCGACCGGCGGATGGTCCGCCGCGACTCCCAGCACGCCCTGCGCGCCCACCGCGACGGCATCGACCGCTACCTGGCCATCTACCAGGGCGACCCCGGCTGCGACATCACCCGGGTCGGCGTCCGCGCCGAGGAGAACTGCCGCCCCGGGCGGATCCGCCGCGACGCCGCCCACGACCTCCTCGTCGTCGAGCTCCTGCTCGACCGCCGCCTCCGGGCCGGCGACACTCACCTGCTCGGCTACGGCTTCGACGACGCCCCTTCGTCCGGGCCCAGCAGCGAGTACGTCCGCGGCTTCAACTCCGGCGCCGGCCAGTACGTCCTCCAGGTCACCTTCCACCCGGCCGCCCTCCCGGTCCGCTGCCACCGCTTCGCCCTCCGCTCCCCCGGCGAGAAGCCCTACGAGACGGAGGAGCTGACCCTGGACGGCCACCACTGCGTCCACCTGGTCGGCACGGCCCTGCAGCCCTGCCTGCTGGGGATCCGGTGGGACTGGGAGTAGCGGTGGGCGGGGTCAGTGCGACCAGTAGGGATCGTCGACGGGGTCGTCGACGACGGACCCGCTGGAGTCGACCTGCCGCTTCCCCAGCGAAGCCACCGGGCCGTACTCATGAGCCGGCCGGTACCGGACGAAGTCGATGTCGACGCCGAACGAGACGCTGTTGTACGTCCCGTCCGAAGATGCGCTGAGCCCCACGAACAGATCGTCCTCTGTCGTGCAGCCGAGGGAGGCCAACCCCGGGTTGTACTGCCCGGTCTCGGTGCGCTCCACGTGGCCACACCCCAGTCCCTCCCGGTTCCGGCTGATCTGGTCGAACAACCCCTGGAGCTTCGTCTGCGCGATCCGGGTTCGGATGGTGACCGATCCGGCCGCTCTTCCAGTCCGCGGCATGCTGCACGTACGCCTTGTACAGCCGGCCGTACGCGTCGGCCGCCGCGTACAGATCGGCCGTCTTCGCGTTCTTCAGACTCGCGAAATCCACTCGTCAGCCCCCGCGCCGTCACTCCCGAGTGCTCCCCGTGCACGCACCGCTACCATGGCGTGTACGACCGGCAGCGCAGCCGAGGGGGAGACGGGTGGCCGGGGGAACGGGCTTCACGGTGCGGCCGGACGAGTTGAGCGCCGCCGGGAGCAACGCGCAGGCGGTGGCCGGGAAGGTCCCCGAGGAGACGGCGAGGCTCGCGGCGCCCAGTGACAAGGCGGCCGCGGGCCTGCCGGGCTGGCAGAGCGGGCCGGCGCTGCACGACTGCTCGGCCGCGTGGAAGGCGCTGCTCGACGGGCTCGCCGAGGACATGCGGACGGCGGGCGGCAACCTGATCACCACCGCCCACAACTACCGCACCAGCGACCGGTCGATGGGCGGCACGCCGGTGGCGCAGAGCGGCGGCACCGACCCCTTCGGCACCCGGATCCGCCAGTCACCGGGGGTTCACGCGATCGACTGGCCTGCCCGATCGGCCCGACCCGCCTGCGCGGCGGGCTCCGCCCGGCCCGCCTGATCCGCCTGATCCGCCGTCACTTTCAGCACCGGCCGCTCGGCCCTGCGCAGGGCGTCGTACCCGGGGTCGATGGTGCCGAACAGCCGGTCCCACACCGTGGTGTAGAAGCCCAGGTTGACCGCGGGGTCGGCGTGGTGGGCGGCGTGGAACATCGGCAGCGCCACCCAGCGGAACACCGCGCGCCGCCGGACGCCGACCGGGAACGGCTCGACGCCCAGGTGCCCGAGCAGGCCGAAGAGCAGGTTGAGGCCGATGTACCCGAAGAGCGCCGCGGCGGAGATCTCGCCGCACAGGCAGAGCACCGCGGTCCAGGTGCCGCCGAAGCCGAGCACCTCCAGCGGGTGCAGCACGAAGAGGGTCGACGGCCGCGGATCCGGGTAGCCGTGGTGGATCTCGTGCGCCAGCCGGTAGAGCCGGCGGCGGTGGGCCAGCCAGTGGCCGCCGTACATCAGGCCGTCCATCACCAGGGCGAACACCAGCAGTTCGACGGCCGCGCGCAGGCCGGTGTCCGCCGAGAGCCGGATCCAGCCGGCCTGCCAGAGTGCCCAACCCGCCACCCCGAGGGCGGCGTTGAGCAGGACGGCGGTCACCGTGAGGAGCCGCTCGCGCCGGTCGGGCGGCGGCGGGAGCGGCGTCACGCGCCGGTCGCCGAAGCGCCGGACCAGCAGTCCGCCGGCGACCAGCGCCACCAGAAACAGCCCGATGTTGGCGAGCAGTGCGCCCGCCACCACCGCGGCCGGGCTCAACCCGGCCGCCCACGCCAGCAGTCCGTCCATCATCGTGCCCCCACTCCGCGGCCGCCCCGGTCGGGCCCGGAGGCGGGCCGCCCTCAACCGCGGAAGTCCAGGATGGGGCAGCCTCCCACCGGCCGGTAGCCGGTCGGCCGCCCCGGCCCGGCCACTACCCCTCCGTGCCGCCGGACTCCGTCCCGCCCGGCTCCGTCCCGGCGAGGTCCGCCCGCGCCCCGAGCCGTTCGGCCAGCGCCGCCGGATCGGTGGTCGGCGCGTCGCAGGCGAAGTGCCGGCAGACGTACGCGGCGGGCGCGTCGTCGACCAGCGGCCGGCCGGCCAGCAGCGGCACCTCGTCCGACGCGGCGCCCGGCCCGCCGACCGCGACCACCGCGCCGGGCGCGGTGCCCAGCAGCGCGGCGCGGTGCAGCGCGGCGGTGGCCGGCGTCCCGGCCGGGCCGATCACCGCGACCTCGCGCGGCCCGTCGGCCAGCGCCTCGGCGACGGCCAGACCCCAGCCGATGAACCGCGGCGCCCGGCCGGCCAGCGCCCCGACGATGCCGAGCGCCCGCTCGGCGGCGGTGCGGTGGCGCGACGAGCCGGTGTACGCGGCGTAGGTGAGCAGGGCCCCGGCGGCGGCGGTCCAGCCGGACGGGGTGGCGTTGTCGGTCGGGTCCTGCGGCCGCCGGATCAGCTCCTCGGCGTCGTCCGCGGTGTCGTACAGCGCGCCGGAGGCCTCGTCGGCGAAGTGCTTGAGCACCGTGTCGAGCAGCCCGCCGGCGAGCTGCAGCCACTCGGCCTCGCCGGTGACGGCGAAGAGCGCGAGGAACCCCTCGGCGGTGTCGGCGTAGTCCTCCAGGACGCCGGCGTTCGCACCGGCCCGGCCGTCCCGGGAGGTGCGCAGCAGCCGGCCGTCGGGGGTGAGGTGGACGGCGAGCAGCAGGTCGGCGGCGCGCTCGGCGGCCTCGACCAGGTCGGGCCGGTCGAGTAGCGCGCCGGTCTCGGCGAGCGCGGCGATGGCGAGCCCGTTCCAGGCGGCGACCACCTTGTCGTCGCGCGCGGGCGCGGGGCGGGCGGCCCGCGCCTCGAACAGCCGGGCCCGGACGCGCTCGTGGGCCTCGGGGTCCTCGGGGTCGGCCGGCAGCTGCAGCACCGATGCGCCGTGCTCGAACGTCCCGGCCGCGGTCACCTCGAACAGCTCGGCGGCGTACCGGCCGTCCTCCTCCCCCAGCACCTCGGCCAGCTGCCCGGGCGTCCAGGCGTAGTACGCGCCCTCGGCCTGTTCGCCGCTGGCCCGGTCCAGGCTGTCCGCGTCCAGGGCCGAGGCGAACGCCCCCTCGGGGGTGCGCAGTTCGCGCAGCAGGAAGTCTGCGGTGGAGAGCGCCACCCGGCGGGCGAGCGGGGAGCCGGTGGCCCGCCACAGGTGCAGGTACGCGCGGAGCAGCAGCGCGTTGTCGTAGAGCATCTTCTCGAAGTGCGGCACCACCCAGCCGGCGTCCACCGCGTAGCGGGCGAAGCCGCCGCCGAGCTGGTCGTGGATGCCGCCGCGGGCCATCGCCTCGGCGGTCCGCCCGGCCATCTCCAGCGCCGCCTCGGAGCCGGTCCGGGCGTGGTGGCGGAGCAGGTACTCGATCACCATGGCCGGCGGGAACTTGGGCGCGCCGCCGAAGCCGCCGCGCCGGGTGTCGAACTCCCGGCTGAGCGCGACCAGCGCCTGGTGCAGGTCGGCCTCGGCGGGGGGCTGGTGCACGCCGGCGCCCACCGCGTAGACCGAGGCGCGCTCGGCCAGGTCGGCCCGGATCCGGGCGGCGACCTCGCCGACCTCCTCGCGCCGGTCCCGCCAGGCCGCGTCCACGCCCTCCAGCACCTGCCGGAAGGACGGCATCCCGTGCCGGGGCTCGGGCGGGAAGTACGTCCCGAAGTAGAACGGGTCCTTGTCGGGGGTGAGGAAGACCGTCATGGGCCAGCCGCCCTGCCCGGTCGCCGCCTGCACGGCCTCCATGTAGACGGCGTCGACGTCCGGGCGCTCCTCCCGGTCGACCTTGACCGCGACGAACCGCTCGTTGGCGTACGCGGCCACCCCGTCGTCCTCGAAGGACTCGTGCGCCATCACGTGGCACCAGTGGCAGGCGGCGTAGCCGACGCTCAGCAGCACCGGCACACCGCGCCGCCGTGCCTCCTCGAAGGCCTCCGGCCCCCAGGGCCACCAGTCCACCGGATTGTCGGCATGCTGCAGGAGGTAGGGCGAGGTCGCGTCCGCGAGACGGTTCGGCATGCCCCCATCCTTGCGCATCGGCGCGCGGACGGGGGCGCGGTCTCACTCCTTCGGCGCCTCGGGCTCCTCGACGAAGTCGACGCGCTTGAACTGCTTGTTCATCGACTTCGCCAGGAACCAGGTGGCCACGCCGAGGGCGGCGAAGACCACGAAGCCCAGCAGGCCGGGGGTCACCTTGGTCTCGTCGAGGGCGAGCTCGGCGGCGAGGTGGGTGAGGTTCACGGGGGCACTCATATCTCTATGGTGGCCCGGCTCACGGGGAGCCGGGCCACCGGGGGGCGGTTCAGTCGCGCGTGTCGGCGGCCTCGGCCGCCAGGCTGGGGGTGCGCAGGCCGGCGAACAGGTCGTCCTCCGGCAGGTCGACGTCGATCAGGGTGCGGGCCATCTCGTAGTCCTCGGTGGGCCAGACCTCGCGCTGGACGTCGAGCGGGACGCGGAACCACGGGCCGTCCGGGTCGATCTGGGTGGCGTGCGCGATCAGCGCGCGGTCCCGGGTCTCGAACCAGTCCTCGCAGCGGACCCGGGTGGTGATCTCGCGCTCCTTGCGGCCGCTCTTCTCCCATCCCGCGATCCACTCGCCGTAGGGCGACTCCAGGCCGTGCTCGGTGAGGTAGGCGTGCAGGGCGCGGATCCGGCCCATCGGGAAGCCGTGGTTGTAGTAGAGCTTCAGCGGCTGCCAGGGCTCGCCGGCGTCCGGGTAGGCGTCCGGGTCACCGGCGGCGTCGAAGGCCAGCATGGTGATCTTGTGGGTCATGATGTGGTCCGGGTGCGGGTACCCGCCGTTCTCGTCGTAGGTCGTGATGACCTGCGGCTTGAACTCGCGGATCAGCCGCACCAGTGGCTCGGCCGCCTCCTTGACGTCCTGGAGGGCGAAGCAGCCCTCCGGCAGCGGCGGCAGCGGGTCGCCCTCGGGCAGGCCCGAGTCGACGAAGCCCAGCCAGGCCTGCTTGATCCCGAGGATCGCGCGGGCCTCGTCCATCTCCTTGCGCCGGACCTCGTGGATGTTCTCCTCGATCTCCGGCCGCCCCTGCAGCTTGGGGTTGAGGACCGACCCGCGTTCCCCCCCGGTGCAGGTGGCCACCAGCACGTCCACCCCCTGGTCGACGTACATGGCCATGGTGGCCGCGCCCTTGCTGGACTCGTCGTCCGGGTGGGCGTGCACCGCCATCAGTCGCAACTGCTCAGTCAACGCGTGCGTTCCTTCCACAATGTCCGGGCGTCCCGCCCGCAAGGCCGGTCCGCCCATCGGTCTGAGCCGCTCGGTTCGGGGCCGCGTCACCGCGGGACCGGCCGGAGAGTGCGCCGCGGCGATCAGCCGCCGCGCCGCCGACACGGCCGAGCCCCGCCCCCGCCGGACCGGCCGCGGGCGTGCCCCTCCTATAGTGACGGACTGGAGGAGCGTCGCATTCCCCCGGCATCACCGGGGCGTCGCCCGGCCCCCGGGCCGGGAGCAGGCCCTCGCAGGAGAGGAACGAGCCCGATGACCGCAGGCACCACCACCCCGCAGCTGCCCGAGGGGCGCTACGGCCGACGCGACGACCGCGAGACGGACCGCCGCCTCAAGGCGGTGGGCGCGGTCTGCGCCGTGGTCGCGCTGGGTCTGCTGGCCTGGCTCGGCGGCTCCTACCTGATCCGCGAGACCACGATGAACGGGCTCGTCCCGACCTTCGAGGCGGTCTCGGACGGCGAGATGAAGCTGCACCTGGCCGTGCGCAAGAGCGACGGCACCTCGGGCAGTTGCACCGTCCGCTCGCAGGGCGCCGACGGCGCCGTGGTCGGTGTGGCGGACTTCCCCGTCCCGGCCGGCGGCTCCAGCTACGACGCGTGGGTGAGTCTGCGGACGACCTCCCGCGGCACCACCGCCGAGCTGCTGGGCTGCACCCCGGCCAAGTGACCCCGACCGAGCGGCCCCGGCCGGGTGGCCCCGGCCGAGCAACCCCGGGCAGGGCGGTCGGGCAGGGCGGTCGGGCGCCCGGCTGACCGGTCCGCCGGCCTCCCGGCCGGGTGACCGTCGGCGGCCCGCCGCCGAGCGGGCGCATATTCGATCTGGAGAGCGGGAATCCGTAGAGGAGTCCTGCGGACCGGCTCCTGTACATCTCGGCGCAACGCCACCGTCAACGGCACGCCAACGGCCCTCCCGCTTGTCGGCGGGAGTTGTTAGGCTCGTGGTTTCGCCCCTTCCGCACCAAGAGGTACGGGAGCGGGCGTTGCTTTGTAGTTACGACCGATATCTCCACCACCGATATCTCAACCACCGACCTGCTGACGACTCACACCCTCAGCACAGCCCCAGCACCTACGAGGAGCACCTGTGACCCAGACCAGCGACCACGTGACCTGGCTCACTCAGGCCGGCTACGACCAGCTCAAGGCCGAGCTGGACCACCTGACCGGCACCTGGCGCATCGAGATCGCCCAGAAGATCGAGGCGGCGCGCGAAGAGGGTGACCTCAAGGAGAACGCCGGCTACCACGCCGCCAAGGAGGAGCAGGGCAAGTACGAGCTGCGCATCCGCCAGCTCACCCAGCTCCTGGAGCGCGCCAAGGTCGGCGAGGCTCCCGCGGACTCGGGCGTGGTGGCCCCGGGCATGGTCGTCACGGTCGCCTTCGACGGCGACGAGGACGACACGATGACCTTCCTGCTCGGCTCGCGCGAGATGGCCGGCAGCGACGACCTGGACATCTACTCGCCGCAGTCCCCGCTGGGCCGCGCCATCGACGGCAAGAAGGTGGGCGACGACGCCGCCTACGAGCTGCCCAACGGCAAGCAGGCCGCGGTCAAGATCATCGACGTCAAGCCACACAACGGCTGACCGCCGTACACACCGAGGGCGGCCGCGGAGCATTGCTCCGCGGCCGCCCTCGTGCGTCGGGCTCGCGCGTCCGGCCCTCGCGTGAAGGGCCCGCCCGGCGCGCCGGGCGTCAGCCCGCGGCCGAGCGGTACTTGCGCACCGACAGCCAGGAGAAGACGACGGTGATCAGCACCGACCAGAGCACCGACACCAGCGCGGCGTGCTGCATCGGCCAGGCGGAGTCCACCGGGCCGACCTGGTTGCCGAAGAGGTCGCGGCAGGCCTGCACGGTGGCGCTGAACGGGTTCCAGTAGGCGATCGGCTGCAGCCAGCCCGGCATCGAGCTGATCGGCACGAAGGCGTTGGAGATGAACGTCAGCGGGAAGAGCCAGATCAGCCCGGCCGAGGTGGCCGCCTCGGGGCTGCGCACCGAGAGGCCGATGAGCGCGCCGATCCAGGAGAAGGCGTAGCCGAGCAGGAGCAGCAGCCCGAACGCGCCCAGCGCCGACAGCACGCCGTCGTGGATCCGCCAGCCGACCGCCAGCGCCACCACCGCGAGCACCACCAGGGTGAACGCGGTCTGGCAGAGGTCCGCCAGGGTGCGGCCGACCAGCACCGCGGAGCGGGCCATCGGCAGCGAGCGGAACCGGTCCACCAGGCCCTTGGTCATGTCCTCCGCGATGCCGGCCGAGGCGCCGGCGGTGGCGAAGGTGACGGTCTGGGCGAAGATGCCCGCCATCAGGAACTGGATGTACGTGTCGGAGCTGGCCTGCGTCCCGGGGATCTGGATGGCCCCGCCCATGACATAGGAGAACAGCAGCACGAACATCACCGGCTGCATGAGCCCGAACACCACGATCTCGGGGATCCTGGTCATCCGGCGCAGGTTCCGCTTGGCGACCACCCAGGAGTCGTGCAGGGTGGCGGCCGCGCCCCGGCGCTGCTTCGGTATCGCCCCGCCGATGGCGTGCTCGGTGGCGGTCGTCATCTCACAGTTCCTTACCGGCCGCGACGGCCTGCTTGTCGGGGCCCTGACCGTCGTCGCCGTCGTCGTCGCCCTGGCCGGCGTGGCCCTTGCCGTGCCCGCGGCCGCCCTTGCCGGCGGCGCCGCCCTCCTCCTCGGCCTCGGTGACGTGGCCGGTGAGGGAGAGGAAGACGTCGTCCAGGGTGGGCCGGCGCAGACCGATGTCGTCGATCTCGATCGAGCGGGCGTCCAGCTCGCGGATGGCGTCCGCGAGCACCTTGGCGCCGCCACTGACCGGCACGGTGATCCGGCGGGTGTTCTTCTCCACCGCCGGCTCGCCGAGGGCGTACGCGGAGAGCGCCGAGACGGCGTCGGCGACCAGGTCGGCGCGGTGCACCACGACCTCGATCCGCTCGCCGCCGATCTGCGCCTTCAGCTGGTCGGCCGTCCCGCGGGCGATCACCCGGCCGTGGTCGACCACGGCGATGTCGTGGGCGAGCCGGTCGGCCTCCTCCAGGTACTGGGTGGTGAGCAGCAGCGTGGTGCCCTGCTCGACCAGGGTCTCGATGACCTCCCAGAGGGCGAGCCGGTTGCGCGGGTCGAGGCCGGTGGTCGGCTCGTCCAGGAACATCACCGGCGGCCGGACGACCAGCGCGGCGGCGAGGTCGAGGCGGCGGCGCATACCGCCGGAGTACGTCTTGGCGGTGCGGTCCTTGGCTTCGGTGAGGTTGAACCACTCCAGCAGCTCCAGCGCCCGCGCCTTCGCGTCGCGGGCGCTCATCTGGTAGAGCTCGCCGACCATCTGGAGGTTCTCGAACCCGGTCAGGTACTCGTCGACCGCGGCGTACTGGCCGGAGAGCCCGATCAGGCTGCGGACCCGGTTCGGATGCTTGAGCACGTCGACGCCGGCCACCGTGGCGCGGCCGGAGTCGGGGCGGAGCAGGGTGGTGAGGACGCGCACGGTGGTGGTCTTGCCGGCGCCGTTCGGGCCGAGCAGCCCGAGCACCGTGCCCTCGGGGACGTCCAGGCTGACGCCGTCCAGGGCTCGTACGTCGCCGAAGGTCTTCACCAGGTTCTCGGCTTGGATGGCTGGCGCCATGGGCCTGCCTCATCTCCTCGGACGATATGAGCGATCTGTCCCACTCTGCCCCGGATCGAGGCGAGCGGGCGACCCGGTTTTCACCGTGCCGCCACAGAACGCGATGTATCGCGAGTCTTCCAGCACGCGATATATCGCGTCAAGGGGCGAGGCTCCGCCATCGTGACAGGGACCACTGACAACCGGGGGACGGACGGGGAACGGGAGGCCTACCGGGAGACGACGTACCCCGCGTCGCGCAGCTCGCCGACCACCGCCGCGCAGTGCTCCGGCCCCTTGGTCTCCAGGTGGAGGTCCACCTCGACCTCGGCCAGACCCAGCCGCGGGTCGATCCGCACGTGCGCCACGTCCAGCACGTTGGCGTCCAGCCGGGTCAGCACCCCGAGCAGGTCGGCGAGCGAGCCCGGCTTGTCCGCCAGCCGCACCCGCAACGACAGGTAGCGGCCGGCCGCCGCCAGACCGTGCCGGAGCACCCGCTGCATCAGCTGCGGGTCGATGTTGCCGCCGGAGAGCACCGCCACCACCGGGCCCTCGAAAGCGTCCGGGTGCTCCAGCAGCGCCGCCACCGGGCTCGCCCCGGCCGGCTCCACCACCAGCTTCAGCCGCTCCAGGCCGAGCAGCAAGGCCCGGGAGAGCGAGTCCTCGGAGACCGTCCGGACCCCGTCCGCCAGCGTGTTGACCACCTCGAACGGGATGTCCCCGGGCCGGCCGACCATGATCCCGTCGGCCATGGTGGCGAAGTGTTCCAGCGAGACCGGGCGCCCCGCCACCAGCGAGGGCGGGTACGCGGCCGCGCCCGCCGCCTGCACCCCGATCACCCGGACGTCCGGGCGCAGCGGCTTCACCGCCGCCGCGATCCCGGCCAGCAGCCCGCCGCCGCCCACCCCGACCAGGATGGTGCGCACCTCCGGGCACTGCTCCAGGATCTCCAGGCCGACGGTGGCCTGGCCGGTGACCACGTCCCAGTGGTCGAAGGGGTGGATGAACACCGCGCCGGTCGCCTCCGAGTACCGCTGCGCGGCCAGCAGTGCCTCGTCCACGGTGGCCCCGTGCAGCCGGACCTCGGCGCCGTACTCACGGGTCGCCGCCACCTTGGGCAGCGGCGCGGCCACCGGCATGAAGACCGTCGAGTGCACCCCGAGCAGCGAGGCCGCCAGCGCCACCCCCTGGGCGTGGTTGCCGGCGCTCGCCGCGACCACGCCGCCGGCCCGCTGCACCGGCGAGAGCCCCGCGATCCGCACGTACGCCCCGCGCAGTTTGAACGAGCCGGTGCGCTGCAGGTTCTCGCACTTCAGGTGGACCGGCGAGCCGATCAGCGCGGAGAGGTGGCGGCTGCCCTCCATCGGCGTGACCCGGGCGACCCCGGCGAGCATCTTCTGGGCGCCGCGGACATCGTCGATGGTGATCGGCCAGCTGTGCATGGCAGCAGCGTAGGGCGTGTCTGACAATTCGCGTCGGATCAGCGTGCGGCGTCGGGGTGCGTGCATCGCAAGGCGGAGGTGGGGGCACCTCCCGGCCGGAGGCTGGGGGCGGAGTCCATGCGGTGGGGCACCTCCCGGCCGAAGGCTGGGGGCCATCGGCGACCGACGACAACGCGGCGTGGGGTTACCTCCCGGCCGGAGGCTGGGGGCGTGCGTGCCCCGGCGTCGCACGCCCGGCGGGAATTGTCAGACACGCCCCCCGGCGGGCGGCACCGCCGACCGGGGATGTCGGCGCTGTTCCCGGGCCCGTCCCCGCCGCGTACCCTGCTGGTTCTGAGCCTCTCTCACCGCACGACGATCGTGAGCCGCGATGACGACGCCCTCGCCCCAGGCCACCGACCGCACCGACCCCGTGCACACCCAACTCCAGTACCAGCTCGCGGTGCTCGCCCGGCGGATGGAACAGGTCCGCAGCTCCGGCGGGTTGGGCGCCCTGGACCGGGCCGCCTACCTGCTGCTCGACCGGCTGGAGCGGCACGGGCCCGCCAACGTCAAGGCCCTGGCCGACGCGCTCGGCGTCGACTCCTCCACCGTCACCCGGCAGGTCGCCCCGCTGGTCGCGGCCGGCCTGGTCGGCCGGGTCCAGGACCCGGCCGACCGCCGCGCCGTCCGGCTCGCGCTGACCCCGCTCGGCGCCGGTCGGCTGGCCGAAGTGCTGGCCGGGCGGGCCGAGCTGGCCCGCCGGCTGCTGGCCGACTGGCCGCCCGAGGAGCAGCGCGCGTTCTGCGCCCTGCTGGCCCGCTTCAACCACTCCATGGAGTCGTACACGGCGGGCCGGCAGGGCGCCGGCGCCTGACCGGTTTCGGTCAGGCAGGTCAGGTCAGGTCAGCCGAGGGCCTGCTGCAGGTCGGCCAGCAGGTCGTCGATCGACTCGATGCCGACCGAGACCCGGACCAGGTCCGCGGGGACCTCCAGGGCCGAGCCGGCCACCGAGGCGTGGGTCATCCGGCCAGGGTGCTCGATCAGCGACTCGACGCCGCCCAGCGACTCGCCGAGGGTGAACAGCTGCGCGCGGTTGCAGACCTCGACCGCCGCCTCCTCGCCGCCGTTGACGCGGAAGGAGACCATGCCGCCGAAGGCCTTCATCTGCTTGGCGGCGATGTCGTGGCCGGGGTGCTCCGGCAGGCCCGGGTACAGCACCTGGCTGACCTTGGGGTGACCGGCCAGCAGCTCGGCGACCTTCTCGGCGTTGGAGCTGTGCCGGTCCATCCGGACGCCGAGGGTCTTGATGCCGCGCAGCACCAGCCAGGCGTCGAACGGGCCGGAGACCGCGCCCATCGCGTTCTGGTGGTACGCGACCTCCTCGCCGAGCGCCGCGTCGGCCAGCACCAGGGCGCCGCCGACGACGTCCGAGTGCCCGCCCATGTACTTGGTCGTGGAGTGCACGACCGCGTCGGCGCCGAGCGCGATCGGCTGCTGCAGGTACGGGCTGGCGAAGGTGTTGTCGACGACCAGCAGCGCGCCGGCGCCGTGCGCGATCTCGGCGAGCGCGGTCAGGTCGGTGATGCCCAGCAGCGGGTTGGACGGGGTCTCCACCCAGACCGCGCGGGTGTTGGGGCGCAGCGCCTCGCGGACGGTGGCGAGGTCCTGGGTGTTGGCGACGGAGAACTCGACGCCCCAGCGGGTCAGGACCTTGGCGAACAGCCGGAAGGTGCCGCCGTACGCGTCGTTGGGGATCACGATGTGGTCGCCCGGCTTGAGGATGGTGCGCAGCAGGGTGTCCTCGGCCGCGAGGCCGGAGGCGAAGGCGAGGCCGCGGGCGCCGCCCTCCAGCGCCGCGAGGCACTCCTCCAGCGCGGTGCGGGTCGGGTTGGCGCTGCGGCTGTACTCGTAGCCGCCCCGCAGGCCGCCCACCCCGTCCTGCTTGTAGGTGGACACCTGGTAGATCGGCGTGACGACGGCCCCGGTCTGGGGGTCTGCTTCCTGACCCGCGTGGATGGCGAGGGTCTCGAAGCCCTGGGGAAGCTGGTGCTCGGTCATGTGTCCGAGCGTAGTGGCCGAACGCCGGGGCGCCTCCCGGAAGGGTGGGAGTGCCCGGAATCCGCGGGCGGCCGTCCGCGTTGCAACCTGCGCCACCCTTACCGACCCGATGGAGCAGGCCGTGCTGTTCAACCGCGTCAAGACCTCGCTCGTCCCCGCCGACCAGGCACTGCCCGGCCGGCAGTCGCCGGCCGTCACCCTGCGCGAGCCGCACACCGTGCTCGGCAACCCGCTCACCGGCCCGTACCCGGAGGGGCTGGAAGTGGCCGATTTCGGCCTCGGCTGCTTCTGGGGTGCCGAGCGCACGTTCTGGCGCCTGCCCGGCGTCTGGACGACGCTGGTGGGCTACCAGGGCGGATTCACCCCCAATCCGACGTACGACGAGGTGTGCAGCGGGCTGACCGGGCACACCGAGGCGGTCCGGGTCGTCTTCGACCCGGCGGTGATCCCGTACGAGCGGCTGCTGAAGACCTTCTGGGAGGCGCACGACCCGACCCAGGGCAACCGGCAGGGCAACGACGTCGGCACCCAGTACCGGTCCGCCGTCTACACCCACTCGCCGGCCCAGGCGGCGGCCGCCGCGGCCACCCGGGACGCCTTCCAGCCCGCGCTGACCGCGATCGGGCTGGGCCCGATCACCACCGAGATCGCCCCGGCCGGCCCGTTCTACCCGGCCGAGCCGTACCACCAGCAGTACCTGTCCGACGCCAAGAACCCGAACGGCTACTGCGGCCTCGGCGGCACCGGCGCGAGCTGCCCGATCGGGGTCGCCCGCACCGGGGGCTGAGCGCGGGCAGCGGGGGCGTCCGAGGCGCAGACTGGAAGGACCAGCCGGCAGGCCCCGTCACCGAGTGCTGGTGACGGGGCCTGCCGCCGTCCCGAGGAGGCACCGATGGCCGGTCTCGTCCGCAAGAGCTTCGACGATCCCGAGGAGGTCCGCCCCTTCGAGGCGGGCATGGGGGAAGTCCGCCTGGTCAACCAGGAGGCCGGCGCCGTCGGCCGCGGGGTGTTCCGGCCCGGCTGGCAGTGGACCAAGCACATCAAGCCGATCGCGGGCACCGAGACCTGCCAGGCGGCCCACATGGGGTACGTGATCTCCGGCCGGATGAAGATCGTGATGGACGACGGCGAGGAGGCCGAGTTCGGCCCCGGCGACTTCATGATCTGCCCGCCCGGCCACGACGCCTGGGTGCTCGGCGACGAGCCCTGCGTCGTGATCGACTGGCAGGGCTTCGCCGACTACGCCAAGCGCTGACCCCGCCCGGGTCCCGCCGCCACCGCCCCGCCGGGTGCCTGCCCCGGCGGGGCGGTGGCGCGTCCACCGGACGTGCGGGCGGGGTGTTCCGGGGCGGGCATGGGTGCCGGGCCGGGCAATGGGTGCCGCGGCCGGGCACTCAGACCGCGCTGCCGGCCTTCCAGGCGGCCCAGCCCATGTTCCAGCCGTTCAGCCCGTTGGACGGCTCGACGGTCCTGTCGCCGGAGTTCACCACCTCGACCACGTCGCCGACCATCGAGCTCTTGTAGAACCTGGCGCCGTCCACGCCCTGGTCCTGCGCGCCCTTGACGTCCTGCAGGCCGACGCAGCCGTGGCTGGTGTTCTGGCCGCCGAAGATCGACGGCGGGGACCAGTAGTTGCCGTGGATGAAGGTGCCGGAGGTGGTGAGCCGCTGGGCGTGCGGCACGTCGGAGATGTCGTACTCGCTGCCCAGGCCGACGGTCTGCGAGTTCATCCGGGTCTGCTGGAACTGCTCGGAGATGACCATCTTGCCGCCCCAGGTGCGGTACTCGGGCGAGCCCCCGGAGATCGCGTAGACCGCGCTGACCTGGCCGTCGGTGGTGACGGTGAGCTTCTTCGCGGCGAGGTCGGCGACGCTGGTCTGCGCACGGCCGACGGTGAAGCGGACGTCCTTGGACTGGGTCCCGTAGACGCCCTTGGCGCCCTGCACGTCCTTGAGCCGGAGCTTGAGGGTGACCTTGGTGCCCTTGGCCCAGTAGTCCTGCGGCCGGAAGTCGAGGCGGGTGCTGGAGAACCAGTGCCCGACGATCTCGACGCCCGGCTCGGCTATGACGGTGATCGCCTGCTGGACGGCCTGGCGGTCGGTGACCGGCTTGCTGAAGTTGATCGAGACCGGCATGCCGACGCCGACGACGGAGCCGTCCTCGGGGGTGAAGTAGCCGACGAAGGTGTTGGCCGGGGTGGCCGTGGTGAAGGTGGCGTTGGCGTTCGCCTCCAGCCGGTCCTTGTCGGCGGCCGTGGCGGTGACGGTGTACTTGGTGCCGCTGACCGGCGCGGCGGCCGAGGTCCAGCCGGTGCCGTCCGCGGAGAGCTCGCCGGCCAGCGCCTTGCCGGCCGAGTCGACGACCTCGACCGTGCCCAGCGTGCCGCCGGTGACGGTGACCTTGACCGGGTCGCTGAAGCTGGCGGCGGTGGCGCCGTCGGCGGGCGTCACGGTGATCACGGCCGCCGAGGTCTTCGGCGAGCTGCTCGCGCCGGCCGCCGTCCCGGTCCCGTCGGCCCCCGAGGAGCCCGAGCCGCCCGAGGACCCGGACCCGCCGGCCGCGTTGCCGCCCTCGTCGCCCTTGCTGTCGTTGCAGGCCGCCAGCAACAGCACCGGCGCGCCGATCAGCCCGGCCAGCACGCCGCGCCGGCTCCAGTGCCCGCCGGCCGCCCGGCCCCGCCCGTCCCGTGGTGTCACGTCGCGCTCTCCCTGCTGATCATCCCGGCCCTGCTGATCATCCCGGGCATTACGGATACAAGAACGCAATCCACCCCTTCACGGGTTCCATCACCAACGGGAAACGTTGGTATGAGCCTACTCAAGTGACCGCCAAACACGCCAAATATGGACAGAGCGCCCGACCTGCACGGGCAGGTCGGGCGCTCTTGAGCCGTGACGGGCGGGCGGCTACTCGGCGGACTCCTCCACCGTGTACTCGTCCCAGCCCTCACCCTCCGGGTCGAACTCGGTCTGGGCGGACTCCCAGGTCGCGGAGGCGAGCTCCACGCCCGGGACGTCGCCGAGGAGGGCGACCGGGTCGATGAAGTGGGCGAGCGAACCCGACGGGTCCACCTCGATGGCCTCGACGGACTGGGCGCGCTCGTCGTCGTCGAGGTACTCATCGTCCGTCACCTGCTGCAGGGCGGCCGCCTTGAGCGCACCCTCGTCGGTGATCTCGGCGATGAGCTCGATGCTGAGCCGGACGTAGCGCGGGGCGTCCTGGCCGGTCGTGTCAGTGCTGGTCATGCGTGCGAGCGTACGGGAAACCGCCCGCAGGCACCGGACCGCGGCACCCCGGACGCGCGCCGCGCATCCGGCGACCGGCGGCGCCCGGCAACCAGCGGGGCCGGCCCCTCCGGAGAGGGGCCGGCCCTGCTGCCTCCGCCTGGGCTCCCCCACCCGGGAGCCGCGGAGACGCGCCGAGCGGCGCGGCGGTTGCCGCGGGAGCCACCGCACCCTGGCACCGGCCGGAGCCGGGCAGGAGCGGGACGACGGCGCCTCCCGCGAAGGGGACACGGCCGGCCGGATCAGGGCCGACCTGTGTGTCCTGAGACGACCACGCCCGCCGGGGAGCCGCTCCCGGCCGGTCGTCGTCGCCTCGCTCGGCGTCTCGCCGTTGACCCCAACGATGCACGAGCCGTGTTAAGCGCGTGCTGCGTGCAGGTGACGCCGGTGTACCACTTCACCCGCGGACGAACCCTCAGCGGCTCGGCACGGAGCGGAACTGACCGGGGGTCAGTGACCGGTCCGGCCGGTCAGGAAGCCCAGCAGGTCCTGGCGGGTGACGATGCCCTGCGGCTTGCCCTCGACCAGCACCACCGCGGCGTCGTCCTTCTCCAGCACGGTCATCAGGTTGGTGACGGTCTCGCCCGAGCCGACCACCGGCAGCGGCTTGGACATCACCTTGTCCAGCGTGTCGGTCAGCTGGATCTCGTTCGAGAAGACGCCCTCCAGCAGCAGCTTCTCCACCACCGAGCCGATCACCTCGCCGGCCATGATGTCGGGGTGCCCGGCACCCGGGGAGACCACCGGCATCTGCGAGACGCCGTACTCGCGCAGCACCCGGACCGCCTCGGCGACGGTCTCGTTCGGGTGCATGTGGACGAACTGCGGGATGCCCTCGTGCTCGATGGCGTCCTTGCGGGCCAGCACCTCGCCGATGTGCGCCTCGTCGGTGGCCGACGGCAGGAAGCCGTAGTCGGCCATCCAGTCGTCGTTGAAGATCTTGGACAGGTAGCCGCGGCCGCCGTCCGGCAGCAGCACGACCACGACGTCGTCCGGGCCGAGGTCGCGGGCGACCTCCAGCGCGGCCACCACGGCCATGCCGCAGGAGCCGCCGACCAGCAGGCCCTCCTCCTTGGCGAGGCGGCGGGTCATCTGGAACGAGTCCTTGTCGGAGACGGCGACGATCCCGTCCGCGACGTCGCGGTCGTAGGCGGTCGGCCAGAAGTCCTCACCGACGCCCTCGACCAGGTACGGCCGGCCGGTGCCGCCGGAGTACACCGAGCCCTCCGGGTCGGCGCCGATCACCTTGACCTTGCCGCCGGAGACCTCCTTCAGGTAGTTGCCGGTGCCGGAGATGGTGCCGCCGGTGCCGACGCCGGCCACGAAGTGGGTGATCTTCCCCTCGGTCTGCTCCCACAGCTCCGGGCCGGTGGAGTAGTAGTGCGAGGCCGGGTTGTCCGGGTTGGAGTACTGGTCCGGCTTCCAGGCGTTGGGCGTCTCGCGGACCAGGCGGTCGGAGACGTTGTAGTAGGAGTCCGGGTGCTCCGGGGCGACGGCGGTCGGACAGACGACCACCTCGGCGCCGTACGCGCGCAGCGTGTTGATCTTGTCGGTGGACACCTTGTCGGGGCAGACGAAGATGCACTTGTAGCCCTTCTGCTGGGCCACGATCGCCAGGCCGACGCCGGTGTTGCCGGAGGTCGGCTCGACGATGGTGCCGCCGGGCTTCAGCGCGCCCGAGGCCTCGGCGGCCTCGATCATGCGCATCGCGATCCGGTCCTTCACCGAGCCGCCGGGGTTGAAGTACTCGACCTTCGCCAGCACGGTCGCGCTGATGCCCTCGGTGACCTTGTTCAGCTTGACCAGCGGCGTGTTGCCGACCAGGTCGATGATCGAGTTGTGGTACCGCACGGGGGTCCTCCCGGTCTGTGGGCATGCGAGTGCTTTCGGTACTGCAAAGCCTAGGGCGTGCCACCGGCCCCAGCCCTCCCCTACGGCACACCCGTCACGGCCCCGCCCCGCCGCCGCCCCCGGAAGCGGTGCCGCACGCCCCCCGCCACGAATGGCCCACCCCCGTCGTAGGCCGCCGCCAACGCGGGTAGTAGGGGTGTATCAGGTGCACTGGAGATGCCCCGCCGGGGGCGGCACGACGACGTGAAGGGGGCACCGGATGCCAGGGGCACAGGAGTCGCGGGCCCGGGTGGCCCGCCGGATCGCCACCGCGGCCGCCTACGGCGGCGGTGGCCTCGGCCTGCTGGGGGTCGGCCTGGTCGGCGTACTGCTGACCGAGAGCAAGCTGGCCATCCAGGCCATCGGCATGCTGGACGGCGACCCGCCCAAGGCCAACGGCGTCTACGGCGAGGCCTTCGCCGACGGCACCGAGCCCCAGCCCCCGCTGGTCCTGGCCTTCCTCGGCGACTCCACCGCCGCCGGCCTCGGCGTGCTGCGGGCCCGCGAGACCCCGGGCGCGCTGCTCGCGGCCGGCCTCGCCTCGGTGGCCGAACGCCCGGTCCGGCTGGTCAACGTGGCCTTCTCCGGCGGGCGCTCCGTCGACCTCTCCGGTCAGCTGGAGCTGGCCCTGCCGCACCACCCCGACATCACCGTGATCATGATCGGCGCCAACGACGTCACCCGGCACAGCCCGGCCCAGCTCGCGGTGCGCCAGCTCGGCGAGGCGGTCGCGGCGCTGCGCGCCAACGGCAGCGAGGTGGTGGTCGGCACCTGCCCCGACCTCGGCACCATCAAGCCGGTGCGCCCGCCACTGCGCTGGGTGGCCCGGCGGCTCAGCCGGCAGCTGGCCGCCGCGCAGACCATCGCCGTGGTGGAGGCGGGCGGCCGGACGGTCTCGCTCGGCTCGCTGCTCGGGCCGGAGTTCGCGGCGCGCCCCGAGATGTTCGCGGCCGACCGCTACCACCCCTCGGCCCAGGGCTACGCGACCGCGGCGATGGCCGTCCTGCCCTCGGTCTGCGCCGCGCTCGGCCTCTGGCCGGAGGAGGAGCGGCCGGCCGGCCAGGTCCCGGGCGAGGCGGTGCTGCCGGTGGCGGTGGCCGCGGCGGCCGCGGCCGGCCGGTCGGGCACCGAGGTGGCCGCGGTCGGCGCCGACGGCACGGTCCGGCGCTGGGCGCTGCTGCGGCAGCGGCTGCGGGTCGGCCTGCCGGCCGCCGGGGCCGCGGAGCCGGCGACGGACGGCGCCACAGGCCCGGGCACCGCGGACGACGGCGCCACGGCGGGCCGGCCGGCCGCGGCCCCGGGGAGCGCGGACGACGGCGCCGCGGACGGGAGCCCCGCGGACGGGAATACGTCGGCCAGCTCACACGCTGCTGCGGGTGACGCCTGACCTACCAGGCGGTAACTTTCCTCCCGGACGTCCCCGCCCGCCCGGCCCCGGGTCGGCCGGCCGCCCGGGCGCCCCTGCCCGGCGGACAGTCCGAAGGTCACTCAGCGAGGAGCCCGCCATGCCCGAAGCCGTCATCGTCAGCGCCGCCCGTTCGCCGATCGGCCGGGCCTTCAAGGGCTCTCTCAAGGACGTCCGCCCGGACGACCTGACCGCGCACATCATCGGCGCCGCGCTGGCCAAGGTGCCGCAGCTCGACCCGCGCGAGATCGACGACCTGATGCTGGGCTGTGGCCTGCCCGGCGGCGAGCAGGGCCACAACCTGGCCCGCATCGTGGCCGTCCAGATGGGGATGGACTACCTCCCCGGCGCCACCATCACCCGCTACTGCTCCTCCTCGCTGCAGACCACCCGGATGGCGCTGCACGCGATCAAGGCCGGCGAGGGCGACGTCTTCATCTCCGCCGGCGTCGAGACCGTCTCGCGCAGCATCCACGGCACCTCGGACGGCATGCCGGGCACCATGAACCCGCTCTTCGACGACGCCCAGGCACGCACCGCCAAGCGCGCCGAGGAGGGCGGCGGCGAGTGGCACGACCCGCGTGAGGACGGCCTGCTGCCCGACGCCTACATCGCGATGGGCCAGACCGCCGAGAACCTGGCCGCGCTCAAGGGCATCACCCGCGCCGAGCAGGACGAGTTCGGCGTCCGCTCGCAGAACCTCGCCGAGGCCGCCATCAAGGCCGGCTTCTGGGAGCGCGAGATCACCCCGGTCACGCTGCCCGACGGCACCGTGGTCAGCACGGACGACGGCCCGCGCGCCGGCGTCACGGTGGAGGGCGTCTCCGGCCTCAAGCCGGTGTTCCGTCCGGACGGCACCGTCACCGCCGGCAACTGCTGCCCGCTGAACGACGGCGCCGCCGCGCTGGTCATCATGTCCGACACCAAGGCCCGCGAGCTCGGCATCACCCCGCTCGCCCGGGTGGTCTCCACCGGCGTCAGCGCGCTCTCCCCCGAGATCATGGGCTACGGCCCGGTCGAGGCCTCGAAGCAGGCGCTCAAGCGCGCCGGGCTGACCATCGGCGACATCGACCTGGTCGAGATCAACGAGGCCTTCGCGGCCCAGGTCATCCCGTCCTACCGGGACCTCGGCATCGACCTGGACAAGCTGAACGTCAACGGCGGCGCCATCGCGGTCGGTCACCCCTTCGGCATGACCGGCGCCCGGATCACCACCACGCTGATCAACTCCCTGCAGTGGCACGACAAGCAGTTCGGCCTGGAGACCATGTGCGTCGGCGGCGGCCAGGGCATGGCGATGGTCATCGAGCGGCTCAGCTGAGCCCCGTATTGCGCACACTGCACGGACCGCGTCAACCCCGGGGGGTCCAGACCACCCGTTTGGAGTGACGCAGAGTAATTGAGGGCCGGATCACACCGCGAGGTCGATCCGGCCCTCTTTTCTTTCGATTCCGGACCGGAAATCGACGGTGCGGAGCGGATCAACTCCGCAGCGTAGAACGGTGTTACCTAACAATTTGGGGACAAGGGCGAAAGTCCGGGACAAATTAGACATTCGCCACTGCGGTAACAGCCCCGCATGCGGCAGTGTGGAGACGTAACCCCGTTCCACTCCTCCCTAGGAGTACGTTCCGTGAGCGCCGTCTACACCATCCTGCTGCTGATCCTGATCGCCGTGTCGACCGCCGTGCTGCTCCACGTCCGGGGACTCTCCCGCAGGCTGGACGCGCAGGCCGCGGCCACCGCCGCACCCGCACCGGTCGACGAGGCGGCGATACGCCGCGCCGTCGCCGAGGCGCTCGCCGCCGACCGCGAGCGGGAGATCACCGAGGCCCGGGCGTTCTGGGCCGAGCAGGAGGCCCGCGCGGCCGAGGACGCGCCGCTGTTCGACTCCCCGTTCGCGAGCGTGCTCGGCACCACGGACGAGTGGCCGCTCTTCTTCCCCCGCCCGACCGGGCCGCAGGACGCCGTCGACAACGCGGGCACGATGGACCCGGAGTTCGGCGAGGCGCTGCGCTCCGCGCTGGAGGACCTGATCAACGAGGGCGGCGTCGCCCCGGCCGAGCCCGGCACCGACGGCGGCGCCCCGCTGCGGCCCGGCCACCCGGCGTCCGGCCACCCGACCGGCCACCCGACCGCGGACGCCGGCGGCGACGCGCGGGCCCGCCGGGAGGCCGACCTGCTCGCCACCGGCCTGGAGGCCGGCCTGCTGGACGCCGACGCGGCCGTCGAGGAGGCCCCGGCGGCCGCCCCGGACCCGCGCCGCCACCCCTCGCACCCCGACTTCGTGCCGAGCCAGGCACCGTCCCGCGAGTGGACCGACACCCGGCTGACCGCGCTGGCCGAGGACCGCATCGCCCTGGTGGACGTCCGCCCCGGCCCGCTCGGCACCCTGGACGTGTACGCCTTCGCCGACGGCACCACGCTCTGTGTCGCCCCCGGCGACCGCGAGGCCGCGTACCGGCTGATCGACGCCGTCCGCGCCGGCGAGGACGTCCGGCTGCTCGGCGGCTCCCGGTTCTCCGGCTCCTACTCGCTGACCTTCTCGACCGACGAGGACGCCGTCTACGTGCTCGCCGACCGGGTGGTCGCCAGCATCTGACCCGAGCGGCCGCCGATGGCCGACCGCACACGCCGAACCCGAAAGCCGGCCGGATCGAAGGGGTTATCGATCCGGCCGGTACTGTTTTGTCGCCCGCTCGCCTCCGGGCCGCTCCGGTCCGGTGTCGACGGTCGGCGCTCCAACGCCGCTCGTACCTCGCGGCGTCCTCGCTTGCCCTCCTTGCCCGCCAGCGGGCAGGAGGGGCCCACCCTTTCGACACCGGCGCGGCCCTTCAGCTCGGGGCGGGGTCGCCCGCTCGCCCGGGGTGCAGCTCGGGGCGGGGGTCACCCGCTCGCGTCGGGGCTACTCCGGGCCGCCGGCCCACGGGATCAGGTGCAGAGGGTGGTGGTGGCCGCCACCTCGGCCAGGGCCGCGGTGAGCACCGTCGCGGCCGGCGCGGGGCCGCCCAGCGGCTCCGGGAGCGGCACCGGCGCCTCCGCCGGCAGCGCGGCCAGCGCGGCCGCCAGGTCGTGCCCGGCCACGGCCAGCTGGTCCCCGACCACGAAGGCCCCGGCGTCCGGGAACTCCCGCACCGGGCCGCCCTCGGCGCTCTGCGCAGCCGCCGCCAGCCACCGGGCGAGCGCCAGCGCGGCCACCGCCCGCGAGGGGTGGCCGGGCACCGCGCCCAGCAGGCGGCTCTGCGGCATCGAGCGGAAGCGGTCCGCCAGGGAGTCGACGGCTTCGACGAGGGGGGCTGTCTCGGGCATACCGGGAGCCTAACCAGCCCGGGCCGGCCCGAAAGCCGCCGGGCCCCGGAGCACTCGGCTCCGGGGCCCGGCGGCAGTGCGCCTCGGCCGGACACGGCCTGCGGCGCGAAGGTCCTGCGGGATCAGTCGTCGCCGCGCAGGATGGCGATCAGCCGCAGCATCTCGACGTAGATCCAGACCAGCGACAGGGTGAGCCCGAAGGCGGCCCGCCAGGCCTCCTTCTGCGGGGCGCCCTGGGCGATCGCCTCCTCGATGGCCGCGAAGTCCAGCGAGAGGAAGAACGCACCGAGGCCGATGCCGATCAGGCCGACCACGATGCCCAGCGGGCCGGAGCGCAGGCCCATGTCCGCGCCGAACATCCCGGCGACCATGTTGACCAGCAGCAGCAGCACGAAGCCCATGGCGATCGCGATGCCGATCCGCGTGTAGCGCGGGGTGACCCGGATCCGGCCGGTCTTGTAGGCGATCAGCATCGCCGCGAAGACCGCCGCCGTTCCCAGCACCGCCTGGATCGCGATGCCCGGCCAGATGGTGTTGAACACCTTGGTGACGGCACCGAGTGCGAAGCCCTCCAGGCCCGCGTAGAGCAGGATCAGCGGCGGGCTGACGCTGCGCTTGAACGAGATCACCATGCCGACCACGAAGGCGATCAGCGAGGCGCCGACGGCGAACCCGAAGTTGCGGTCGGGCAGCGCGAACCACGCCACGCCGCCGGCGGCGACCAGGGTGAGCAGCGTCATCGCGGTGCGCGCGACCACGTCGTCGAGCGTCATCCGACCCGTCGCCAGCGGACCGGCGGAGGGCGCACGGTACATCTCCACCAGCTGGTCGTCGGTCAGCGGCTGCTGCCCCGGGGCCTGCTGGGCGTACGGGTTGTTGCCGTACGGGTTGTTGCCGTACGGGTTATTGTCGTACGGGCCGCTCTGGCCGTAGGGGTTGGCGGCGTAGGGGCTCCCGGCCTGCGGGGCCTGCGTGGTGCCGAAACCCGCGTAGCCGGACTCGCGGGTGAAGGACCCCTCCCGCGAGAAGACCGGGTTGCTGCTTCTCATTGCTCATTCCCTCCGTGGCGGTACTGCACCGCCCGAAGCACAAGGGTAATGGCTTGGCAAAGGAATCAGGATACGCCGCGAGGAGGATCCGCCGAACAGCACCCGGCGGGGACGCCGGATCGGCGTCCCCGCGAGAACGGTGCCCGGAGCCGGACTCGAACCGGCACGGCCTTTCGGCCAAGCAGTTTTAAGCTGCCCGTGTCTGCGTTCCACCATCCGGGCGTCCTGTGGACCGGCCGCGGCGGTGGCGGGAGCCGGTGCTCCGTTCCATCGAGGCCACCCCTGAGCCTAGTCGCCCGCATCGCTCTTTCGCATGTTCCCAGCCGGGGAAGTTGTCATGTTTCCTTGCCATCTGACGAACAGTTCGTGATTTGGCCAAGGAAGCGCAGGATCCGGCCACCGCACTCCGGTCAGGGTCGGTGTCATACCGGAGGATGAGGGCCCCACCTGGGCGTACGCCCAGCGGCGGTCAGGCCAACCGTCCGGCGGAGCGACGAGAACGGGTGATCACACGGCGGAGCATGGAGGTACGGCCGGAAGCCCCCTGGGGCCCGGCCGTCCAGCCGTCCCCGGCGCCGTCCGCAGCCCGCGATCCCAAGGAGCACCCCCGTGACCACGTCGACCGCAACCGCCGTCCGCACCGGCCGGGCGGCCGCCCGCGCCACCGGCCTGAACAAGGTCTACGGGGAGGGGGAGACCCGCGTCGTCGCCCTCGAC